>JBDREF010000306.1:0-2312 GCA_043820045.1 Planctomycetota bacterium | reverse complement strand
AACAGCAGTGGGGATTATATGAAATGAATACGAACGCTCTTTTTTCGCGGAGGCTTGATTGCGTTCTGTGACATTTGTTGCACTTGGAGGTCCAGGCTATGGAACGAGCAAGATTGTCAACCACCGTTTTCCTCTTGATCTGCACCTTGTCGGTTACGGCAGCATCACAGATGACTTTCCCCGAAACCGACTGGCAGCAAGCCAGCCCCGAATCGCAGGGCATCGATTCAGCAAAACTCGACGCAGCAGTATCCTATCTCAAGAACAACTCCGGTCCCGACGGCGTCAAGGAACTCGTCGTCATTCGCAACGGCTGCATGATATGGAAAGGCACGGACATAGACAAGATGCACGGCGTGTGGTCGCTTACGAAATCCTTCACGAGCACCGTATTGGGCCTGCTTATCGACGACGGCAGGGCAGCGCTCGATACGCTCGCCAAAGACCACGTTCCGTCCATGGCCCAGACCTATCCCGCTGTCACGCTGCGGCATTTCACAACCATGACGAGCGGCTATTACGCCGTCGGCGACAAGACGAGTGGCAGCTACAAACACGGACCGAGCAGCACACCATTCCATCCGGCCGATACGCCGTTGTTTGAACCGGCCGGTTCGAGATATGCCTACTGGGATTCGGCCATGAACCAGTTTGCTAACGTCCTGACCCGAATCGCCGATGAGCCGATAGAGGAACTTTTCAAGCGAAAGATTGCCGATCCGATCGGCATGAACAGGGCAAAGTGGGACTGGGGTGACTTCGGCCAGATAGACGGAATCGTGGTCAACGGCGGCTCAGGGAACGGAAACAAACACATGTTCATCTCGGCTCGCGAACTGGCTCGATTCGGGCACCTGTTCCTGAATCGAGGCAAATGGAAGGATAAACAGTTGATCAGCGCCGAATGGGTCGATATGGCAACCAAGGCACACGTGCCCGCCTCGATGCCGCTGGAGCCTCTAAGCGGCGCGGACGGCCGGGGTGTATACGGCTTCAATTGGTGGGTCAACGACGTCAAGGCTGACGGCAAGCAGAACTGGTCCGACGCGCCGCACTGCACGTATTCAGCCAGCGGCTACAACAACAACGATATGTTTATCGTCCCCAAGTGGAACATGGTCATCGTTAGGCTCGGCCTCGACCAAAGGGACAGGCCAATCTCAAACACGACTTACAGCACGTTCCTGCAAAAAGTCGGGGAGGCTATCACAGACAACGCCACCGCGGATGATACTCTCAAGAGCATCGATGTGAAGCGCGGAATCTGCTTGCTTCTCGGCGACGCCGCGGCTGAGCTTGCTGTCGATTTGGCGCGCGAGAGCGAGCTTCTGATTTACGTGCAATCGCCCGAAGGCAAAGACGTTCAGGCTACTCGTGAGGCGGCCGACGCCGCCGGCTTGTACGGCACACGCATCTTTGTGGACAAAGGTCCGCTGCAAAAGCTAAACCTGGCCGATAACCTGGCCGACGCCGTCGTAGTGGCAGGCCGAGCAGACGGTGTTTCCGAAGCCGAAGTGCTGCGAGTGCTGCGCCCGCAGGGAAAAGCTCTGCTGGGCCAGAAAGTCCTGGTCAAGCCGTTTCCGGAGGGGGTTGACGACTGGACTCATCCCTATCACGGACCCGACAACAACCCGCAGTCGAACGACCGCGTCATCCGGGCGCCCTATCTGACCCAGTTCTTAGCCGAGCCGCGTTATGCACCGGTGCCTCAGGTTGCGGTCGCTTCGGCGGGGCGCGTGTTCAAGGCGTTCGGACACATCGCCTTCAAGGAACGGGAAGAACCTTTCCTCAACAAACTCGTCGCCTTTAACGGCTACAACGGCACGATGCTCTGGCAGCGCGACCTGGCCGATGGCGTGATGATTCATCGCAACACGATGGTCGCAACGCCGGCCGTACTGTACGTAGGCGACGACAAGTCGTGCAAAGTCATCGACTCCGCAACCGGCAAGCTTCTCGATGAAATAATCCCCCCGTCGGATATCGCCGGCGGGACATTCTGGAAGTGGATGGCAATCGACCGCGGCGTACTCTACGCGCTAATCGGCGAGCAGGAGCAAAGGGACCCGACCATGCGCTGGCAGCGCGAGGCGCACGGCTGGCCCTGGAACCCCATATCGCAGGGCTTCAATCAGCCCGACAAAATCAAGGACCCCGACAAGGCATACGTAGCGCATCCGTGGGGATTCGGCGGCAGCGTACTCGCCATCGACCCGAAAACGAAAAAGGTCCTGTGGAGCCACCGCGAGGACGAGCCGGCTGACGGACGGGCGATGTGCATGAAGAACGAACGCATCTATGTCTTTCGCTTC
>JBDREF010000305.1:0-3875 GCA_043820045.1 Planctomycetota bacterium | reverse complement strand
CGATGCGGTTATCGAGGCCTGCCGACTGCGCGTACGGCCATTGATAATGACCACATTGACTACGCTGATGGGACTTTTGCCGATGCTATACGCAACCGGCGCAGGTTCCGAGATACAGAAACCCCTGGTAGCTGTGATCTTCGGCGGGCTTATCAGTTCCCTATGTCTGACTCTTATCATACTTCCTGTGCTTTATATAATTTTTAACCGGGATGAAACAGTTGTGGAGTATTGATATTTAAAGAGGAACATAAGAAGTAAAAGGAATCTGATTATGAAAATGGTAATCGCATTTATTAAGGAAAACAAATTCGATGAAGTGATGCTGGCTTTGCATAAAATCGGAGGACTTACCGGAGCCAGCAGCTCAAAGATCCATGGCTTCGGACGCGACAGAAGCAAGCATGATCCGACGCAGAAACCGGAGATTTCTCTGGATTTCAAACCCCATATCAGACTGGAGATTTCCTGCCATGCAGAACTGGTTGACACAGTCCTCTCAACGGTTGAATGGGCGGCGCATACCGGTCTGCGCGGCGACGGAAAGATTTATGTCCTGCCGCTTGAACAGGCTGTCCGCATCAGCAGTGGGGATCGCGGTGAAGACGCCGTGTGATATTGAACTCAAAGACCAATAGGCTACAAAATGCACTATAAATCAGTAAATATTGTCAAGCGGGAGACTAAAATGAGAAAAAAGGTCTTAAGCTTAATAACGATTGGTGTCCTGGCTACCATTATATCCGGCTGCGCGGCGAATCGAGTCGATCTTGTCGATACCGGTGTGCTGACTTTGGACAGGCAGCGAGAAGGAAAGGTCTATATCGCATGGAGCAGCGCGTACGAACAGGACGACGGCTTCGTGATAACCGGAGTCCTTATGCGACATGACCATGTCGGCTCAGCTATCAAAACGCACGTGGATGTCACGGTCCTGTCTCCCGACGGCCGGGTCCTTGAGACCGTTCGTTCCAACGAAGTCTATGTTCCCAGACGAATTACGGGCAGAGGCCAGAGCCTTAAACGATTCAGAGTGCATCTTGCCAATCTGCCCCCTCGTGGCTCATCGGTCCGGATGGTAAGCCACAGCGGGCCGCACAAAGACTCGGCATAAATTCCGCGACGGATCAAAACTCCTCAGAAGAGGGAGGAATTCGAGTCTGTCCGAGCTTGAATCTGGCGTCCCCCTCGTGTAGAATGTGGAACAAATGCAGAAAATGCCTTTCATCTCGTTGGCCGTTTTTCTTGCGCTGGTGCCGGCGTTCACGCCGCTTTCGTCTGATGCGAAGGCCGTGACAGTCAGAGCCGCGGCAGATAGCCAGGCGCCCGGCCATGAAACCTTCAAGGCCATGGACGGTGATCCTCAGGCGACGATAAGGCTGCAACGGACCGAACTCGAAAGGCAATACGAGACTTTGCGGTGTGATATTCGGGACCGCAAGCGGATAGCCGCATTCACAGGCCAGGCTTTTTGCCGTGAAGCCCTGATTCTCGACTCAGACCGAGATCCTGCCGACGTGGTTTTACGGCGGACCGAAGCACTGCTCGAAGACATCGAGCACATGCCTGCCGCGCCTGATACGACGGCGATGAAGGAACAACTGAAACGGCTTCAAACAGCCGCGGCAAAGGTCCAGGTGGCACAAGCCGGTGATCGCCTCGAGCTTTTCGCAGAGATTTGCAGGCTCCGGCGAAAGATCACTTTTTCGAATCCGTTGCTGGACTTCAACGAAATTATGTTCATTAAACGGCACCGGGCCGGCTTTAATCACATGTGCGATCAGTATTACGGCATTCATGCCAAACCGGGCGGGGGACTGTATGTGCTCACTGACGCATTCGGCCCGAATCCGCACGTGCGAGACGTACTGGCCGATTCGATAGTCCGGCAAGGCCGGCTCAAAGGCAGGAAGCTCGAAGATGGTTCGTTTCTTTCGCCGGACCTGTCTTACGACGGCAGAAGAATAGTATTCGCTTATGTGCAGTGCAAAGGCGACACCGACCACAGATACCACACCGACCCGACGGCAGGACACTGGCACCCGCAGCGATGTTACCATCTCTTCAGCGTCAATGCCGACGGCTCAGGTCTTGTCCAGTTGACAGATGGTACCTGGAACGATTTCGATCCGTGCTGGCTGCCCAATGGCCGAGTCGCATTTATCTCGGAGCGACGCGGCGGATACCTACGATGCGGCAGAGTGTGCCCGACCTACACTTTGTTCGATATGGACCTCGACGGCACCGATATCCGCTGCCTGAGCCCTCACGAAACCAATGAGTGGCATCCGAGCGTAACGCATGACGGTATGATCATCTACACCCGCTGGGACTACGTGGACCGCCACGGCTGCACTGCACATCTGCCCTGGATTACTACCCCCGACGGACGTAATGCACGAGCCGTACACGGCAATTTCGCTCCGCGCGAGCTGCGGGCCGACATGGAGCTTGACGTGCGCGCAATCCCCGACTCGCACAAATTCGTTGCGACCGGCGCGCCGCACCACGGCCAGGCCTTCGGCTCACTGGTCATCTTCGACCCGCACATCGAGGACGACGACGCAATGGCGCCGGTCAAGCGACTTACACCCGAAGTGGATTTTCCGGAGACCCAGGGCGGAGCGCAAGTCTATGGGACCGCCTGGCCTTTGAGCGAGAACTATTACCTCTGCGTGTACGATGCGGGCATGAGGCCGGGAAACGGCAGGCAGGGCAATGAATACATCAGAGGAGATTACGGCATCTATCTGATTGACGTTTTCGGCAATAAGGAATTGATATACCGCGATCCTGATATCGCATGTCAAAATCCCATCCCCTTGCGTCCCGGAAGCATCCCGCCGGTCGTGCCGGATGCTTCTCAGCGCCTCGCCGCCGAGAAGAATGCCGAGGCCACGTTGGCTGTCATAAATGTCTATGACAGCCTGACACCATGGCCGGAAGGGACAAAAATCGAAGCACTTCGCATCTACCAGATCATACCCATGTCCGTCCCCTCCGGGGAGCCTCCGCATGAGACAAGCCTGCGGATGCCGACAGCTACCGATTCGGTGGTACTGGCACGGTACGTACTCGGAACGGTACCTGTGGAAGAGGACGGCAGTGCGCATTTCACCGTTCCCGCGAGAAAGGAGCTTTTCTTCCAGGCGCTCGATGAAGAAGGGCTCGCCGTTCAGTCTATGCGCTCGGCGACCTACCTGCAGCCCGGCGAAAACCTGGTGTGCCAGGGTTGCCATGAGCCCCGCCATCGCGCCCCCCAGGCGGCTCGGCGCGTGCCGCTTGCATTGCGGCGCGAACCGTCGAAGCTCTTACCCGACGTGGACGGCACAAACCCGTTCAGCTATCCTCGCCTGGTCCAGCCCGTGCTCGATAGACACTGTGCGAGCTGTCACCAGGAAAATCGGGATAAAGCGCCCCGGCTGGATCGAGAGGTTGTGGTCAAAGGCAGGCAGAAATGGTATGCCTCGTATTTTAGCCTCGCTCCGGAGTACGGATTCTGGCAATACGGCGACAGGCACCGCACCAGGCCGGGCAATTTCGGCGCCAGGGCTTCGAAGCTGTACGAATTGCTGAAAGAAGGGCACTACGGCCTGAAACTGCCGCCGGAAGATTTGCATCGAATTACCGTCTGGCTTGACTCGTGCTCGATCTTTTACGGCGTCTATGAACAGCAGGGCGGCGAGGCCCAGCTTCGGGCTGAAATTGTCAGACCTACGCTGGAATGACACGGTTGTCCCTCCGAAAAACTCTATCCTGACGGGAAGTTGAAGCAATGACTAATGAAGTTTCTTATTTGCTGACCATACCAACTGCACCGAGTGGATTGTCAAAAGCCTTTTTGCACAACAGGCTGGGGAATCGGCAGGCAACCG
>JBDREF010000304.1:0-3855 GCA_043820045.1 Planctomycetota bacterium | reverse complement strand
ATGGTCGCAGGCTACGAAAAAGTCTATGCCGAAATCTTCCGGCGGGAAGAACAAAAGAAATCATAATATGCAGGGATGTAAATCATGACCAAGCCATTTGTCACTCGGTACCGGGGCAATCCAATACTGACAAAAGACGATATTCCTTATCCGGTCCAGACGGTTCACAACGCCGGCGTTACGAAATTCGACGGGCGCTACATAATGCTGTTTCGCTCGCACCTCGATACGGGCAGGTCCATCATCGGCCTGGCGGAAAGCGAGGACGGCTACAATTTCAACGCCGCCCCCGAGCCGTTCATGACGCCGAGCACCGAGCCCGTCTTCGCCGAGTACGAGGCATTTGGCGTCGAAGACCCGCGAATTACATGCCTTGAAGGCGTGTACTATATAACTTACAGCGCATATTCGCAGCACGGAGTTCGTATTGGCCTGGCGAAAACAGCGGATTTCAAATCGATTGAGCGTGTAGCCTTCATCACGCAGGCGGACTATCGCAACACCGTTATATTCCCCGACAAAATCAACGGCCGGTACGTTAAATTAGACCGGCCACATAGCGACATCAGTCCCTGGTCTATATGGATAAGCTACTCGCCGGACCTTCGCCACTGGGGCGATTCGAAACTGGTCATGAAGCCCGTGCCGTATCACTGGGACGAGATGAAAATCGGCCCGGGTGCTCCGCCGATTCGCACCGACAAGGGCTGGCTGAGCATCTATCACGGCGTCTTCCCGACAATGGACGGCCACGTATATAGGCTGGGCGCAGCCCTGCACAGGCTCGACGACCCTGCGCAGATTCTCGGCGTCGGCGACCGATGGATACTTCAGCCCGAAGATCCGTGGGAAGTGACCGGCTACGTCCACAACGTAGTCTTCACCTGCGGCGCCGTCCCCGAAGACGACGGCACGCTGAAGTTATACTGGGGCGGAGCCGACAAAGTAATGTGCGCCGGCACCGCCGTAATCGATGAACTCGTGGAGCTGTGCCTGACCGATTCAAGACCGGCGATATAGTATTTATTCTCCAGGAAGATATCGCGTCTTGTCATTCCTGTGAAAACAGGAATCCAGATATGTAACGATGTACTGGATTCCCGCACTCGAGTTCTATGCCTTAGCAGCATCAGTGATGAGTCCTCGCATGAATTCGGCGGCTAATTGTGCATTTTCTTCCGCGAATTCGATGCCCACTGTCTGGTCGTTCACCTTTGGCAGCGGATGGCATAGCTCATAACTAAGATAGCCGGAATATCCGATCTCGCGCATTGCCTGAATGAAGGGCTTGTAGAATTCCGCGCCTTTGACTTTGCCGTCCTTATCTCTTTCATATTCGCCGCCAAAGTGGGACAAGACCTGCAAATCGCCTACGGCCTTCGCCGCTCTTTGGATATTTTCCGGACTCTTATCCGCCATGATCGGAACATCCAGTGAGACCTTCAGGTTGGGGGAATTTACTTCCTTCACCATCCTTAGCACATCCTGGTAATCCCGAATAACAGGAGCGTGGTTCTGCAGCGCCAGGATGACACCGGCGTCTTCTGCGTATCGGGCACATTCGGCCATACCTTCGCGACACCATGCCCAGGTTTCCTCATCTTTGAACCTGTCATGAGTGTATTTCCAGATATCCCTTGCAATCACATATTGCGCTAATTGCGGATGTTTCGTCACACCCGGCCAGGCCAAAAACAATCGCAGCGTCTTTGCGCCCAAATCCGAAGTCATTCGAATCAGCTCTTTAACATAGGCGACCTGGCATTCTCGATATTCCGGAATCGGACTGCTGAAATCGTTATTGGCCGCAACTCCATGAATTTCGATACCTTCTCCATCAGCGACGGAGCGAAGTTCTATGCAACGTTTGGCCGGCCAGTCAAGCGGATTGCCGTGAGGGCGTTTTCCGTCGATCTCAATCCCTTCATAACCATATTTCCGTGCCCGCTTGATTACATCTTCCAGCGTAAGAGCCTCTCCGCGATACCAGACCCCAAGAAATGTGATACTGTATAAACCGACCTTCATATTCGAACCTTTCTTCTGGCTGCCCTGTGATAAGCTATTCGGATTTGCTGCCAGTCCCGCCGTGGCAGCGAGCATCGTGCCTACGAATTCTCTGCGATTTATCCCATTTCCATCTTTCATAGAACCACCTTTATCCGCTCAGATTGTCAATAATTACCTCACTACAAATGTAGCATAAACATACCACGATGAGAAGTCAAACGCTCAAAATCCAATATCGATTGGACAGAAAAAAATTTCATTGCGGGGATTTTTCTTTTGACTAATATACATAGCAGTGCTATGTATGGGTGTTGTAGGTAATTTTTAAAAGGTGAGAAAGTGGCTGTATCGAAAGATTTGATTGCGGCGTCGTCGACTCCGTTGATTCTTTCTATTCTCTCGGAAGGCGAAAGCTACGGCTATGCCATCATCAAGCGCGTGCATGAGCTTTCGGGCGGACAACTGCACTGGACCGACGGCATGCTCTATCCCGTGCTCCATCGTCTGGAAAAGCAAAAGCTGATTCAATCCAGTTGGCGGCAGTCGGAGACCGGCCGTAAAAGGAAGTACTACAAAATTAAGGAACGGGGTATCAAATCGCTCGAACAGCATAAGAGCCAGTGGAAAATTGTATATTCAACTTTAGCTCAATTATGGGAGGCAGAACCATGTTTGACCTGAACGAACAAATCCATAAATGGCGCAACCGCCTTGCTCAATCGCAATCCCTCGGCAAAGAGGATATCGATGAACTGGAGGGTCATCTGCGAGCCGAAATCGACGGCTTAAACGCCTTCAAGCTTTCTGACGATGAAAAATTCTGGATTGCTGCACATCGGCTTGGAAATATAGAAAGCCTTTCAAATGAATATGCAAAGATAAATCGTGGTATGGTATTCAGGCAAAAAGCCTCCTTGATGATAACCGGTATCCTTATCTATATGATGACGGCATACTTCGCGAGGTTTGTGTCTGAAGAGAGCGTTCGGTTCGCCATTAAAGGGGGAGTAGGAAGCTACGGTAGTTTGGGGCTTGTTGGCTTTATTACACAGATATTAGCCTTGGTAATAGTTATCTTTCTTGGTTTCTTTGCTTACAAAATAACACCTGGAATTCCAGTAGTTCAAAGAGTAATTAATCAGCTATCAAAACGGATATCTTTTTTGACAATCCTGCTTGTCTTTCTTGCTACTGTTTTTTGTTACGGGGCAGCCTTACGTATTCCTGTACCCGCATTTCGTAACATGGATATTCAAAAGCATGCATCAGAAGCCTTGGTTTATACACACTTACTTTGGTCTGTGTTATTGCCTGCGGTCCTGGTGCTGGTCGTGATCAAGCTGCGGCCTCCACACTCCGAGAAGGCTGGGGCGTAGTCAACAGATAAGCTATCGGGGTCTTTTGGCCATTAGTATGGTGATTCTATCGTACTTGTCCTTGGGTAGTGCGTTTTTCAGTATTCTGCGGATTTCTCGCATTGGGGTTCGCTGGGTTGTGTGTGTGACTACAATGTGCTCATTCTGGAGGTTACTGAGCAGCGTTGTGAATTCGTCGATGTGCATGTGTCTGCCGGCTTCGGCCCGGCCGGTATGCTCGCCCTCGTAGAAAGTGCACTCGGCGATCAGGATTTTGCTCTCGGCGATATATTTCAATTGTGAAAAATCGACGTATTGCGTATCGCCGAGGTAGGTGACGATGGGGATTTCCACGGGATAGTCGATTCCGATGCCCTGTTTTTTCAATTCCACGATCTGCTTGCTCGTCAGACCCACGTACTCGGGTTTCAGCTTCTTTCGCTTTTCTATCACGGTGAAGCCAACCGAGCCTCTGCTGTGCTTTGTCGGA
>JBDREF010000303.1:0-7157 GCA_043820045.1 Planctomycetota bacterium | reverse complement strand
GGCGGCCTCGACCTCGCCCCGGTCTTCGCGGAGCAACGGCTGGATATAATCAAGGCCAAGCTTCTCGTAAATCTGCTCCTCGACCGGGCCGGCGATCATCTTGTCGCCCTTGAAGAGCCCGTACTCGTTGAGCTTCAGCTTGGCCTTTACGGCGATTTCTCTCAGCCGCACGTTGTGCTCCTTCGAGCCCGTAAAGTACTGCGCCGCAGCGCCGAAACTGGCCTCCGGCACAACACGTACGTCAACGTGCACCGGGACGGTTTGCGTCCGAATGATAGCCGAGCCCTTCGTCGGACCGCTCGCTAACACTTCCTCGACAAATTCCGCGCCGGTGAATGCCTTAATGATCCACCCCCCCGCTTCTTCATAATCTTTGCCTTTGCCGCCGCTGACGAGTATATCAACGTCGCCGATGGTCTCGGCCCACCGACGCAGCGAGCCGGCGGTCTGGATTCTCAGAAGGCCGGAGACATCATGCAGGAAGCCGCGGACAATCTCCGCTGCCTGCAGCGCATGGTCGAGGCGAATGCGGCCTGTGGACTTGGCCAGAAATGCGATGCCTCTTGCTATGCCTGCCGCTTTTTTCTCGCCGAAGCCGGGCAGTTCGGCCACCGAGCCATTTTCAATCGCGCGCTTCAGCTCGGCGATACTTGTCACCTTCAACTGCTCGTAAACGGCCTTGACGCCCTTCGGCCCCATGCCGGGTATGTGCAGCAGTTCCGGCAGCTCCGGCGGGATCTTCCGGAGCAGCTCCTGATGGGCGGTTATAGCGCCGGTACTGACGAACTCCTCGATCTTGGCAAGGCTCGACTTTCCGATGCCGGGAACATCGGCCAATTGCCCGGCAGCCAGCAGACCTTCGACGTCGGTAGGAATATCGCCGATGACTCGTGCGACTTTGCGATAGCTGTTGATGCGGAATCGGTCCTCGCCGAGGATCTCCATTATGTCCGCCATCTGGTCGAAAAGCACAATTAGAACTGCGTTTTTCATATATGCGATTATATCCGGAGCACGCTGAAAGAGAAGTTATATCCGCCGCTACCGCGATACGAACCGCCTGTGCTTCAACGGCGAAAGTAATTGATCAACCACAGGACAAGGGTCAGGATAATCGAAATGAGCACGCAGCTCGCTATCGGGATATAGACCCGCCAGTTCTTAGAGCCGAACTCCAGGTCGCCCGGCAACTTGAACAATCCGAGCCGCCCCAGCAACACCATCAAGGAGCCCAGCGCCGCTATGATGATTCCCATCACAACAAGCCACTTCGCAATCTGTTGCGGTCCAAAATCCATATTTCCTCACAGATTGCCTTGTGCAAATTCAACTTGATCTCCATTCCGAGGATTATCATGCGTTTAGAAAACTCGCAGCGATTTATTTTGTCTTCTTTCGTAGCGCGTTCACACTACGTGACAGCCAAGCCTGCATCCGAGTCCTAATATTACGTCCGATTCGTGCACACTGTCTTGGTCGCACAAGTCGCAGCTTTTCCCTCAAGTATCAGGAACTTATTTCGTATTTCAGGGAAGTTAGGATCGTTCCGTTTTTCTGCCTCATGCATGCGATGGCGAATCCGTAGCAATTCATCAGCCTGCATGAAGTAGTTCGCCAAGTCCGCACCAAGCTCCGTACCATAGTAGAACTCTGATAACCTCTCTACCTTATAGAAGTCTAAGAGGACCTCTCTGGACACGTTTAGTCCACCGAGAGTCATTAAGTCGACCATCAGGTGGGAAAATTCCTCATATATTACGAGTTTTTGATTGTGGATGGATATTTCGTTTTGGCGCTTTGATTGTTTCACCGAGCACCAAGCGATCACGGCGCTCACAACTGATAAAAGTAGCGCAATGACTGAAATCCAATCTGACATTTCCATTTCTTTTGGCCCCAGAGCAAGGGTGGAGTTCTACAATGTGGGCAAGTCTTCTGCCCATCCTTCCAATTCAGTTTTGTCACACTTATTTTTGTCAAAATTCGAGGTGAAGGCAAGACAAAACCGTCGCTCGTGGCCCGTAATCCGTGGGTCGAATTCATTCAATGTCCGGTACCCCACGTGCGGCGTGCCATATCCTCAAAACGTGGATTACGCTGCGGTCTGCATCTGCTTGGTAGATCAGCCGATATGGCTTAAGGATTGCCTCGCGAATAGACTCTTCGGCTTTTTCGGGAACAGCCCGATTGGAAAACGGCAGCTTGGATGCGGTCTCAATACATTGTATAATTCGATCTGCAAGTTTGGCTGCAGCACCAAGGTCGTCCAAAGCGATGTACTGAACGATTTCTTTCAGGCCTTCAACCGCTGTTTGCGACCAGACTATATGGGAAGCCATTTCTTGAGACTTTCTTTCACTTCCTTATGCGGCACAATTTTGCCGGATTTTATATCGGCCAAGCCCTTGTCAATGGCCGCAAGAAAGCGGATTCGCTCCTCAATATCAGCCCAAGTCACTGAATCGGGCAGGTCTTGAATAATCTTGATTGCTATCTCTTTGCTGGTCATATAATTAGTATATCCTGCAAATGCCGCCAAGTCAAACTTTATGTTAAACTATATGGATCACAATGCCGTATTTCAACAAGAAAAATTAGGCTGGCTTCCACTTGTTTCCGGCCTTATCTTGGCAAATGGCGATTTCAGGAATTGTCCAAAGTGTTACAATATCTTCCATGAGCAAAGCGGGTTGTGATATTCGGATCGGTACATCGGGGTGGTATTACGACCAGACGCAAAGAGTTCGCGTCATCTACGCCTATTTCAGCAACGACGCCCACGGCCACGCCATAAAGAACGCAATGCAGTTGAGAAAACTGTGTGACGCGCAAGAAGAGTTTGCTCACCGCCGCTGGTTTGTGTAAGATTCTCTGTATTGCCGTGGGATTGTGAGATTTGCCCGCACAAGTGAAATCTCAGTGCAGGAAGCACGAGATGAATGATCTTTGAAAAGGAGGCAAGAATGTCCCGATGTTACTGTAGAGCCGTACTGGCAGTCCTGGTAATTGTCTTTGCATGGCTGTCCGTGTCCTGGGCCAAGATTGCTCTTACCGTTCTTGGCGTTCTGCTGGCAGCTACTGCACTGGCCGGAACGTGCTGCTGCGCAGCCAGGCGCGAGACCAAAGAGCAAGGTCAGGGCAACCCGGAAGCTTGACTTTTCAAAAGCCTTAGCAACCGTGAGACCCCGGTGCCCTTCGAATCCTCCGCCTCGAAAGCTGTTTACGGATTACCGGAGTCGGGGCGGTTCGTTCGGATGGGTGGAACAGGCTGCCTGAATTCGATTGAGTCTTTGAATGTGACTCTGTCGCCCCAGTATTTGTATGCCCCGAAGCCGTAGTTGTCCAGCATTTCATCGTTGCGGATGTGAGACAGATAGATGTACACCGGCCACATTCTGCTGAACGCCCTGCCCCGGATCATGATGTTCTCCATGGCTCCAGAGGTTGGGTCGAAGGGGACCCAGCCGTACCCGCGCAGATAGACCTCTACCCAATTATGTCTCGGCGGAGTCGAGTCCGTTCGCACGGTGTAGCCTGTGACGACCCTCGCCGGGAGTTTTTTCGCCCTGCAGATGGCTGCGAACAGATCGGAGTACTCGGTGCAATCACCCTTTCCCCGCTGCAGCGCCTTCACTGCCCCGAGCCCCCTGCCTCCGGTGACCGCGTACTCCATATTGTCGGCGACATAGTCATATATATTCTTCGCTATGTCTATGTCCGTCTCGCCTTCGATGCCGTCTGCGGCTTCCTGTATAAGGTCATGGTCCTTTTCTATGTATTTCTCCTGCCTCAAAAACTCCGCGAGCTGAAGGTCTTCGGACGGTTCGGTTTCGCGTCTCGTCATGGCGGTCATCAGGTCATATCTGAACAATTCGGCCTTGACGCTTATTTTTACATCTACGTGCCTTTCCGGCCTGACAAAGACAAACTCGGCGTAGCGGTTGCCGTTCCGGTTGAAAATCCTCGACGGCTTGGGAGAGTAACTTATGCCCAGAACGGTCTGCCTGTCGGGTATTGTCTGCGGAAGTACGGCGACGAAACTAATCCTGCGAGTTTCGCCCGGCACCGAGAAATCATAAGACAGGTCAAATTCTACCATATTGTTTTGGATAGACATCCAGGGAGGTCTATATGGGGGCTCCCTCATGTAGCGAGGCATAGAATGATTGCCGGCACCTGCCGCAGCCACCGAACTAACCAGCAACGAAATAGAAAATAGTTTTCGCAACGTCATTTAGTCTCTCCATGAGGACAATACACATCAGTCAAAGCCGGAACGTTCCTTCCCCGGAAACCCCCACGTTGGTCAAAAAGTACCATGTTTTTGCGAACTTACATGTTCGAATCCAACCACTTCATTATACCACACTTGCCGCCGGGAAGTTCGCCTTTATCAGTTAAAAGACAGCCATGTTCTTCGGCTTCAAGAGTTTTTGCGAGATTCGCCTAATCAAGCACGTTCAGACCTTTTTTGACTGCGTATCGGCGGACGGACTGGATTTCTTCGCTGGTCGGACGGCGGTTGATTTTGGGGTGGGATGCGGCTTCGCAGCAGGGCCGGTATTGGTCCATTACGTTGATGGTTGTTCTTCGGCTGATATGCTCGGCCAGAAAATCTATGATCTCAAAGCTGCCGGCCAGGTTTTCCGGCAGGACCAGGTGCCTGACTAAGAGACCCCGTGTAGCCAGGCCCTTTTCTTCTCGCAGATCCCCTACCTGACGGTGCATTTCCTTAACGGCCTGGCGATTCACCTGCGGGTAGTCCGGTGCGGCGGAAAGCTCCTCGGCGACTTTCGAATCCGAGTACTTCATATCGGGCATGTAAATATCCATGAAGCCTTCGAGCAGCCTGAGCGTCTCGACCGAATCATAGCCGCCCGTGTTGTAAACCGTCGGCAGCGTCAAGCCGTCCTTCCGAGCCAATTCAATGGCGGCAACAATAGCCGCAATAACGTGCGTGGGAGTGACAAAGTTGATATTGACGCAGCCGTAATCCTGCAATTCGAGCATCGATAGAGCCAACTGCTCGATTGTCGTCTCGCGGCCGTGACGATGGTGGCTGATGTCGAAATTCTGACAGAAGACGCAGCCCAAGTTGCAGCCGGCAAAAAAGATAGTGCCAGACCCTCCCCTGCCGACGAGAACGCTCTCTTCGCCGAAGTGCGGACCTATGGAACTGACCACAGCCTTGCCGCCGATGCCGCAAAATCCGGCCTCATCTTTGCTGCGATGGGCTTTGCACCGGCGCGGGCAGAGCATACAGGGATCTATACAATCCCACAACCGCTGCACGGATTTGTCGAACTCATTCACTCTTTTTGTGCAATGGCGCCGGTTCCCATTACTTCTATAGCGCTGATTTAATTTCGTCTATCCCCACTCCGAGCGTCGCTTTGGCAATCGGGTCGAGGTCGGCTTCCGGGCCCTGCAGATGGAACGTGCGATGTATGTGCGATATCGTCTGGCCCGGCTCCAGGGCCGCCGCCGGAGATGATGTCTCAAGCTCGTAGAACGGCCCGAGCGGCTTGGCGCCCGGTTCGGCGGGACCGTCGTTATACGAGTTGACCACGTCGCCCTTGTACGGCTCATCCTGGAGTTCCCACATCGAGTTGACGTAGTCGGTTGTGTCAGTGGGTTTGTTGTACTGGACGATTGTCAGGACCTTGTTAACCGCATCGTAGCTTCCGAGTATCGGCTTGGAACGCTGGGGCGAAAGGCCTATCTTGCTGCGGTATTGACCGTCGCCGCTGAAGAACAATACGCCGTCCTTAACAATTAGGCGGTCGGCGGGAACCTTGCCAAAGTAGGCATCATTAACCGCCGGGCCGAGCTTGCTCTCCGGCCCCTTGGCGAAGGGGACAACCACTGTCGTCGCCGGCGACGGATTGAACATGCCAAGAATCCAGATCGAGAGCAGCCCGCTGTCCTTTTCCCACGCTTTCGTGCCGGTGTTGGTCATCTTGTTGGTCGATTCGAATGCCACCATCTTGACCGTCTTGCCCGGAGACACACCCAGCCAATTGCCGGCCTCATATTGTTCGAGGACTCGGACCTCGCGGTCAACGCGAAGCTTGAAAACGGTCTGCGAGTAATTCTCTAATTGTATGTCCTTTTTCAGAAGCACGCGATTTTGAGATTTGGAGGCAAGCTCGAACGGCTCGGTATCTACCGGCGCCGGAGTAAACCAGTGTTCGAGGTCGAACGGTACGCCGTTCTTGAAAAAGACCGAGAATTGCCCGCCCTCCGGTCCAATCCAGAAGCGGTCTTCGCCGCCGAAAACGTTGATGTGCTCTGCAATTTTGCCCGAACCGATTAGCTCACGGTTGATCCAGCCGAAGCTCAGTCCGGCTGCCCCCTCGGCACTGCTGGTCATCACACGCCCCTGCATCCCGGGCAGTACGGCCACATGGCTGCGGTCCTTCGAGTCCGACAGAATGACTACCTCGGTATGCTTCTCAAGAAACTTCAGGTCGTCGCCAAATGTGTTTTTCGCCATTTTCTTTTGTCCCTCCAGACAGCCGGCCGAGATCCCAACGCACAACAGAACAACCAGTAATTTTACGTGCCTCATTATCTGTCTCCTTACTTGATTCTCATCGTTTCGCTATCGGTTCCAGGTCTTTTCCTGCGATTAAGTTGTCCCAAATCGCTCTTATGATAGAGGACGTGATAATGCCGGTCAAGCTGCAAAATAATGGTTTTCTTACCGGCCGGGGGAGGGAGTCGAGGCGGTCCAGTTATCGGGGTCGTTGGCGTAGTCGGCGGGGACTTCTCTCGTTAGCGACAGGCCGTAGCCGTCCGCTTCGATTGGCCACAGGTCCAGCGAGCCGGCAGTAGCCTCGGGATGCGAGCCGTCGCTGTAATCGACCCTGTCGATGCGGATGTAATAGCGATTGCCCTGCCCGTCAACGTCGCCGGGCATGCTCAACTCCAGCCTCTCGCCGGAGTTGCTCAGGCTGCCGTCGTACGGGCCGAGAATCTTATCAGCGGGAACGTTAGGATAACGCCACGAGAAGGCCTCCGGCTTCTTGACCACGAGGAGATATCCTCCGGCGGGAATAGTGACAGGAACATCGGCCGGGAAGGTGAACTCTACGCCGTCCGTGAACTTCCACGGCTCGGCCGTCGCGTAGTCGTATAACGTCACAGGCTCTGAA
>JBDREF010000302.1:0-7913 GCA_043820045.1 Planctomycetota bacterium | reverse complement strand
CTTCAGTAGCCATTAGTACCTCCCGATTTTCTATTTACTATTTACTATTTTCTATTGTTTTTTGACCATGAACCATCAACTAAGCACTATTAATCAAGCATGTTGTTAGATATATATAATACATAGTTAATAGTCTTCTGTGAAGTGAAATTTATAAAAAGACGCTAAAATTCGATGCTCGATTCTAAATACTCGATTCCTCGCCCTCCTGTATCCTGTGTTCTGTATTCTAAATTCTGCCTTTTTTACACTTTTTTCATCTTTTTGAGGATTTTCTGAAAATAGCCATCAACATCTAGCCCGTGAGAATCGCTTTAAAGTGGAAAGGCCGAATATGTCCTGAAAGCCGGAATTCGGGATTTTTGATTGAAAATCGGGCCGGAGCAGCGTAGATTTGTGGGCGGTAAGCGATAAAGAGGGACATCTTGGTTCTGTGGTCGTTAGTAATGCCTTTGATAGAATACGGCGGCCGTACTCAATTATTCGTGATTTTGTGACGCATATATCGGTTGGAAATAAGTATGGTGTGCCTAATGGCACTAAGTTAAGCATATTTGATCGTCTCAGAGGCTGAGCCAGATGCCGCTTGATTGGAAATTTCGCCGATTTGGCTCGCAAATAAGCTGCTCTATTGACCACGATTCCCCTTAACTTAGTGCCATTATATGGTGTGCCCGGAATTCCCCCCGCACCACTGAGGAGAAATCACCGGTTGAGATGCGTCGAAAAAACGCCAAAATCATGGATTTTCGGCGGATTAGCGTGTTTTGGGGCCTTTCTGAAAAGCTCCCGGGCCAAGTTAGGTAACCGGACGTGTTGAAATTGAAGCCCTGATTATGGTATTATTGATCGTCTCGCGTGCAGGAGTACCGATTATGACGTTAAATGGGAAATCCCGGATTATTAACTTCCTGGCAAACAAAGCTGGACAGACTAACATGACAACCTGGAACACGATCAAACTTGCCATTCTGGCGTTGAGCAGCCTGGCAGTGACAGGCGCTCTTGCTGAAACCCAGAAGTCGAGCGAGCCCGACAGAAACGTGACCGCCAATAGCGGCGCGCTGGCTGGCCACCGCTACCGCGTCCTCGTGTCGACGGACGTCGGAGGAACGGATCCAGACGATTTTCAATCAGTGGTGCATTTCCTTGTTTACGCGGACTCTTTCGACATCGAGGGGCTCGTCTCGTCACCCTACGGTCCCGGTCGGAAAGACGACATTTTGGAAGTCATCGATTGCTATGAGAAAGATTATGTCAATTTGAAGACGTATTCTGATCAGTACCCCACACCCGACGCCCTACGTACGATCACCAAACAGGGTGAGACAGAACGGGCTCCCTACGCTGGTGTGCGAGGCTCGACTGAGGGATCACAGTGGATTGTGAAGTGTGCGCAGCGTGACGACCCGCGACCGCTCTATGTCCTGGTCTGGGGCGGTATTGAGGATCTCGCCCAGGCGCTTCACGACGCACCCGACATCCTACCCAAGTTGCGGGTGTACTGGATCGGCGGGCCGAACAAGAAATGGGGCCCGGACACGTTTCAGTACATCGCGACGCACCATCCGAAATTGTGGATCATCGAGTCCAACGCTACGTATCGGGGCTGGTTCACGGGCGGCAATCAGTCAGGCCAATGGGGCAACAAGGCATTTGTTTCCCAGCACATCGCTGGCAAAGGCGCACTGGGTGATTTCTTTGTCAGCAAAAAGGCCGATATCAAGATGGGTGACACACCGTCGGTCGGCTGGGTGCTCAAGGGCACACCCGACGATCCCTTACAGCCCGGCTGGGGCGGACGGTTCGTGCGAGCCTGGGAGCGTCCCTATAGCCGTTTCGAGCGTATGACCACGAGAGAAGATCGCATGGAGGTTTTTGCCATCCTGGAACTCGTATTACCAATGGGTAATAACATTCCGGAGCAGCCTGAGGCGGTGTTGGCGGTGGAGAATCAGAAGCTATCCGGCCATACACCTGGCGACGGCACTGTGCGATTTCGTTTCTGCCCCAAAAGTGCAAAAGAATTTGGTTTTCATATAGAAAGCAATGTGCCTGTGCTCGACGGGAAAGCCGGAGGGGTTACGGCTTATATCCCGTCACCCGATATGGCGCACCGTCCGGCTGCGAAGTTCCCGAATTGGTGGACGGATGATCCGTCTCCGGACGCAGCAGAAGGATCGCATAGCGGTGCCAAGACAGTGAGTCGATGGCGTGAAGATTTCCTGGGTGATTTTGTTCAACGCATGCACCGCTGCCAATCACCGGCATCAGGACAAACCGCAAAGTCTAAAGATAATCATGCGCCGTGTGCCAACTTTAGAAGGTTGATGTCCCAATACTGAAATGGAAGGTAAACCCATGAGAAGGAATCTGTTACGTGTTTTCCTGACTGTCGTCGCTCTCAGCGTCGGCTCCAATGCTGCGTTGGCGAAACTCGAACCAGGGCCGACGGATCGCAGGCCGCGAGTGATTGTGACATCGGACGGGGAAATCGACGACGAGTGTTCGCTCGTCCGGTTTCTGCTCTATACCAACGAATGGGATGTTGAGGCGATCATCTCGTCCAGTTCGCAATATCACTCGCACGGGCACAACTGGGCGGGGGACGACTGGGTGGAGCCGTATCTGGACGCCTATGCGAAGGTCTATCCGAATCTGGTCAAGCACGACTCCGGTTATCCCACGCCCGAATATCTGCGAGCTCGCACACTGTTGGGGAACGTGAAAGCTGACGGCGATATGGAAGAGGTCACGGCCGGTTCGCAGTACATCGTGAAGGTGCTGCTGGACAAATCGGATAACCAGCCCGTGTGGCTCCAGGCGTGGGGCGGGCCCAACACCATTGCCCGGGCCCTGAAGACCATTGAAGAAGAACACCCGGATCAAATGGCCTATGTGGCCAACAAGATCCGTTTCTTCTTTATCTGGGAGCAGGATTCCACCTACCAAGACTACATCAGGCCCCATTGGGGCAAGTACAACATTCCGACAATCATCTCCGACCAGTTCCTGGCCATTGCCTATCATTGGAACGAGATCATTCCGGAGGAAAAGCACAAGTTCTTTTCCGCCACGTGGATGAAGGAACATATCCTGGAAAACCACGGCCCTCTGTGCGCGTTGTACAAAGCGCACGACGACGGGCGTTTCCGGTCAGAAGGTGATTCACCTTCCTTCCTGCATACGATTGTGACCGGATTGCGCAGCATGGAGTCTCCCGATTGGGGTGGTTGGGGAGGGCGCTATGTTAGAGTCCGCGAAAACACCTGGCTCGATCCGGTACAGGAGCAAGAGTATCAGTATCCCGAGGGGAGATGGTACACGTCAACAGCCTGGGGACGCCAGCGTCTGCGAAAGAATATCCAAAACGACAAAGAACTTATGGCCTATCTAAAACCCATCTGGCGGTGGACAGAAGCATTTCAAAACGACTGGGCGGCGCGGGCCGACTGGTGTGTGAAATCTAATGCCCAGGCCAACCACCCGCCGGTAGTCAAGCTTGTCAATGCCCTCGATCTAAAAGTCAAGCCCGGCGCCACCGTACAACTGAACACACTGGGAACTGCCGATCCGGATGGCGATGAGTTAACCTACCGATGGTGGCATTACCAGGAAGCGGATACCTATGATGGAGCCATTGACATCTTAGATGCCGGGAAACAGGATGCCTCATTCAGGGTGCCCGGTGATGCCGACAAAGGGCAAACCATCCACGTGATCTGTGAAGTGACAGATAACGGTATGCCAAGCCTGACGCGTTACCAGCGAGTGGTCGTAGAGATTGAATAGCATCATCAGAAGTCAAACAAGTCAAAAAAATATGAACAAAGGTGAAAAGATGAAATTGGCAAACGTTACAAAATCAGCTTTACCGTTTATTTTATTAATTTGTTTTACGAGTACTATTTATTCCCAGCAACTGGCATTCCCTACTGCCGAGGGCTACGGCAAGTATTCGGTGGGAGGACGCGGCGGTGTGGTATACGAAGTCACCACCCTAAATAGCTCCGGCCCGAGCAGCCTGAGTGAGGCGATTGGAGCGTCAGGGCCAAGAACTGTCGTGTTCAGAGTTTCAGGCACCATTGAGGGTAATTTCAATATTAGAAATGACAGTATTACCATCGCTGGACAGACCGCACCGGGAGACGGCATTTGCATTAAAGGAAATCTTGGCGTTAGTGCCAACGACGTGATCATCCGGTATATCCGAGTAAGGGCAAACCCCAAGGTTGAAACTGATGCAATAGGCGGCAGGTATCATAAGAACATTATCGTGGACCATGTGTCGGCCAGTTGGAGCAGCGATGAGGTGATGTCCTTTTATCATAATGAAAACGTCACCATTCAATGGTGCATGATCACTGAAGCCTGCGCCAAAGGAGGTAGCGGGCACAGATTTGGCGGTCTCTGGGGAAACCAACATGCTACCTATCATCACAACCTGATCGCACACAACGACAGCCGCAATCCGCGGTGGGCCTCCGGTTGCGGACTCAACGATTACAGAAACAATGTGCTGTACAATTGGGGATATCAAAGTTGCTATGGTGCGGAAGGACATCAGCGGGGCGACAGGCGCAAACCGCCGATTGAATTCTCCACCATCAACATAGTCGCCAACTACTACAAGGCGGGGCCTGCAACTGCAAGCGGTGTGAGGGACCGAATTGCCAATCCTTCCGCGCGTGACAGTGACGACAAGGGCAGTTGGTACGTTGCTGACAATGTGGTAGTGGGCTTTCCCGCCGTGACAGCCGACAACTGGCGAGGGGTGGACGGGAGCGACTATATCAAGTTGAATCAACCGTGGACTGCCATGCCCATCAACCAGCAGACCGCTGAAGAAGCCTACATGACCGTCCTTGAGAGTGCAGGTTGTTCTTTTCCTCATCGGGATTCTGTAGACCAACGTATTATTGAGGAAGTCCGCAATGGCACTGCGACCTATGGCAACAATGGTATCATCACTGCTCCGAGCGATGTGGGTGGCTGGCCAACATTGAGGAGCGGTACCGCTCCTGTCGATTCCGACCATGACGGTATGCCCGACGCGTGGGAGAAGGACAAGGACCTCAATCCCAATGACGCTTCCGACGGGCCCAAGGACGGCGACGGCGACGGGTACACCAATGTGGAAGAGTATCTCAACGGCACCGACCCGACGGTGTTTGTGGACTACACCAAATCCTAGAACAACATCAACACGTTGGAGTAGCCACCTGCAAAAACACATAAGAATTAGCAAAGATTAGGATAGCTTCATGAAACCAAAACTTACTGTGATCTGTGTCTCATTTTTCATGGTACTGTCTGTCGTCGAAGCAAGGATTTCCTCAAGATACACAAGGCAGTCCGCCGAATGGCTCCAGAGCGAGGAAGGGCGCCGGATTGCCGACAACGTTCTCACGTGGCAGTCGCCGCACGGCAGTTGGCCCAAGAACCAGGATACGGCATCCCTCCCGTTTGAAGGCAAGAGCGACGATCTGGACGGAACGTTCGATAACGGCGCCACCACCGGTGAGCTGCGGTTTCTGGCCCGGGCGTTCCGCGCGACAAACGAGCCACGCTACAAACAGGCGTTTCTCAAAGGTCTCGATCACATTTTTAATGCGCAGTACCCGACCGGGGGGTGGCCTCAGTTCTATCCGCCAAGTCGCGGCTATCCTCGCCACATCACGTTCAACGACAATTCTATGGTGCACATTCTCGAGTTTCTCCGGGACGTCGCCGAGTCATCCGACTATGCGTTCTTGGAAACGGATCGCCGCGCCGCCGCCAGGACCGCATTCGACAAAGGCATCCAGTGCATCCTGGACTGTCAGATCGTCGTCAACGGCAAGCGGACGGTCTGGTGTGCCCAACATGATGAAGTGGATCTACGTCCCCGCCCGGCACGCTCCTATGAGTTGGAATCACAGAGCGGCGCCGAAAGCGCGGCGATCCTCAAGCTACTCATGAGCCTCGACAATCCCAGCCCCGAGATCCAACGCGCGATCCGAGCCGGCGCGACATGGTATGAATCCGTGAAGATCACTGGCATCCGACTTGAACGAGTGCAAGGCGACCGCGTGGTCGTCGAAGATCAGAACGCCGCTCCGATCTGGGCAAGGTTCTACGAGATCAAAACCAATCGCCCGTTCTTCTGCGGCCGGGACGGCGTCAAGAAGTATCGCTTGTCCGAAATCGAAGCCGAGCGCCGGGGTGGCTACTCCTGGTACGGCGGGTGGGGCAAAGACGTCACTGAAGCCTACGATGAGTGGAAGGAAAAGTGGTTGGGCACGGAGGATGCGCGATAGCGCGTCCCGGCCCGCCCGTAACAGTCGATGTGAGGCTGTTAAACGGCTCAATAATTCTAATAAGACAACTAATACCACTTAAAGAGCTCGATGTATCCGTCTTTAAGTATCTTCTTGGCCAAACTCTGCTAAGAAATAAAGGGGAATGGACAAACGAAAAAATCCGGAAGAACTGTCATTCGGGTCCGGTACATTTTTCGATGAGTTGTGCTTGATAATGATAAGTTTTGTTACAGGACAGCGGGTGGGCTGAATTACTGCGGAGCTTTGGGACACAGACATCGGCCGGAATCAAGGCTTCAGCCTAACACTTCAATTCCTCGCGGATCAGGCAGCCGTTGCAGGGGCAGAATGCCCGGATGTTCTCCTCGGGTGTGGCGGGGGGGACCTCGCAGCCGGGCATTAAGATGAATTTGCCCGGGGCTGCTTTGAGGCACTCCTTGGCCGCCTTTGCGACGTCTTGCGGGCTGCCCTCGAATAAGACGCCTGCCGGGTTGAAATTGCCGCATAGCGTGATCTCCGGCCCGACTGCCTTTCTCGCCTCGGTGAGCGGGACCATCCAGTCAACATCTATTATATCCGCTCCGGTCCCCGCCATGTGCTGGACGATGCGAGATATGTTGCCGCAAATATGCAGCTTGGCGGCGGCTCCGGCTTCGTGGATGGCCGTAATGAGTCTTCGCTCCAGGGGCAGGATGAACTCGGCATACATCGCCGGCGAAATCAGGCTCGCCGCCGCATCCCCAATTCCGACCATGTCTGCACCGGCCCTGATTTGAGCTACGGCGAAGTCAATTGCGTTTTGAATGATAATCTCGCCCGCCTTTACGAAGAGTTCCGGGTCGTCTATCAAATCCAGCATCGCGCTTTCCACGCCCCGCAGGTCCCCGTACTCCGCCATCGGTCCTTCCACCCAGCCTAAGACGCTGTGGGTCTGCCCGATCTGTGCGGCCATCTGCCGGACGCTTTCGATTCGCTGGCCCGTTCGCTCAGCGTTTTCGATATCGAGCGGCGTGAGCCGTGATATGTCCTCGCGGGTCTTTATCAACGCCTGCTTCGGCCTTCCCACGCCGTCAGGCGGATACTCGAACTCCATGCCGTATGCGGACGCCTCCCGCCAGGGGTCGCTTATCGCACTTGCCTGGTCGAGATTGAATGCCTTCGTGACCGACAATTGTGCTTTTACGAGTACATCTCCGTCGAGGTAATAATCCCGGTAAGTGTGCCCGATGAAGTTTGCGGCCCACGCCATGAAAATAGGAGTTACGGCGGGGCGGTCGTACGAATCGCCCCTTAGAATTGCACCAATTCGTTCTTTCGGAGTCATATATCACCTCAACGCAAATTAGAAATCAAAATGTAGAAAGTAGGTGTGCAACTTGTACCTTAGGCACTTGTTGCACACTCGGATTCGGCCAGCTTGCTGTACAGGTATCCTGATCCGCGTGTGCAAAAACGGAATTTTGCACACCCTACAACTGGATTATCGATTTTCATCGCGTATCTCCCTAAGGGACACCTAAGGTGGGGCCGCGGCGCACAAGAGTCAAGAAAGAACTCTTCACCTGCTCGAACGTTGGCTGGATTACTTTTCCTCGGGCGTCTTTCTTCTTC
>JBDREF010000301.1:0-2903 GCA_043820045.1 Planctomycetota bacterium | reverse complement strand
GTATGGACGTGGACCGAGTGGGTGATCGACCTTCAGGAGTTTGCCAGTCAAGGCGTGGACCTTGCCAACGTTACTACTATCACGATTGGTATTGGAACGAAGAATCCCGGCGCGCCGGGACCGGGCGGCATGGGACAGATGTACTTTGACGACATCCGGCTGTACCGCTCGCAAGACGTCGCCGTGCAGTAAGTAGTCTGTGCTAATTGAATAAAATCAGGATGTCTCCCGGCACGCCGGGATTCGGGGCCTGTGCCGATAAGCTCGACACAGGCCCCTGTTGTTTGCCCAGAAACGGTCGGACCATACCATTACATGCAGGTTTTCATACCGAGACAATGAGCGTCTGCGCCCGCCTTGGCGCGCACAAATACGGGGGTACCCCCGGACAAAAATGGAAAAAAAGAAATTTTCTCTTACTCGTTTTACCACATAAACTTACAGCTCGGCGGGGCGGCGGAACGAGCCGACTTTTCGAATCAAACGTGAATGTTGCTCCAATTATAGAGGCGCTGCTTGCCGCGTATCGGGCCGAAAGACGGCCGAAGTTTAGCAGCATGGGCTAAAGCCCATCCTACAACTGCGTTTTGTGCTTTGAGTTTTGGTCATTCGGATTTGTTTAGGATTTAGGATTTAGTGCTCAGGATTTCCACATAGGTCGCCTGATGACCTATTCTCCAATTGGCTAATCCGCTACAGCCGCGAGGGTGCTTATCCGGTTCGATTTTTCCATCACGATTCCCGACAGGCTGGCAGCGGCTTTGCTGGCTGTGCTGATGGTGTACCGCCGTATCCGTTACGGCTACGCCTTCCGCAAAATCCCGCTGACACAGGGCCTGTTCGCCATCGTGGACCCCGGTGATTACCCGCGCCTGAGCAAGTACAAGTGGCGCGTCTGCAGGACCAGGGGCAAGAAGGTGCTCTATGCAGAGCGCTCCGTACGCCGGGCCGACGGCAGATATTCGCGCATCCTCATGCACCGCCAGTTTATGAGCGTCCCGGAAGGATACGTAATCGACCACATAAACGGCTGCGGCCTCGACAATCGCCGGGCCAACCTGCGATTAGCGACCGTCGCTCAGAACGCGTGGAACTCGAAGAAACGAAACCCACGCTCCGGATACAAGGGCGTCTGGTTCGCGGGCGATAAAGGCATGTGGCGGGCATCAATAGTCTGCAACCGCAAGAGAAAACACCTGGGCTACTTTCGCGACAAGATCGAGGCCGCCAAAGCATACGACAAAGCCGCAATCAAACTCCACAAGCAATTCGCCCGCCTCAACTTCCCGGACCATTGATCACAGACCAGCGCCGCCAGCACCCGACTACAAACTCTCAGTCACCTTGATTCCCGACCCTTCGTCATTTCGAGCGTAGTCGAGAAATCTGGTTCAGCGCGACAAGCGACCCACATCAGATGACTTATGGCCGTATGACCTTTCGCCTGCGCCTTTTCCGGTTTTGAATACTTTTCTTCTTGCCTATCCCGGCAATTATGGCGACAATCACCCTGAACCAAGGCGGAGCGTTATAATATCGATGAGATTGTCGGCGGAGAACAAGAAGATGTGAATGCTTTGAGGTTGAGGTTATGGGGTACTTTGAGGTTGAAACTGCGGGCAAGGCATGTGATTTCAGTCCGGACGATTTGAAAAGAATCTTTGTCTGGAACTTCCACGTAAGACATCCAAGTGTCTATGACAGGCAGAAAGAAAGGCTTGTGTTAGTCAAGGGTTCTTCAAACAGTCGCCTTTTGAACAGTGCAGTATTGATGAGTGCAGTTGACAGTGATCGCTCGGGCAAACCTTTGAAAGTTCTCTCTCCTGAAATGCAGAATATTTTCGGAGACTTTGACGGTAAAATCAGTTTTCAGCGTAGCCCAACACGCTGGGTTGATCCTGCTTGTGTTGGCCAAGCTATGGAGTTCATGAGATCACTTGATTAGATCAAATGGCTCTGGATAACGGTAGGTGACAGCTTCTGTGCAGGTTCGCAATAAGCGCCGGTACATCAATCCCATAATCCTCCGCCGCGCGGACTTCGTCCGTCTGCCGCGATTGGCTCTTGAGTATTCCATCGTTCTTACGTTTCGCCGCCATACCGAGTATTATAGGCCGTCCGCTGCAAGGGTTCAACATCAAAGCACACGCACCGCACCCCTGGTGCCTGATTGGCCCGCACAGCACAGGACAATTGCAAGCCGGAAGAAGTAAGAGGTCAGAATGGCATCGGGTGTGCGCCGATCATGTGGGCAAGACTATATTCCGTCCCAAGCCGGATCTTTCGACTACGCTGCGCTCCGCTCAAGATGACCATGTGGCTGCAACGAAGGAATTCTCATCTGCGGAAACCGGGATGCAACGACGTAACAATTCCTGCAATCGTGGGAAAGCTCGTAGTCCTTTTGATTAATCAAAAGGACTACGAGCCTGGCACGATCAAATACCCTGTCACGCACTTGCCTTTTTGCAGGACGTGCCTGTTCCGAATCGGCTTGCGAATCGGTGGAGCCGAATTGCAATTGTCATGACTTGCCGTTTGTCCGGCGTGTCTTTCCGGTTTATTATAAGCGGTCGCCGGTCACCTGGACGTCGTCTATGTTCCAGCCGGCGTATGTCACCGAGTCGTCGGTCGGGCCGATTCCCCAGCGGAAATAGACCGTCGGCTGGTCGGCGGCAATCGAGCCTCGAACTGCATACTCAACGTACTGCCACGCATCGTCGGAGATATGCGAATAACCCACCGTCCACAGGTCCATCCAAGTCGTACCGTCATTCGAGACTTGAATGTTCGCATAATCATAGGGCGATTCGACGCCGAGCCACCGCCGGAAACTCAACCTGATGTTCTCGTATCCGCGGCAATCAATGGCGCCGGTAGTCGCATAGCGCGTCCGCGACATG
>JBDREF010000300.1:0-3877 GCA_043820045.1 Planctomycetota bacterium | reverse complement strand
GAACGCTGCGGCCGTACGGGATGGGCTCTTCGGCGATATAAATCCCAAACAGAAGCACTCCCTTGAGGCGGTGACAAAGAACCTGCACTACTTACGAGAGACGGTAAAGAAGTTCCTTGACCTGAGCAGGATAGAAAAAGGCGAGTTGGAGATAAACAAAACGGCGGTACGTCTGCGGGAAGATGTCTTCGAGCCGTGTCTGGAGACCTTCGCCGCGGAGATGGCCGAGAAACAGATGGACGTCGCCGACAACATCGCTGCTGGAATCACGGTGCAGGGCGACCTCGACCTGCTGCGCATCGCGGCGAACAACCTCGTGGGCAACGCAGTCAAGTACGGCGTGGACGGCGGAAAGGTCACGCTCGGCTCCGAGGAGATTGCCGGCAGGGTGCGCATCGAAATCTATAACGATTCGCGGCCCATCGCCGAGGACGAGAAGGCAAAGCTCTTCAAGAAGTTCTCAAGATTGCAGGCGCCCGGCGAAAGAACCGTCAAGGGCACCGGGCTCGGCCTGTTTGTCACCAAAGAGATTATCACAAAGCACGGCGGAGATATCCGGGTCGAACCCAGAGAGAACGGCAATTCCTTCATCTTCGAAATCGACAAAAACCCCGAAACACCTTATTTATAGACCTCTGTGTAAGTTACGGAGGTATTAAGCGTTCCCGCGTATTCCCATTCCATCGTTTCTTTCCAGCTTATTCTCCACGTGCTGCCGGCCGGAAAGACCACGGTCAGGTCTTCTCCTCTTTTGCTCGTTACTTTACCTCCTGAAATCATCAACTCTTTATAGTAGTACGGGCTATGATCTTCCACGGCACATATTGTGTTTTCTTCTAATCCATCTGCATTATGTTCTGGGTGATCACAATAGTAATAGGTTAACCTCCTGTTGATGCCGGGGCCACCGACTTCTAAGGCCGGTGGATAATCCGGATTTGCCACAAACGAACCTGCGTGTATGCCGAACGAGTCATCAAGAAATTCAATGCTGATCTCTGCTGGATTGTCGCAGTTGCCTTCTATGCCCCCTGTGATATCGACATAGGCGAGCACAGGCTCCGGCTTAGGCGGTTTTCCTTTGGCGTACGTCGATAACACGAGCATTCCCGCAACAAGAGGTACGGCGACGATTGCCGCTGTAACTACTTTCACTTTTCTCATAATGACTTTCTCCTAAGCTAAGAAGTTCCATTTATAGTTGGCTTACCTGCCCTTGTCGCGTAACTAGTCCACCACCTGTTACTTGTTCACGCTTTGACCTGAGCTGCCAGCGCCGGGCCGAGAACCCGACTCCCATAAAGTGATGCTACCCGGGCCCGGGCCACACCCACCAGCTATGGTCTTTCCGTTCGGACTAAAAGCAACGCCAAAGGACCCGCCTCCCGGAAGAGTCATCAGCTCTGCTCCCGTGGTGACATCCCAGACCTTAGTTGTGTGATCATGACTACCGGAGACTACACGTTCACCATCAGGGCTGATTGCAAGTGATTCGACATTACCTTTATGCCCGTATAGTGTCATCAATTCATCACCTGTTTCAGTGTCCCATATCTTGATCGTACCATCATAACTTCCAGATATGATCCGCCTGCCGTCCGGAGTAAACAAAATGGCAGAAATGGCTCCCTTGTGCCCTGAAAGGGTCCTTAGCTCTTTTCCGGTCGAAGTATCCCACACTTTTGCCGCTGCTGCGGGCCAACCAGCATCTCCCGATGCTATCAACTTGCCGTCTGGGCTAAAAGCAACAGAATGGACGCTGTGCTCGTGACCTGAGAGAGTCATTTGCTCTTCGCCGGTTGAAGCATCCCAGACTTTGATCGTCTTGTCGTTGCTGCCCGAGACAATTCGTTTGCCGTCTGGACTGAAAGCGACGCAGTAAATGACGAGATCATGTCCTGTAAGTTTGCGGACCTCTTGGCCACTGACCGCATCCCAAATCCTGACCGTCTTATCACTGCTACTTGACACAATGCGCTTGCCATCCGGGCTAATTGCCACGCACCACACTTCACCTTCATGTCCGGTGAGAGTACTCATTTCCTTCGCCCCAGATACGTTCCACACCTTGAGCGTCTTATCCATGCTGGCCGATACCAGCCGTTCGCCGTCCGGGCTGAACACCACATTGCGCACCATGCCTTGGTGGCCTTTAAGAATAGTGCGATCTTTGTCCGCATCCGGATCCCATACTTTGACTGTCCCGTCAAAGCTTTTTGAAACGATTCGCCTGCCGTCTGGACAGAAGTTGGCGAAAACAATACCCCCGGCATGACCAACCAACGTCGTCAATTCCTCGCCCGTCGCGGTGCTCCAGACCTTAACCGTATTGTCGATACCTCCCGATACGAGCCGCTCGCCATCCGGGCTGAAGGCGACCGAAAATACCGGTTCGTTTTCCATGTGGCCCTCAGGAGCGCTTACCTGTGATCCACTTATGGCATCCAAAACTCGAATAATACCGCTATCGCTACTAACGGCGATCTTCTCACCGTCTGGACTGTACACAACAAATATGATGGCTTGATCAGCAATGCTGAAAGTCTTTAATGTCTCGCCGGTTGCAGCATCCCATTCGTTGATTCTACTGGTCCTATTGCCGGCAATAATCCGCTTTCCGTCCGGACTGATCGCAACTGAAAAGATCAGCTTTCCAGCCCCTTGAATTGTCAATAGCTCCTCGCCATCGCTCGCGTCCCAAACCTTTACGGTGTCATCGAAACTGCCCGACACGATACGCTTAGAGTCAGGACTGTACACAATGGACATTACCCGTGCGCTGTGTCCCTCAAGCTTCATCAGATCATTACCGGTGTGGGCATCCCATACAGTGATCACCCCATCGTTGCTTCCCGATGCAACCTGTTTGCCGTCCGGGCTGAATACAGGCGACCAAACCCCCTTCTCACGCCCTTTGAGGGTCATTACTTTTGACCCCGTGGCGGTCTCCCAGATTGTTATACCGCCTTTATGTGCTGCAGCAATCCTATTGCCATCGGCGCTCAAACCAACGGAACCGCCTCCTGTCTTCAAAGTCAGAATGGCCTCATCCATTATGTAGTTGAGGCGGTACCATTCCCAGTTCCTCATTTCCTCGGGACATGATTTCAACAGCTCTCGGACATTGGTCATGTTTCGCTCCCGGTATTTAGCATCCGCCAGCGCAACTCCGTGTACATATGACAGCTTTCGATATTTGCTGGCTTGTTCTTCGGCAATTCTGCGCTGCTCTTGTGCAACTTTCTCCGCCTTCTCAGCGCGTGCCAGCGCCTCTTGAACTTGTGTCCGTGCAGCGACCTCCTTCTCTCGGGCCTGTTCAGCCTGCGCATAGGCTTGCTCAGCCTTTGTACGTGCAACGGCCTCTTCTCCGCGGGCCTTCTCAGCCCTGAAGGAGAACGCCGTGCTGACGATGAGGCCCAGTATTATCACTACCGCCACAAGCGCAGCCGTTGCCACTGAGCCGGCATGTTTACGCACAAACTTTCTGGCTCTGTATACATTGGATTCAGGTCCGGCAATCAGTGGCATACCCGTAAGGTAGTTCTGAATATCGTCTGACAACTCTGAGGCCGAACGATACCGACGTGATCTGTCTTTTCGCATTGCTTTCATGGGGATCCACTCCAATTCTCTATGTAGACGTCTGGTTAATGTGATGATCTGTGTTCTGCGACTTTCAGCAATTGCTTTGGCCTTGTCGCCCAAGCTCGTCAGTCGAGCGCTTGGGGTTCGGGGTTCCTCTTCGCATATTACTCGTTTTATTTGATCGATTCCGCCTTCACGAAGCCTCTTCACATCAAACGGCGTTGCACCAGCCAGCAGCTCATAAAGCAGCACACCCAACGAATATATGTCCGAGCGGGTATCGACGTCTTGG
>JBDREF010000299.1:0-11781 GCA_043820045.1 Planctomycetota bacterium | reverse complement strand
GCCGAGAAGATCCAGGTACTCGATGGGCCGCAGGTTTCCGGGCAATTTCGGATTCGTGGGCAGATAGCCAATTTGCGAGCGAACGCCGACCGCGTTGGGCCCGCACGACTTGCCGAAAACCAGTGCCCGGCCGGCGGTGGGGCGCTGCAATCCCAACAGCAGACGCAGTGTCGTCGTCTTGCCGGCGCCGTTGGGGCCCAATAGCCCGAAAACGGAACCCCGCGGCACCTCCAGATTCATGTCGTTGACCGCAATGAGTCGCTGACTGTATATCTTCGTCAGATGCTCTGTTCGAATCGCCAGTTCTATAGTAAACTCCTCCTGTCTGCTTGGCAGCACACATGACTCCCTTCCCGGACTAATTGTACAAAAAATCCTTCAATTCTTGAGCGGTTCTAAGCAAATCCGCTCCGAATACCAGCATTGTACGGGCCTGTCCGCCACAATCAAGCGATTCTCAATGGGAATTTTCCGTGAAGGCTCCAACACGCCTTCACAGTCAGGATGAATTTTTGTTGACGCAAAGGCGGACAATCTGGTATAAATCATATAAGCTTCATGTCGTTCCGAACGGACCCAAACGGGCGAATATAGCCTCAGTCCGGTCGTTCGGCAAGACCTTCGGGCAAGCTGACTTTAGCTGGCTTCGGCCAGGGAGTGAGGTGCAGAGCTTGAAATATGCAAATCGTTTTCCAGTTGAATTGGCAAATCTGAAACTTCCGGTTCATGTTGATTTATGCAAGATAAGGAGGTGGAGCCAGGTCTTCAGGGATTCTTCCGGGCAAGCATGAAATTATGAACCGACAGCAGGAAGTGTACTTATTCAACCACTTATTGATGGAGGATTATCATGTGTAGAAAAGTGATTTGTTTGACATCTCTTGTGCTGGTGCTTGGGCTGATTGGCAGCGCCTCAGCCGAACTCGTGGGGTATTGGAGACTCGATGACGGCTCAGGTACTGTCGCAAGCGATTCGAGCCCAAGCGGCCACGACGGCACGTTTCAAGGCGACCCTCTGTGGGCAGTTGGCAAGATCGGCAGTGCGCTCGATCTTGACGGTGACGACTGGGTCGACTGCGGCAATCCCCCTGAACTGGTGATTACCGGGCCGATTAGTATCACCTGCTGGGTCAACCCGGCCGTGCTCAGCGGAGAGCAGGGCTTCGCCGGTCTGGATGCGGGGTATGCATTCAAGGCACATGGCACAGGCGTCCGGTTCACCACACCCGGCATCCTGGATCACAGCAGCACCAAGATCACGCTGGAGGTGGGGACATGGCAGCATATGGCCGCAAGCTTCCAGCCCGGGCAGAGCGGGGGGCTGATACTCTACTACAACGGAGTCGAAATGGAACGGATCACCAGCTCTGCAATGAACGCGGGCACCGGACCGTTTCGTATCGGTTCCAATCAGTGGAATGAGAACTTGACCGGCATGATTGACGAGGTGCGCGTCTATAACCACATTCTGACCGAGTCGGAGATTCTGGCTTCAATGGAAGGCGGCGAGGGATATCCGTACGCTTTGGGTCCCAGTCCGGCGGATGGTGCTCTTCATGCAGATACGTGGGTGACGCTGGGCTGGAAGGCCGGAGATTTTGCCGTCTCGCACGATGTGTATCTTGGCGAGAACTTCGACGCAGTGAACAACGACGACGTCACCGGCGATACGTTCCGGGGCAACCAGACTTCCACATTCTACGTCGCGGGATTTCCCGGATTCGCCTATCCGGATGGTCTGGTTCCGGGCACCACCTATTACTGGAGGATCGATGAGGTCAACGACGCCGAGCCGAACAGCCCGTGGAAAGGCCCTGTCTGGAGCTTCTCGATTCCGCCCAAGACTGCCTACAATCCCAGCCCGGCTGACGGTGCTGAGTTCGTAGCTACCGACGCAAAGCTTAGCTGGACAGCAGGCTTCGGCGCCAAATTGCACACCATATACTTTGGCGATAGCTTTGACAACGTAAACGATGCGGCCGGCGGACTTCCGCAAGGTACAGTAACTTACAATCCTGGCCCTCTCCAGGAGGAGAAAGTCTATTACTGGCGCGTCGATGAGTTCGACGCTCTGGCGACTTACAAAGGCAATGTCTGGGGCTTCACGACGCCAGGCGCGGCGGGCAATCCGCAGCCGGCCAATGGTGCTACGGGAGTGCAGATGACCGCACAGCTCAACTGGACGCCGGCGACTACCGCCGTCTCACACGATGTGTACTTCGGCACCGACAAAGACGCCGTGAGGAACGCCACGACTGCCTCGCCGGAGTACAAAGGCAACAAGGCCGCAGGTTCTGAGAGCTACGACCCCGGAAAACTCGCATGGTACAGCGACTACTATTGGCGAGTCGATGCGGTTTACAATGCCGGTCCGGTGAAAGGTCTTGCCTGGAACTTCACTACTGCCGACTTCCTGCTCGTGGATGATTTCGAGTCCTACAATGACATTGACCCACCCGATGCCGCGAGCAACAGGATATTCGACAAGTGGATAGATGGTTTCGGGACCACGGACAACGGTGCTCTCGTCGGCAATGACCTGCCTCCTTATGCCGAACAGACCATAGTCCAAAGCGGCAACCAATCGCTCATTTATCGCTATGACAACAACCTGAAGACTTCCGAGGCAACGCTTACGCTGGTTTCTCCTCGTGACTGGACCGAAGAAGGGGTCACGAAACTGTCGCTATGGTTCCGCGGCGCTGCGGCCAATTCCGCCGAACGGATGTATGTCGCTCTCAACGGTACGGCGGTTGCTTACCATGACAACCCGGCGGCCACGAAGACAGGCGGATGGACACAGTGGGTCATCGACCTGACGAGCTTTGCCGACCAGGGCGTGAACCTTGCCAACGTCAATACTGTCACAATTGGTATCGGCACCAAGGGTAGTCCGGCGGCGGGCGGCACAGGAACGATGTACTTCGACGACATCAGGCTGTATCGACCGAGCGGGGCTCCTTAAGAGTAAACGGCGGTTGTATGGAGTGATATGGTATTAGTATCGGCGCGGGACCTGTAACGAATTAATCGGTACAGGTCCCGGCTCTTTGAGAAAAAGGCGGAAAAATTTCACGTAAGCCGCGTGAGCAGTTGATGCACGGGCTTACAAAATAGCAACGGCATGAAAAATACGAATTCTTATCAGAAAATTGCCGTTGCTGGAAATGGGACCATAAAGGGCAAAAAACACGCAATAATCGAATTTTTGGTCAAAATATTCTACAGGGCAGAGATTGGGCCGGCCCCGGAATCACATTTGGCTTGCTGGTAATGGGTTGCATGATCCCGCCTATCAGGCTATAATTGTGGCAGCTCGGATTAACGCCCAAGCGTATTTTATTTGAGTGGCAATTGTCGGTCAGGAAGAATGTTCTTCCGAGGGGAAGGAGACAGGTTGACTATGCGGAAACAAAAAGGCTTTACCTTAATTGAACTTTTGGTGGTAATCGCCATTATCGCAATTTTGTTGGCGATACTGATGCCGGCTCTTCACCGCGTCAGGGAACAAGGCAAACGTGCGGTTTGCCTGAACAATTTGAGGCAGTTGGGGCTTGCGTGGATTATGTACGCCGATGAGAACAACGACGTGCTCGTCAACGGCGCTATAGGCTATAGCAATGCCAACCAGTCATGGGGCGACCATAGAGGTGAAGTGGCGTGGGTTGATCGGATTAACACAACGAGCTATGAGGCTGCTGAGCAAGCGATTAGAGACGGCGCTTTGTGGCCCTATATTAAGGATGTCGATATGTACAAGTGCCCAACGGGGCGGCGCGGAGAGGCGCTGACATATTCTATAATGTTTTCCATGAACGCCGTTAACCACGCACCGACTCAAGGGGTACGCGGCGCACATATCAAGAGAAGGAGTGAAATTACTAACCCGGCACCCGCCTACAGACTCGTTTTTATTGACGAAGGCTGGATGACACCGGATGCTTTTGCCGTTCACTACGATCAAGAGCAATGGTGGGACGACCCTCCAGTCCGACACGGTGATGGCACGACCCTCTCTTTCGCAGACGGACACGCCGACCACTGGAAGTGGAAAGGCACCGATACGATAAAACGCGCCCGAGAGGTTGAGGTCGGTCACCAGGGCAACTGGACGCCACAGACAGACGCCGGTTACAGAGACCTCTACGACATGCAGAGAGGCTGTTGGGGAAAGTTAGGCTATACACCGACCCATTGACAGCCTCATCATTTTCTACTTTAGCCTCACGGAAACCTTAGTGGGAAGGTGTCTCGTGCTTTTCCGCGATTTCTGCCATTACTTCTTTCGTTGGCCTGCCGTCGGTGGAAATCGTCGGGGTAAGTATGAATATCGTCTCGACTGCCCGCTGCTCGGTATCTTCACTGCTGAACAAATATCCGATGAGCGGCAAGTCCTTTAATATCGGAATACCTCGGACGACGGCATACTCTTCATTCTTTCTTATTCCGCCGATTATGAGGCTGTCCCCTTCCCGGATTCGGTTTTCCTTGTTCGTAATTTGTTTCTTTGTTATGATCGGCACCTGTTTGACGCCTTCAGGCGTATTCTTTGAGCCGATTATCGCATTGGTTTCCAGCCCGATATAGCCGTCTCCAAATACATGCGCTGTGATCTCAAGCGAATCGACCACGTCTTCATATTCAGTCCTCGTCTCCAAAAAGTCGGATCGAGTGGAATGCATGGTTATCCTGTCGAGGGGAACCTTCTGCATAGATGAGACTTTGGCCGTCCCGCCGTTGACCACTTCAAGCTTAGGGCTCATCAGGATTTTCAAATAGCCCCTCGATTCAAGAAGGTCGATTAAGAGCGTGAAGGTATGGCCGGCCTTGGCCGCACTCAAATGCCCAATGTTAAGACCCATTCTGGATCGCGCCACCTCTCGCAGTGAGGCCCCGGGAAACGCAGGAAGATATGTATCATCCTGCACCAACTGCTGAACGTCGGCTCCGAAAGCCGTGCCGCCGGGTTTCATCGTCACGCTCTCGCCGAACAGGTTCTCAATTGCCATGGTCGTTTCCCGGTCGAAGGTCATGTCCGCATAGACCTCTGAGATCAGACAGTCTATCTTGACCTGAATCGGCGGGACGTCAATATCCTCGAGAAGCTCCAGTACCGCCTTGGCGTCATCGTGAGCCGGACATCTTACTATCAACTGGTTGGCGACGGGATGGCTGCTGACAGTATAGTCCACGATCTTCGTGTCTTTGCCGTTCTTGTCGAAAAGCTTCGTGGCAAATTGCTCATGGACGATTTTTTTCAAATCATCAGAGGTGTGATATTTGCAGAAATAGAACAATTTCCACTCCGGCGTGCCGCCCACCACCTGCTTGCAGATTTGAGGCGGGGCCGTATATACTTCGGGCACGGGAGCATTGGGCTCATCAGTGACGTTGATCTGCAAGTTGCGCAGCGTCCTCTCAGCCTCACGCTCAGCATCGGTCTGCGCAAAGATCGTTACACAATCCCCACCCCCCAGCAAAACTGCCAGACACAAAGTTGTAATTAGCCCTTGGCGCCGGCTGGCTTTTTGCCTGCTTATGCTCATAATTCCAAAACCGTCTATCCAACCTTGCCCCCCGGCAAACAGCACGCCACATCTGCAGTGCTTCTTACGTGTGCACAAAGACGGCAATACACCTTTATATCGTATATTCCCCCATTATCAAACACATTTTAATAGAGCCGGTTAAAATAGGCAATATCCAAACGCTCTCTTAAGGCACAAATTGCGGATTATTTTATCTCAATAATCGCTTCCGTCCAGCGAGGCAGTTGCCATTGCCCCCATTTTACGTCTGCAGTAATGATGTACGTCCCCGGACTGACGGCTGCGCCGGCGAGAATGCTGAAATCGACTTGTCGCTCGGTTTGGGGAGGGATCGTGGCCGAAACGCTTGCAGACGCCGCGTCAAATCCCGCCGGCATGTTGAGTGCAACTGTGAACATGCGAGGAACGTCGGCATGATTGAATATCTTGGCGCTAAGTTGAATCGTTTGGCCGGGCCTGGTCTTGCTGCCATAAGGATAGAAGCGAATCCATCGTTCGTCGATGCCATAATTCGGCTCTTCCCACGGGAAGAGTTCTGCCAGCAGTGCTTTGCGCTCTACAAGGGCTTGCGACATGTGGTCAAGTTGTGCGTCGCTGAAGCTGAAGGCCTGGACGACATGCTGGTTGATGAGCAACGTTCCGGCGGGGACTTTTCGCAGAAGATCGAGGCAATAGAAGTAGCCCGTTGGCTTGTGCAAGATATTGCGATTGAGAAGACAGTAATCGTCGATTCCCGAAGGAGTGAAGGAGTCGCCGATGAAGAAGATTTTTTCGGCGTTGTCTTTCTCGACGAGCAGCGCATCGTGGTAAATTGTCTGACCTGGAAAATCGTAGAATGTGAATGTGAACTCTTTCCATCGCATCTTGTGAGCTTCGGGCATGACCCTGATGTTGGAGATGGAATTGGGAGTTAGACAAGGCAGGCGATACGCGCCCGGACGTTCAAGGATATCTACCAACGGCCCGGTTGCATAGACGGGACAGTTGAACTCCGCCAGACATGCGGCAACATCGTTCGTGTGGTCGTCGTGATAGTGTGTGATGAACAATCCTTCGAGACCGGTCAGCTTGCCTTCGTCTCTGAGCTTGACGACTTCGCTTACTATCCGGCGGCTGCCGCAATCGATGAGGAATCCGGAGCGGTCTTCAGAAATGATTAGGCGCGAGTTGGCGATTGGAACGATCCATTCAGGCGGCTTATCCTTGATCACTTCCGCCCAGGGCATCCAGTCCACCTCCGGTCTGTCACCGAGGACACGCCGGGCAAGGATGTCATAGTTATCTTTGAAGTACCATCGGCCGGCGCTGATGGACAGGTAGTTTTCATACGTTTTCCGCAGTCGCCTTATCAGCAGGTCGATAGCCTCGCCGGGATTGCGTATGACCGGACCACGGGCTGGAACCATAATGTCGGGTCTTCTTGCGGCAACTTTTTGCAGGCTCTGAATCAAATTACCCATACGGCCGGCCCAACCGTGATAGCCACCGATCTTCGCTTCCGCGACCGCGTCCTGAAGCGAATAGAGGTCGAACAGCTTTCCGTCGCCATAGATAATATCGCCGACAAAGGCATATTTGATATCGTCGATTTCGATGAAGTATGATACGGCGTGACGTGAGTAGCCCAGCGTATCGACGACCTCAATTGGTATCGCTCTCCATGAGAACTTTTCACCGGCCTTGACGGCTCGGCCGACCTTCAGGGATTTGGTCAGTATCTTCGTTGTCTGTTGGGCGTAGTCGTGAAACCGGCGCGTCGTGAAGTCATTCCAGAACTTCTCGACGCCGCTAAACTTGTCCACATCTGCTTCGGGTACGACAGCGGTTGCCCCCCTGTCAACGAGCCGGCGCCCGGCCCACACGACATCACGGCGGCTGTGGGTGAACAGAACCATTTCAGCCTCTTCAATTTCCCCGGTCGGATCGCCGTAAACGACCATGCGAGCGTGGTTTTTTTCGATGCTCACGCCGTTGACGGACCCAGGGGTTAATGACACGTGCTCGCTGAGTTGGATGGCCGTCTCGGCGTCCGATTGGCTCGCCAGAGACAACATCAGTAAAATAGCTGCCACTGTTACTATGAAGTTTCGCATGGCGTCCTTTCGTGAAAATTCACCCGCATGTCATCCTGTGCGTGCCAACGGACTATCATAAACGTCGTAGTAAATCTTCCTGATTTGGTCGGCAGTCGGCACCACAGGGTTGTTCGCGGTGCTGCCTGCTCCCACAGCATCGTTTGTCATCTTTTCAATTTGTTCTTCGTATGCAGTTCTGTCGATGCCGAAGGACTTCGGCGAAGGAATCTCAAGCTCTCGATTGAGCCCAGTCAATACATCAATCAGCATCCGACAGCATTCCTCATCGGCCATGGAACTGCCGGCCGGGTCCATGCAGCGAGCTATCCGGGCATATCGAGAAGGAGCTGCGTGAACGGAAAACTCCGTGACGGCCGGCAGGAGCATCGCGTTGCTCAAGCCGTGCGGAACGTGAAAGCAGGCCCCGAGCGGTTCGCTCATACTGTGCACCAGCCCAACCGAGGAGTTGGAGAAGGCAATCCCCGCCTGAAAAGATCCAATCAGCATATTCTGCCTCGCATCTTCATCGGCCCCATCATGCCAGGCTTGTCTTATTGAGCCCTGGATGAGTTTGACCGCACTCGAGGCAAGCAGGTCGGTGAAATCGTTGGCTTGCTTTGAGACATACGCTTCGACCGCATGAGTTAACGCATCGATGCCGGTGGCGACCGTCAGAGGCTTCGGCATGCTCATTGTCAGCTTATAGTCAAGTATGGCGACGCTCGGCAAGTACGCTCTGCTGCGACCGGACATCTTGAGCTTGCTTTTCGAATCGGCGATTACGACCACCCTGGTAGCCTCCGAACCGGTCCCTGATGTCGTCGGCAGCGCGATCACTCCCACGCCCGTCAAAGGAACAGCGTCGGTTCCCATGTATTGCTCGACGGCACCGCCATTTACAGCCAACACCGAGATAGTTTTGGCAGCATCGATGACACTGCCGCCGCCCAGCGCGACGATGCCGTCACATCGCTCAGCCTTGAATTGCTGCAAACCGCGTTCGACCATCTCCGTATCGGGCTCGGTGGTTATCCCGGCATGAATCGCCACTTCCAGCCCGTCCTCGCTCAGCAGCCGGGCGATTTCGCTCGTACGCCCGGATTTCTCGTGAAACGGGTCGCAGACGACCAGAACGCGCGACCATCCGAGGCCCCTGGCCTCCTGCCCGACTCTCGTGCGAGCATCGGCTCCAACGAGTACTCGGGATGGAATGTTCAATTCGTAGCACATCACACGCTCTGGGGCTCAGGATGGACCCACGGCCGACGGTATGGCCGACGCAACAAGCCGTTCGCCTCATCATCGTCCACGACCCGGCCCTTTTCAGGGTCCCAGGTGAGCGTCCGACCGAGCTTGCAGGCGATATTGGCCAGGATGCACGAAGCAGCAGTGATATAACCTTCCTCGATATCGGATACCGGCCTGCCGCGGGATTCAACCGCCGCCAGGAAGTTCTTCCAGTGCACTCGCATCGCGGATGCCACGTGACGTTCCAGGTCTTTCTCGGTCTCGTCTTCCGGGTACTTGTCGTACTCGTAGAGAGCGTCTCCGTGAGCCGGTTCGCCCTTGCCGCGAGGAATAAAGTCGTACTTATGCACGTCGGCCTTGAGGGTACCATTTTCGCCGTAGATAAAAGCGGCCCACGGATAATCGGGATCGGGGGCATTGCCCCACGTTCGATGCGTCCACACGACCGGCAACTCGCCGAAGTCGAAGGTGGCTATCTGCGTATCGGTGATATTGGCCTTACTGTCCTTGTCCACCAGGATGCCGCCGGATGAGCTGACGCGCTTCGGCCAGCCCAAATCAAGCATCCATCGCACCATATCGAGCATGTGTACGCACATGTCGCCGACGATGCCGTTGCCATATTCCATAAAGGCTCTCCAGCGCCGCGGGTGCGTCAGTGAGCAATACGGCCGCATCGGAGCCGGCCCGGTCCACATATCATAATCGAGATACCCGGGCGGTGCCGTATCGGGTGAGTTCCCGCTGGCACGCATGTGGTAGTAGCAGCAGATCTCGACATGCCCGATCTTGCCGAGCCTGCCGGCTTTGATGACGCGATCGCGCGCTTCAATCAGATGCGGCGTGCTGCGCCGCTGCATGTTAACCTGCACGACCCGCTTGTATTTTCTGGCCGCAGCTAACATTGCCTGGCCCTCCACGACATCCACGCTGACGGGCTTTTCGACGTAAACATCGGCCCCGGCCTTGACGGCGGCGATCATCGCCAGCGCATGCCAGTGATCGGGTGTGGCAACGTGCACGATATCAAGTTTCTCAGCCTTGAGCATCTCGCGGTAGTCGCCGTAGATGCGAGGCTTCTTCTTTGACGCCTGGCGGGCGGAAACCATCTCGGCAGCCTCGGCCAACATGTTCTTATCCACATCGCACAACGAGACCACCTCCACCGGCGCGACCTGGAGCAGGCGGAACAGAGCACTCTTGCCATACCAGCCGCAGCCGATCAACCCATAGCGTTTGGGCTTCTGGGCCCCGGCATAGAGGCTTGAGGCGGCCGGAAAGCCGGACAAAGCCACCCCGGCCGCGCTTGCCTTAAGAAACTCACGACGATTCATAGTATTCCTCCCAAAAATAACCAAAAGACAAATCCAAAACGCGTTGCACCGTAAGGCGTCTCACAGGGAGATTATACCCGGCCGAAGAATAGTCGACAAGCGCCCATTCGCACGGAATAGAATGCAGAATTCGGTTTATTGCCAAGACAGCCGCTACCGCCCTGAGACTATACGAAGCAGTTGGAGAAACTCCGGGGGAACGGACAAGCCAAGGCTTTGAATTCTTTCCACATCTTCCCACGCCCGGTCATATTCTCCTTTTGCGTAGCAGACGAGAGACCGCCTGAAATAGACTTCCGATAACGTCGGGTCAATCTCGATGGCGCGGGTAAAGTCTGAGACGGCCGAGTCATATTGGTTCATGCCCATGTATATGAGTCCTCGATTTATGTAGCCCTCCGTGAACCTCGGCTCTATCTCGACGACTTTGGTGAAGTCTGAAATCGCCTGACCTAACTGGCCTATGGCTAAATAGACTAACGCCCGGTTGTACCAGGCGTCGGCAAATGCCGGGTCTTTTTGCTGGGCCCTCGTGAAGTTTGAGATGGCGGCTTCGTACTCTCCCGCCCTGGCCGAAGCGATCCCACGACTGTTGCAGGCATTGGCATCCTCCCCTGTCCCTAAGGGAGGGCTCGTCTCAGGGACTGCGGTTTGCCCTCGCAGCTTATCCTGCCATGGTTGTTCCCCAGCCCTCGGAGGGGACTTGTTTAGCGAGGCATCGAATTGGGCTTGCCATTTCTTCATATCCCGCCGTAGATCGTTCATCATTCTTGTCTCGAACACTTTGCCGGATTCCATGTGCTGTGCTCGCTGGAGTGCTTTGCAGCCGAGGGGATACTTGATCTTTGCGGCGAGGTAAGGAAGTGCTCTTATCTTCCCGGCATCTACGAACGTTTCGCTGTAGCCGAAGGATTCCTTGCGGACTATGTCAAAAGGCACATCGAAAGGCAGGTCGAACGATGAGACTACTCCCATGATAACATGTATAAACCCAGATGCCGCAAAGACAAGTACAGCCGCCACGGACAAAGTAACCGAGGTTCTCTCATGCCACTTCTTCTGTTTGCTTTTGCGGCGTCTTTTCCAAAAACGCATCCGGGTCTCCTTCGGCATATTACAGCCACAGTAGCACAAAACGGCCCTGACGGGAAATCCTAAATCCTAAAGCCGGTAAGCTCTAAATCTTAAATCAGAGATTACGACGCTCCTCGTGGAAGTGGAGAAACAGCCACAGGGCCTCGATTCCGTGGCAATCGATGCACAGCCTCTGGTGCGCCTCGGGCCGCAGAAACATGCGTCTGCGGGCTTGGTCCCAGGGGCTTAGTGGAGATTGGCGCTGTGTATTGGGAACAAGGGCGGCTGCGTGCGGCTCGTGGCAGGTCAGACAGGAGATGCCTCCGGTGGGCGACAGTTCCCCACTTTTGTCGAAAGTCGGCATGTATCCCGGCTGTTTGGTTAGAATGCGGTTCATCAGAGATACCGCAGGATGATCCACATTCTTGGGAATCCCGGCGAGCCGGGGCTCACCCTGGCGGTGGCAGCATGTGCATAGGCCTTTGCCGTACTCATCTTGAA
>JBDREF010000298.1:0-13222 GCA_043820045.1 Planctomycetota bacterium | reverse complement strand
CGATGAAACGAAGGTGGTCTGGATCGGTGGCGGCCGCGACTGGTTTGGCGAATCTGCGGTGATGAGGCGGCTTTTCAGAAGGGCGCTGGTTTACTGCATAGGGTACGGCCTGTTCAACGATAACTTCGAGAACGCCCTAATCTTCGTCATGGACGACATGGGGGCCTCGGAACACGCCTATAGCCTGAGGTGGCACTATCCGACTCCGCCGAAAGAGGATATCATCAAGTACCTGGTCGAGCCGCTGACCGAATACGGCTTCGTGATGGTTCAGAATGTCACCCCCGGCTATGCGAACCCGGTGACACGCATGGTCGAAAACCCATGGACTATCGAAAAGTTCACCGATCCGTTTGGCAACGTGCAGGACTACGGCTCCACCAAGGAAGGACTTGACGAAGGACTGCGCCGCGGCGTATTCGAAATCCACGCTCATCGGGCGTGGACACACATGACCTGGGACCTGGACTCGCCGCCCGGGCCGTGGTGGGATGCGCCTATCGACGGGGAGATGGCACACGGAGACTGGTACCAGGAGACATATGACGCCCGCCGAGGCACGCCCGTGCCCTCGAACGGCATGCTTTTCCTCTACAAGGTCGGGCGGGATGCGGTCGAAAGACAGTTCGGTGTCACTCCGCTGGCAGTGAACATCCGGCCCGGCACGAGTCTCGAACATGACAATGGGCGTCTGGCGGCGATAGCAGGCTACGGCGTTGACCGATGGCACTATGTCGGCACCGACTACTCAATCTTGTTCAGTATCCCCCAGATGTGCCCGGAACACGTCACATGTCATGATCTGGACCTGATTGAAAGGACGGACTCAGAGATCACCAGCCCGGCAAAGAACGTCCGGCAGGCAACTACGGCGGACTTGCTCGCGGCCAAGGTGGTCGGCAGTCGCAGCATTGACCTCAGAGCGAGGGCCTGGATCGACGATAGAAAAGACAAACGCTGGATAGGCTTCAATGAGTACTGCGCCTACCTCCACAGCCGGATCGAGGTCGTTGCAGGCGACGGGCTTGACATCCGGCTCGAATACGACCCTCACTACTGCCGGCATTTTGCCAAGAATCCCTCCAATTGGACGTTGCAACTGTCCGACCGCTATCTGAAGAGGTTCGGTGCGACGGCCTCTGTTTCTCTGGACGGCAAGACGGAACGGCGTCCCGTTTCTCAGCAACAGACAATCACAATTCGGCCGGGAGTGGGGTCCCGGAGGGCGCAGCTTCACAGAAGTCAGATGACAGAGGTCAGAAGTCTGTCTTCTGTTCTCCGTCCTCTGTTCTCTGCTCAACTCCACAATCGGTCATTTGAGCGTTCCCTGTCCCACTCTTCGGTCGGGGCAAAAAGCTCCTGGCCGCGCGAAAGGTGCTCTTTGACAACGTCAAGATTCAATTCTATCCCCAGGCCCGGCCCCTCCGGCACGCGAGCGAAACCATCCGTGTGGAGCGGCTTGTCAATACCGGTTACGAGATCCTCCCACCAGGCAACGTCAACCGAGTGGTGTTCCAGTACCAGGACGTTCTGTGTGGCCGCGGCGCAGTGCAGGTTCGCCATGAATGACACCGGCGTCCCTGCGAAGTGCATGGCCATTGCGACGCCGGCCTGCTCGGCATAGTCGCCGATTCTTTTGGTCTCCATGATGCCGCCGGCGGTAGCCAAATCGGGATGAATCATATCTACGGCGTGTTCATCGATCAGTGGCTTGAAGCCATCGAGCAGGTAGATGTCTTCTCCAGTCAGCAACGGCACATCAACTGCGTTCTTGATCTCCTTGAGCATGTCGGTGTATTCCCACGGGACCATATCTTCCAGCCACGCCAACTGATAGGGTTGCAGGGCCTTGCCCAGCTTGATACAGCTATTGACGCCGATGTGACCGAAGTGGTCCGACGCGACGGGGATTTCCCAGCCGACTGCTTCGCGGGCCTCGGCGAAACGCTGGCCCAGTAGTGCGGCCCCTTTGTCCGACAATTGGATTCCCGTAAACGGATGCTTGCCGTACCAGTCGGGATCCTTCGTCGGATAGCTCAGTGCGCCTGGGACTTTTCGGATACTCTGGATGCCGCAATCATACTTCAGGAACGTGAATCCCTGGTCTATTCTCTTCTTCAGACCGGTCACCTGGCCATCGGGTGTGTCGGCATACAGCCGGACGCGGTCGCGGTATCGGCCGCCTAACATTTGATAGACCGGTACGCCGTAAGCCTTGCCCGCCAGGTCCCACAGGGCCATCTCCACCCCCGATACGCCTCCGCCCTGCCTGCCGTGATGGCCGAACTGCTTTATCTTCTTGAATATTCGCTCCACGTTGCACGGATTCTCGCCGAGCAACCTGCTCTTGAGTATTAGCGCATAGCGCTCGCTGGCCCCATCGCGGACCTCTCCATAGCCGCATATATCCTGGTTCGTGTCAATCCGAATCAGCGGGCAGCGCATCGGCGCCCGCGTGACAACTGCAACACGCAGGTCGGTGATCTTCAATTGCGAGGGGCTGGAGCTTCGTCTGACATTCTGCGTGGCGAAGGCGACCTGCTCTTCGACGGGAGCACCGATCATATTCGCCATGCTCAGGCCCGCAATGCCTGCGCCTAAACCCTTAAGTATGGAACGTCTGGAATGTGCCGGCCGCCGCCTCAGGTCCTTGTGCTCATTCTGCATAGTCTCTCTCCGTATTAGAAACACTCTTCAGCCCTGACAGACACTCATCGACGAATAGTCCGTTGCCTACCAATTTCGCGTTTTGGGATTCAGGATGCCTTCGATTACGTCACGCGGCACGGGCAGCTTGTCCATATTCCCCTTCAGCCAGCTTCGAAAATCATCTTGAATCTCGGGCGACCACCGGCCGTCGATCTGTCCCGGGGTGTACTTGCCTTCCCGCAGGCGCTGGTGTCCGAACATGTCGCGCAGCATGATGCCCTCGGATTCGACGACGACTCGCTCGGCCAGATGGGCGGGGATGAAAACGATGCCCTCTCGCTTGGCTAACACGACGTCGCCGGGGCAGGCCAGAGCTTTGCCGACGCGGATCGGAACGTTGATTGCGGTCAGCATGACCTCACGAAGAAAGCTCGGGTCGGCGCCCCTGTACCACGCATTGAATCCTTTGATTTCCTCGAGGCCTTCGAGGTCGCGGACCCCACCGTCGAAGATGACGCCGTTGCCGGAGTTGGCGTAGATGGCGTTTCCGAGATTATCGCCGATGAGGGTACCGTCGAGAACCTTGCCGAAGCAATCCGCCACGTACACGTCACCCTTCTTCAGCATGTCGATAGGCCACGAATTGGAGTTGCCGATCCGCCCTTCGGCGCGACCCTGTCGCATGACGGCCCGGTCATAATCAGGATGTGACGGCATATATTGGGCGGTCAGTACCCGGCCGACAATCGCCTGGTCGGGATACATAGTATTCCAGCCGGCGGCGTTCTCGTAGCAATTGGGGTAGCCGGCGCCTCGAACAATGCTCCATGCCTGAGTGACCGAGACGTTCTTCATTCTCTTCAGGATATCATCCGGGACATAAGGCCGGCCGTCTTCGGCTCGCGGGCCCGTCCAGCCGGCCGTGCATTGCAGCACTCGGACAGGGCAGGAAATCACGGGCGGCTCGACGCCTTCGTCTTCGGCTTGGACGCGGACATTTCGCCAGCGTACCTGGTAGGGGCCGGCGTCCTTGCCCACTCCGTGCACTTGCAGACCTATAACGCCGCGACTGGTCATGCCGTCCTGCAAATCGACGCACGGGACATCATTGATCCACGTTCTGATCCGGTCGCCCTTGCACTCGATGCGGAACTTGTTCCACTGGCCGTCTTTGAATGCCTTGCTCGCCGCCGGGTCCGACGTAGTGCTGGCTAACATGAACGCACGCCGAGCCTCATCGTAGATGCCGCCCGAAGAGCCCAATTTCTCAGTCGCAATTTCCACCTGGTAGCCGTAAACGCGGTCCGCGGGAATTTTGCGCTGCTGAGGCGTGCCGTCGCGCCCGCTAAAAACAAATGTTTTCTCCGCCTCGGCAATACCGCTGCGTATCTGCACGCCCGAGTTGAGCCTTGGATCCAGGTTCACCTCGAACTCCAGCACGAAATCGCCGTACTGGCGGTCGGTGCAGAGGAAAGAGTTGGGACTACCCTTGACAGTCGTGCCGACAATGGCGCCGTCCTCAACCTCGTATTTGGCAAAACCGCTGTGGACCGACCATCCATTCAGGGTCTTGCCGTCAAACATGTCCACAAATTCGTCCTTTTGCCGCTCTCTTGCGACACCGAGACCCGCCAGGACTAACACGACAGCAATCAAACAGCAAATCCTACTGTGGCTCATAAGATACTCCTTTCACTCATTAATGTGCAATGTAATGATGCCTCAAATCCCGGCTGGTGCCGGGATTGAAACGCCAACCGGCCATCGCGGATTATATCACGTACACGAAATGTGGCAAGCAGCAACTGACATACTCTTTATCGCAAGTCGGGGATGCACCGGATGAGTTTTTTTCTCGCTTTGCCTAATCCGAATCCTCTATTATAATCTGACATCATCATCGACGGACCGTTTTTAGGATGAAACAATGCATATGAAGCACACTATCGTTTTAGGATTGTCGAGTTTGTTCATCATGTGCACATCCGGCTGCACGAAGTCTGTAGAAATCATTGCACACCGCGGAGCGTCGTACCTTGCCCCGGAGAACACTATGGCCTCGGTCATGCTCGGCTGGGATAAGGGCGCCGATGTTGAGGTGGACGTGTATCTGACCAGGGACAACCGCATAGTCGTAATCCACGACGATTCGACAAAACGCACGGCCGGACAAGACCTGAAGGTTGCTGAGACCACCTCCGACGAACTCCGCAAGCTCGACATGGGGAGTTTTAAGTCCCAAGAATATGCCGGCGAGCCAATTCCTTTTCTGGCCGATATTGTCAGGACTATCCCGCGCGGAAGGAAGCTCTATATTGAAATAAAGTGTGGACGGGAGATTCTGCCCCATCTGAGCAAGCTTCTCGTTGAGAGCGGCAAGATGTCGCAGGTCGTCATCATCGGATTCGACCTCGAGACCGTGGCAATGTCCAAGGATATGATCGATGTTCCCACCTTCTGGCTCAAGGGCACCGAAAAAATCAAGGAAACGGAGCAATGGATTCCACACGACCCGGAACTCGTCCGAACAGCCGCAAGTAAGGGTCTCGACGGCCTGGACGTCCACTATGCCGGAGTTACAAAAGAGTTTGCCCGCGCCGTCAAAGCTTCAGGGCAAAAACTCTACATCTGGACGGTGGACGATCCGGAAGAAGCAATCCGGCTGGTCGATCTCGGGGTCGATGGCATAACCACCAATCGCCCCGGCTGGCTTCGAGAGCAATTAAAAAACCAGGTTCGAGGAAAATAGCAATCAGTTGCTGAGTCGTCACAATCTTGAAAACAGGAGAAATCGCAAATGGATATGTTGCGCGTTTGGCCGATAGTATGCGAATTCGGTATCGGCGCACTATTGTGCATTGTCGGAATTTGGTGCGGACTCCGCGGCGGATATCTTAACCTCAAAATCGCCGAAGACCGCAGGCTCCTGATAGCACTCATCGCCGGCTATTTCTTATTGCTGGCCGTGGTGTGTGTCTTCACGTTCCTGGCGCCAAACTGGGCGGACGGAGGACCGGTATGATTGCTGAAGCGATTGGCGGCAGACTCGATTATGCTGTGATGTTAGGTTATTTTGTCGCGGTACTCGGCTTCGGCCTGTATTTCGGCCGATACACGACGACGACCAAGGACTTCTTTTTCGGAGGCCAGAGGTTTTCCTGGTGGCTAATTGCTTTTTCGTGCGTTGCCACGGTCGTCGGCAGTTACAGCTTCATCAAGTACAGCGCGGCCGGATTCAGGTATGGCATCAGCAGCACACAGTCCTATCTCAACGACTGGTTCTGGATGCCCATACTTGTGCTGGTTTGGCTGCCTATAGTCTATTACAACAGGATCACCTCAGTGCCCGAGTACCTGGAGATGCGTTTTGACAAGAAGACGCGCGTCGCCGCAACGTTCATCATTCTGTTTTACATCGTCGGATACATCGGCATCAATCTCATCACGCTCGGCAAGACGCTGAATACGCTTTTGGGTTGGCCGATCATGACTGGAGCCATCGTGACCGCGGTTGCAGTAGCGCTTTACGTATATATAGGCGGCCAGACCGCGGTCATCATGACCGACCTCGTTCAGGGCTTTATATTGCTCATTGCAGGTCTGGGACTTTTCGCTGGCGCCGTCTATCACTTCGGCGGTTTTGGCGAATTCTGGGCACTGCTGCCGCGCGGGCACAAGTACGCCTTCTCGGATTTCAATTCGCCGCCGGAGTTCAGTTTTATCGGCATCTACGTTCAGGACGGTCTGGCCAATACCGGGGCTCTCATGCTCATGCACCAGGGTTTCATCATGCGATTCCTCTCGCTCAGAAGCGTCCGGGATTCGCGCCGCATGGTCATTTGCTGGATTCTCGTCCTGGCCCCACTGGCTGCTATCGCCACCAGTTGCGGCGGATGGATCGCTAAAGCGCTGGTGAATAACGGTGAGTTGGTTACCCAGCCGGGTGACTCTTTTGTCAAGGCCGCCCATTTCCTTTGCGCTCCGGGGGTGTTCGGCTTTGTGCTGGCAGCCCTGACCGCAGCGCTGATGAGTACGGCCGACTCGCTCATCAACGCTGTAAGCGCAATCTTTGTCAACGATATTTGGAGGCCGTACGTCAGACCCGATAGCCCGGATAAGCATTATCTGCGAGTGGCGCGGATGGCAAGCTTGGGCGCCGCCGGGCTGGGACTGGCTCTGGTTCCTATGTTTATGAAAGACACAATTTACGGCGCACATAGCATGTTCACCGCTGCGGTCACGCCGCCGGTCCTGACGGCGATTCTCCTGGGAATTACGTGGAAACGCTACACCCCCACCGCAGCCTTTGTGACAATTGTGGGCGGTGCGGTTTTGATAGGTCTGTCTTTCGTCTGGCCGGATGCGCTCGTAGGGCCATTTGACTTCGGAATGGGGCCGGACAGCTACAAGTTCATGCGGGCGCTATTCGGCCTTGTGGCTGCCGGTGTGCTGGGTGTGTCAGTGACGTGGCTGACCAAGGCGAGACCCGAAGCGGAACTGAAAGGGCTCGTTGCCGGGACCCAAATTGAAGCAATGCGCCGTTTCAAGGGAGGCGAGCCGAACCGCAAACCCGGCGCAAAAGTGAGGCTTCGCACCAAGTTCGACGAGAGTCTTTCAGGCACGAACGCAGTTGTCGTCTCTCAATCGGCCCTGGACGAAATGGCCGCTGAACCGGGGGACATGCTCTACGCCAACCATGTCCGATGGTGGTATGGGGGGCTGCGCTCAGTTCACGTCAAAGCCGGCTCGCCCGGCAGGCCCGAAGACAGTAGACTGATGCGAATCAGTCCGGAGGACGCCGCTACCGCCCATTTCGACGAAGGACAGCAGGTGGTAGTCGAGAAGATTATGTGAGGCCGCCCTTATGGAAGGCCAGGTGACACCAAGATGATGGATCCGAAGGAACTGCTCGGTAAAACTTTTGACTGCGAATGCGGGCGCAGCCACACCGTTCCCGTCCGAAAGCTCATCTATGCCGAAGACGCCCGGGAGCGTCTGCCTAATGTGCTGGGCTCACTCGTCGACGGCCGCTGCGTTGTTGTGATTGCCGACCGGCGGACCTGGGATATCGCAGGCCGCTGCGCGCACGATACTCTCAAGAAGTCGCACTGGTCCGTCAGTCACATTGTTGTACCCGACACGAGCCCCGGCGGTCCGGTCTGTGACGACGCAACGCACAACTGGCTCAATGCGTGCCTGCCGCCCGCCGATATTGCCCTTGCGGTCGGCTCTGGTGTTGTTAACGATCTGACTAAATGGTCGGCCTTCGATCGTGATATGCCTTACGTTGTGATGGCTACCGCCGCAAGCATGAATGGTTACACCGCCGCTAATGTTGCACCTACCCTGAACGGGGTCAAGACCCTGATACTGGCCCGAGCGCCGTTGGCGGTTCTTGCGGTACCCTCGGTCATCGTTGGCGCTCCTTTCGAGCTGACCGCCGCAGGCCTCGGCGACGTGATCGCCAAGCCGGTCAGTACAACCGACTGGCTGCTCAACCACGTTTTCTATGGCGAGCACTTCTGCCGATACTGCAGTGAGATATTCAGCGTGTTGGAGCCGTACTACCTCGACCGTCCCGGCGACGTCAAAGACCGTAAATCTGCCGCCATCGAAGCTCTATTCAACGCCCTTCTGTATTCCGGCATCGCCATGACCATCATGGGCACCTCGGCGCCGGCGTCCGGCGGGGAACATCTGCTCAGCCACACACTTGACATGATGTCCAGCGTCGATAGCGTCCCTCACGACCTTCACGGCAGGCAGGTCGGCCTCGGCACACTGTTTGCCTCGGCTCTCTATGACCGCATCTTCCGGATCGAAAGCCCCGACTGCTCACCCCTCGTTCCCGATATCGACAGGGCTTTTTGGGGCCGCCTGGCTGCGAGTATCGACCAACAATACCAGCCAAAGAAAGTCGTGCTCGAAACTATGCGTGAGAAGCTAACTGACGGCCAAACGTGGCAGCGCTTTCTGGCCGCTTGCCGCAGTAAGGTTCGCCCACCTGATCAGATCAAAAGCTGCCTTCAAGCTGCCGGCGCCGCTCACACCTTCGCGGATATCGGATGCTCTCGCGAACGTCTGCTCGCCGCCGCGCTACACATGCACGAAATCCGCAAACGGCCGACGGTTATCGATTTGGCCTGGGCCGTGGGCATTCTCCCAACGGCGGCGGAAGAGATCATCGATGACTGGCTTACCGCCTGAACTGCTCTCGTGGTGTTCACGCGTCATTCCGTAGACTGATATTTCAGCCACCTGGATGCCGCCGTATCGAATACAGCCACGGACAGCCCCCCTGCTGCTATCAAAAACGGCATTTCCCAACGCGCCCGGCAGGACTCGAACCTGCAACCTTCGGATTCAAAGCCCGAAACAGTAAGCCCACAACATCCTTCAAACAAAGCACTTATCCAGACACACAGAGCACAGAAAGGGTGAATGCCCCACATAAAAGGCCCCTGCCATCCCTTCTTTTGCGCTCTTTCGCAGAAATTTTTCTTGACGGCGGAGCGACTAATTTGATACATATTAGAGTAGGTGGAGGCTTTGGATTCTTGGCTCTTTTGGCAGGAGTTCTTGTGATTCTTGGTTTCTCCACGGAGAGAGGTAGTCTCAAACCGGATGACGGCAGGCTGTCTTCGGCCTGCGTGAACACGGCATAGTGGAACGCAGCGATCATTTTACCTCAACTTTGTTTTGAAGGAGGATAATTAATGTGTAAGAAACTCATTTGCTCAGGTTTGCTTCTCCTGGTGTTGAGCCTGACACACACTGCTTCAGCCAATCTCGTGGCTCACTGGAGACTTGATGAGGGCTCCGGAACTACGGCTGCGGATGCAAGCGGCAACGGGAACACCGGTAATCTCCAGGGCGACCCAAAATGGTCGGTCGGCAAGATCGGCGGCGCGCTGCAGTTGGACGGTACCGGCGATTACGTGGACTGCGGCAATAGCGACGTATTCAATATCACCGAGCAGGTCACACTGGCCGCCTGGGTACAGGCCAATGCTGGCTTCGCCTATCCCGACTGGTCCGGCATTATCATGAGGGGCGGGCCGAATATCGACACATTTGCACTGTACTACAACGGACCCAACTTGCAGGTTGGATTCAAGACAACAGGCACCACACCGAGCTGGATGGCCGTAGCAGCAACCGGTCTTTTTGATAATGAATGGCATCACGTCGCCGCAGTGTACGATGGTGCAAGAAAGTTCGTGTACCTTGACGGAGAACAAATCGGGACCGTGGATTCTTCAGGCTCCTTAGAGACCGGTAACGGGCGTCTGCTTCTGGGGGCGGGAAGGGATCTGAGTCCGCCGACCCACCATCTTGTCGGGAAAATCGATGACGCCCGTATATACGACGAGGCATTGGCACAGGAGGAGATTCAGACCACAATGCAAGGCGGCGAAGGATATCCGTATGCCCTGGCTCCGAACCCGGCCGATGGTGCGATCCACACCGAAACGTGGGTGAATCTGAGCTGGTCGCCGGGTGACTTCGCGGTCTCACACGATGTATATCTCGGGGACAATTTCGGCGACGTCAACGATGGTACGGGTGATACCTTCCGGGGCAATCAGACCCTTACGTTTATTGTCGCCGGCTTCCCTGGATTTCCGTATCCGGATGGCCTTGTTCCGGGCACGACTTACTATTGGCGAATCGACGAGGTCAACGAGGCCGAGCCGAACAGCCCGTGGAAAGGTCCGGTCTGGAGCTTCTCGATTCCACCGCAGACCGCTTATGCCCCCAACCCGGCTGATGGTGCTGAGTTCGTAGATCCGAGTGCGACCTTCAGTTGGACGGGCGGTTACGGTGCCAAATTGCATACCGTTTATATCGGCACCGATTTCGATGATGTAAACAATGACGCGGGAGGCGCCCCACAGGGTACCGTAACCTACAAACCCGGCCCTCTGGGATTGGAGAAGGTTTACTATTGGCGGGTCGATGAATTTGACGCTGTGTCTACTTACAAAGGCGAGATCTGGAGCTTTACAACTCCAGGCGCTGCCGGGAGTTTGCAGCCGGCTAACGGAGCAAAGGATGTGCAGATAAATTCAACGCTCAACTGGACGCCGGCAACAACTGCCACCTCCCACGATGTTTACTTCGGTATCGACAAAGATGCGGTGAAGAATGCCACGACTGCCTCGCCGGAGTACAAGGGTAACAAGGCCCTTGGCTCCGAGAGCTACGATCCCGGAAAACTCGCGTGGCACAGCGACTACTACTGGCGCGTCGATGCAGTTTACAATACAGGCACGGTGAAGGGCCTTGTCTGGAGTTTCACGACGGCCGACTTCCTCCTCGTGGATGATTTCGAGTCCTACAATGATATCGATCCGCCTGACGCTGCGAGCAACCGGATATTCGATAAGTGGATCGACGGCTTTGGAACCACGAACAATGGCGCTCTCGTCGGCAACGACCTTCCTCCTTATGCTGAGCAGACGGTCGTTCACGGCGGTACCCAATCGCTTGTTTATCGCTACGACAACAACCTGAAGACTTCCGAGGCGACGCTGACGCTGGTTTATCCGCGCGACTGGACCGAGGAAGGTGTCACGAAACTATCGCTGTGGTTGCGCGGCGCCTCGGCCAACTCCGCCGAGCGGATGTATGTGGCCCTCAACGGCACTGCGGTTGTTTACCATGACGACCCTGCGGCCACGCAGGCATCCGGATGGACGCAGTGGGTTATCGACCTGCAGGCGTTTGCCGACCAGGGCGTGAATCTGACGAATGTCAATACGATCACCATTGGCATCGGCACCAAGAACAGTCCGGCCGCGGGCGGCACAGGAACGATGTACTTCGACGATATCCGGCTGTATAGGCCCGCTGTGGCACCGGAACCACAACCGTAAGCTGTGGTTTACGCAACAATTTGGACGACAAGGCTAAGTGGATTAGTGCTATCTTGGGGCCCATGCCGACCGATTCGGTATGGGCCCCCTTTTGTCTAACAACCAGGCTGCTGGTATTGCTTCGGCGGATTGCCGGAGACTTCTTGCCCGGTCCCTAATTGTCCGGACATCGTTCTTGACAGAAGGGCGGCCAATCTGGTATAGTAACGGTATATGGATTAGTTGGTTTTCAGGTCTTTCGGTGGGTGAAATCTCCGTGATTTTGGACCCTCGAAGGAAGGAGGTGATTGGAAGTTGTAGAAAAACATCTTTCGGCTTGTCTGAACGAGATGCAGTTGAATGTTCAGGCCATATTATGGTCGTTATCAATTAACTTTTTTTAAAGGAGGACTTTTATGTTCAAAAAACTGATGCTTTTGATTTTGGTGTGTGCTGTGGTGGCGGCTACCGTTCAGGTTGCCCAGGCGGCAGTATTCATCACCTCGGTTGCGCACCGGAATACCGATGCGGATGCCCCTGAGGACCCGCAAATTGCGCCCAATCCGCTCGGAGAGGACGAGCCCTGCTACGTGGACCGGGTCCACCAGTACAATGAGATACCGGAGTACTTGATCGGCGCCGACTACGTCATTACGGCCAACGACAACAAGAACCAGTCGGCCTATGAGCTTGATATCACGTTGTCACAGAACGCCACGCTCTACGTGTTCGTTGACAACCGTATGGGCGGCGCGGCAGGCGGTCTGGATGTGGCCCCCAATATTACCGGTATGCCGTGGCTGGACAGTATGGGTTTCGTCGATACAGGTGACGATATCGGCATCGACGAAGGGGCCGATGGAGACATCGACCAGTACTCGTCCATCTTTTCCCTCGCAGTCAAGGCCGGCACCGTCACTATTTTTGGAAACACCCAGGGTCACGGCGGAAACATGTTAGGCGCTGCGGTTTTGGGTCCCAAGCTGAAGGCCTATAACCCCGACCCGGCCGATGGAGCCGTCCACGAAGATACGTGGGTTTCCCTTAGCTGGACGAGCGGAGACTCCGCCGTCTCGCACGATGTTTACTTTGGTGAAGATCCGGCTGCTGTGAACGACGGCACCGGCGATACGTTCCGCGGCAACCAGGTTTCGAATTTCTACATCGTCGGCTTCCCCGGATTTCCATATCCGGACGGCCTGGTTCCCGGTACGACTTACTACTGGCGAATCGACGAAGTCGAAACTGACGGCACTACCATACACAAAGGCAACGTCTGGAGCTTCTCGATTCCTCCCAAGAAGGCCTACAACCCTGACCCCGCAGACGGCGCAGAGGCTGTGGCTCTGAATGCCACGCTCAAGTGGACGGGCGGTTTCGGTGCGAAGCTGCACACGGTGTATTTCGGCGACAGTTTTGACGATGTAGGAAATGCAACCGGAGGACTCCCGCAGGGGGCCGCAAGTTATTCTCCCGGCACGCTCGGATCGGAGAAGGTCTACTATTGGCGAGTCGATGAGTTTGATGCTGTGGCCACGTTTAAGGGCGATGTCTGGGGCTTCACGACTCCGGGTGCCGCGGGCAATCCACAGCCGTCCAATCGTGCGACAGGCGTGGCGATGACCGCGAAGCTTAGTTGGACGCCGGCGACTACCGCCGTATCGCATGACCTGTACTTCGGTGCTGACAAAGATGCGGTGCAGAGCGCCACAACT
>JBDREF010000297.1:0-11689 GCA_043820045.1 Planctomycetota bacterium | reverse complement strand
TTCACGGCGGTTATAGTCGGATTGCCGGGGAAATTAAGGGGCCCTTTGGTAGCCAGGCCGAAATTAAAAATCGGAAATTCATAGGGCTGGATGTTGTACAGGATTGTTATAGTGCGGGCCATGTTGCCGCTGTGACCCGTGACCCGGCTTCGCAGAATGGTGGGCTGGGAGGGGTCGATCTGAAAGCTCGCGTCAAAGCTCAGGTGCGATGTCGAATCCAGCGTGACTGCTGCGATTGAGCCGGCATCGTTCAATACCATATTCGAGATGCTATTGCGCTTGAAATCATCCTGCACAGCCTGGACTATGGCGCCCTGGTAACCGGTCACCGGTAATGAGCTTGAAAGAAGCTGGCGACTCAGCCAGTATCTGATGACCTCCTGGCCGGATTGTGCCGCCGCAAGTGCGGCGTTAGTGTGCCGGTGATTGGATGCCAGTTGGACATTGGCCCCCGATAGCGTCGCCATGCTCACTGCAAGTGCCGAGAATATGAGCACGAATATCATCGACGCGACAAGTGCAGCAGCCCGACGTTTTCGGTACGTCTTCTTTTTTATGGGCCCCATTTCGCTCCCCCCCAGGAAAGACCCTGCTTGTAGAAAGACTTGGCACCTTATAGGTGCTAAGTAAAGTATAAGTAATCCTTCGCGACAGGCAAATGACTGCACCGTGTGCGGCGAGGACACCCCAATCCGGAACGCCAAATCCCCGCCGGAACCTGCTTATTATCGGTATGCCCCCCGACGCTCCAGCGAGTAAGATTTACGCGTGCCCGTTCGAGCGGTTGCCTTAATCATCCTATAATGCTATTCTTGGGGTTGCTGCCGGAAGTCATTCCCGGCGCCGGGCTTGTTTGCTTCCACTCCGAGCAGCACTTGATGGTAAGCGATTGGAGAGAACTCATGGCGATTGATCGCAGGGCATTCATAATTGATTCGGCCTTGACGGCCTTCTTCGGGGCGAGCGGATTGAGGGCGGGCCAGCCTTCGGAGAAAACAACGCGGCTTATCGAGTGCAGAACACGTACCTTGACGAGCGGTCCAAAACATCATTTCTTCGGCTACTATGGGATCTGCCCTTGGAACAAATCGGGCCGGCATCTTGTCTGTCTGGAAAGCAGCTTTCAGGATCGTATGCCTGAGCCGGGCGAGGCGGCAGCAATCGGTCTGGTCGATTCGCAGACCGGCCGATTCACCGAGGTGGCCCGGACGCGAGCCTGGAATCTGCAGCAGGGCGCTATGCTCCATTGGAACCCGCTCGATCCGGAGAGTGGGATCATATACAACGACCTGGAAGGCGATGAGGTCGTATCGGTTATTCTCGATGTGAAGTCGGCAAAGAAGCGTGTCTTGCCACGCGCAGTCAGTGCCGTCAGCCATAACGGCAAATGGGCGCTGAGTCTGACCTATGGCAGAATGGGTCGGCTGCGAAAGGTCGTCGGCTATGGAGGCACTAAAGACCCCAACCCGGACAATCCGGCACCGGACAGTGATGGCGTGTTTTTAATGGACCTGACCACCGGCAAGTGCGAGCTGGTTGTCGCTATCTCTCAGGTCTATGAGCGGCTCCTGAAGCAGTATCCATCGCTGCAGGGTCGCCATATGTGGTTCAACCACACGGTCTTCAATAAAAACGACACCCGCTTTTTCTTTCTTGCGAGAGCCAACCTGCCTCCGGAAGAGCGCCGATATACAGCCATGTTCACAGCGAATCTGGACGGCACCGAATTGCGGGAAGCGATTGCGTTCGACAAGGGAGTTTCGCACTTTGACTGGCGCAACGACAATGAGATCATCGCTACATTTTCGATAGACGGGCCGGGTCGAAAGCATGTCCTTTTCACAGATGGCAAAGCGGACTATCAGGCCATTGGCGATGGTTTCCTTGACTCTGACGGGCACTGTAGTTTCTCCCCGGACGGGAATTGGATAGCTACAGACCGCAAATACGGCGGTGCGATGGAGCAGTCTCTCCTTATCTACAATGTGCTTACCAAACACAAACAGGTGCTGTGCACGTACGATATGCGCGAGAAGAAATACATGTCGGGCGATATCCGTTGCGATTTCCATCCGCGCTGGAGCCGGACGGGCGAGAAGATTTGCTTTGACGCCATTGAACCGGCGGACGGAACCAGGCAGCTCCATATTGCGTATTTGAAGGGTATTTGAGCGAATGTGGCTAGTGCAGCAGCAGTGAACCGGTGAGAAAGGGGTAGGGTAAGCCATACCGCCTTCTCAACCGGCCACAGATGCCGTTTCACGCAGCGAAGATCGGCGAACATTCACTTCGCACACGCTAAGTCTTCAATTCCGTTATCTGCCCGATCTGTTCTTCAATACGGCCCTTGCCCGGCGAGTCACATCTCTGTTACTCGTGGCTTTCAGTACCTTTTGCAGGGCCTCGGCAACCTCGTTAGGCTTCTGCTCTGCGATTTTCTCGCTGATTGCCACGGCGGCGAAGCTTGCCGCGTCTTTCGTTGCCGGGTCATCCAGGTGCGACATTGCCATGGCAAGCGCATCAGCAGACGGGACCGTACCCAGTACGCCTAACAGAAGCATCTTTTCCTGGTTGCGCTGAATCAGTTCGGCCGCCTGTCGGCACATCTGAAGCCTCGCATTGACTGCCATGTTTTCATCGCGAACCAGACTGATATAGCCGCGCAGGGCCGCAGTCTTTTGTGATTCGTTTGAGGCGGTCTTTGCGAGCCGGAGCAGGTCGGGTGCTGCGTCGGCGGTCTTCCATCCGGCAAGCGCACGGATCGCCGCATCACGAACTTGCTCGTTAGAGTCATCCGTCGCCGCCCTCACAGCGTTCAGTGCGTTAGTGCCGCCGATTGCGCCGAGGACACGCAGCAGCGCACTTTTCTGTGCCGGTTGAGCCTGCGAAAGCAGAGCAGTGAGCCTCTCGGTGCCTGCGGCCGCTCCATCGGTCTTGGTGCACATGGCGATCAGTGCCTGCTCTGCGGCGCTGATGTCTGCCGAGGCCTTCAATTCCATGAGGATATCCAGCAGCGCAGGCAATTCAGAAGGACCGCCCAGCTCGCCTACCCTTTTCAGTGCGGTCGGACTGACTTTAGGGTCAGCCTCTGCGGCGGCTTTCAGCAGCGCTGGGATACTTGCGGTCATCCGGCGGCGCCCAATCAGTTCGAGCGCGGTGAGCCGCTGGCCGGCTTCATTGCTGTTCAGCATCGCCATCACAGCGGCATCGGCCTCACGGCCCGGGATGGCGGCGAGGGCCTCTTGTGCGCCCTGGCATATATCGCTGTCTCCGTCGTTCAGCAGCGCAGCCAGTATTGGTACAGCGGTCGGACTGCCAATCTCCGGCATGGCCCGGATAGCTTCTATGCGAACGGACTTAGCCCCGCTGTTGGCTTTTGCGAACAACGCAGGCATCGCCGCGTCATCGCCGCGTCTGCCGAGTGTCCGGATGATGAGGATTTGATTGTCTGCGGGCAGTCGGTCCAGCTCAGCAGTCAGCGCTTTGGTGACTTCACCGCCCGGCAATTCCATGGCAGTCTGGCAGGCAGTAGAGAACATGATGTAATCGCCATTGCGTAGATTCTCCTGCAGAAGTGCAACCCCGTCTTTGCCGCGTGCCAGAATAGCGCCGCGCAACGCCCCGGCACGAATCTGGTGCGGATCGTCCAGCTTGCGCAACTGGTCGTAGATACCGACGGCTTCCTGTTTTTGTCCTCCGGCGGAAAGAGTCTCAGCACAGCGGAACAGACCTTCGCATATATGTAACTTGTCGGCTGACGAGGCATTTGCCAACTGACGTTGGAGGGCTGTTACGGCGGCGGAATTGCCGATATTACCCAGAGCCCTCGCTGCTGCATGGGTGACTTCTGCATCGGAAGCTCGCAGCATTGTCGTCAATGCCCCGACCGCTTGAGCATCGCGTCGCACACCTATGCTTCCTATGACGCCGACGAGAGGCTTGCCCTTAAGCTTGCCCAGGGCATCTCGGAATGCCTGATCCACAGCCGGGTCGGGAATTGGTTCGAGTGCATAACGAGCCATATGTGAAAGTTCTTCATTGCCGAGCAACGAAGCTAATGTCGCTACGGATTTGCCGGTGCCTATCAGCGCCAGTCCGCGGCAGGCATCTGCTTTTTCTTTGTGTGAGGCATCGGCCGACTTGAGCACGGCAATCAGCTTGCCCTCGTCGGCCTTCGGCGGGACCGTCTGTGCGAACGACCGTACGGCGCCCGAAGACAGAAGAACGGCAATCAGAATAATGTGTATTTTTGACTTTAACATGACTTGGTTTCCTTTCGGATTGAAGTTGGTCCTCAGATAATCCACGGCTCACGCATCGCACGCGAACGGAAGCGATTTGCGTCCGGGTCGTTGATGAATTCTTCTTTGACGGGGTCGAAGCGTAAGTCTCGCTTTAGCCACATACAGATGTTGGCCGCGTGCACCGTGGTCATGGTCCGGTGCATTACGACCGGGTTGGCGACCGTCTGTCGCCGGGACTTCACGCAATCGAGGAAATCGCGAACGTGGCTCATCGGCCGCTGCGTACGGGCTATGTAGTCATAGACTATCTTTCGGAAGTCATCCAGCATGGCCGGCGAAGAGACATCCGGCTTGGAATACCCGTCCCCAACCGCTACCCAGCCTTCGGTTCCTTCATAGCGAATTGCACAGGAGCCGTGGAAGTATTTGTTGTCCATATCTCGCTCCAGGACCATATTGATGCCGTTGGCGAATTTAGTGACCATTCCGTCGCCGCTTTCGTTTGGCACGTACTTATACTCGATTGCCGATGTATCGGCCGCTCCCATGCCCACTTGGCATTGAGCGAACGTGTGGGCGCCCCATTCGCCGATACAACTCGTGTGGAAGTCGTAGTAGCCGCGCCATCCGCCGCGTGTGTACGCGGAGTTGTAAGGTCTCCATGGGCATGGCCCCAGCCACGCATCCCAGTCCACCTCTTCTTTTGGCGGCAGAGACTCGGCGGGCAGCCAGTCGTGTTTCATCTCGGCGGCGTCCCATGGAGCGATGTGTGCACGAACCGTATGCACTTCGCCGAGCCGGCCGAGCCTGAGCATTTCGTTACAGAATGTGAAATTACCTTCACTCAGTCGCTGTGTACCCGTCTGGTAAATCCTCCTGTATCGTTTGGCGGTCTCTACTACGGCCTGACCTTCCTCGATTGTCATGCACGAAGGTTTTTCCGAGTAAACGTCCTTGCCTGCACGCATCGCCATGATTGAAGCCAGTGCGTGCCACCGGTCACCGGTAGTGACCAGAAGTGCGTCGATATCCGTACGCTCGGCAAGAAATTCAGGTGTATTGCGATATATCATGCAATCTGTGTTGCCGTAGTGCGTATCCACAATTTTTTTGACCGCCTCGGCCCGTGATTTTTGCGGATCGCAGGTCGCGACGAACTGTACGTCCGATTCCGGCAGCATCCATCGCAAATCGTGCGAGCCGCGATTGCCGATGCCAATTCCGCCAAGTATAATGCGTTCACTTGCGGCGACTCTGCCGCCTCGCCCCAGCGCGGTCGAGGGAACAACCATCGGCAAGGCTATGAGCCCGCCCATGGTTGCCGCAGCGCCTCGCATGAACTGGCGACGATTAAACTTTTGTGTTTCTGCTGGCCTCATGAGTTGCCTCCTATTGAAAAAAAACATCGTCTGATTACGAAAAAACCAAATCGGCCCAAAAATGCCCGAGTCCCGGCGCGCCGGGACTGCAAAATTCCTGTGTGCGAATTCTATCCTATCCGCCGGCCGCCGACAAGATATTTAAGCGGAATCTTCTGCGACATGACCTCGGCTCTCGTGGCATTATTCAGCATGGGCTGAAGCCCATCCTACGTTTCTGAATCCCGCCCTGAACTTACCTGATGCTGATCTGAACTTTGGAAACCTCAGCAGACAGTTTTACGTCTGTTTCCGCTCTGCTGAGGTCATTGCCGATCAGAGAAATATTTGCGGTATCTTTGCCCTCAAGGCCGAGGAAGATGTCCGTTTCGGGCAGGGCGAAACACTTTGTCAGCAAGGCGCTCGTGCAGTTTTCCATGGTAACTACAGGCATCCGGGAGCCCGCGCCGGCGGGCGTACGAATGACGTTACTCACAACCGAGTGCTCTACTTCATGCAGCGACAATGCGGACCTTTTATGGGCGTCGAAGATGGTATCGGGGATGAATACCTTCAGACCGTCCACCGTCAATCCTGTGATATTGGCGAGCGTCACATAAGAGGGCTTCTGGGCATATATCGTCCGGCGTCTGTCCTGCGTTTCAGAAGTGCTGCCGCCGACGTGTTTCTTTCGGGCGAAATAATCGAAGCCCCTGTTGACTCTCATATTGATGTTTCTCATGACGAGATTCTCAATCTTGCTTGCGATCATTCCCTGCACGAGGATGCCGTTGTCAGTGACGATGTTTATGTCCGCAAAGGTCAGGTCTCGTATTTTGCCGATGCGCGATTCCTTGTGCCTCTTTTCCATATCTACGAAGATCGGATAGACCGAGTTTTGCATCGAGCTGTTGAGCAGTTCCGGCTCGCGCAGGGTCTCGATTGTGCAATTAGTGAAGCTGATTCGTTCAGCCGTAGCTCCGTCTTTAATATACATGCCGATTCCGACCGTGGAGTTGCGGATCACACAGTTGGACACGTGGATATTGCGAAAATCGCTGGGCGATTCTGTTCCAATCTTTATTGCCGTGGCTACGGATTCCAGCGTGCAATTCGTTACCACTATGTCCTCGCAGGGGACGCCCTCGCGCGTCTTACATACGATACAATCATCCCCCGCAACAATGTGACAGTTGGAGATGTGCACACTTTGACATGAGACCGGGTCGATCCCGTCGGCGTTGACGCGATAATAATTATTTAGGATGTTTACCCCAGTGATGAGGACGTTCCGACAGAATTCAAGGTCAAACGTCCAGGTGTCGCTGTAGCGCACCGTGATGTCTTTAATCGCGACGTTCCGGCAGCGTATGAACCGCAGAATTCCGACTCGAAACTGCGGTTTTTCTTCTTTTTTGTCCGTCTTCTTACGCAGCAGGTCCGTCTCGCCTGTTCCGTGAATCGTTCCGCGGCCTTCAATTGATATGTTTTCCTCGTCCTCGGCGTACAGGAACCGGTTGCCGTTTTTGTAGTGCTCCTTCTCAGGGCTGACCCACAATGTTGCTCCGGCTTCGAGATACAGGCTCACGTTGCTTCTCAGGCGCAAAGCCCCGCAGAAATAGTCCCCGGCCGGTACGTAAACTGTTCCGCCTCCGGCGGCAAGACATGCGTCTATTGTGGCCTGGATGACAGGGCCGTCATTGGTCTTTTTGCCGCCCTGCACACCAAAGTCTATAATGCTATGGATTCGTCCCTGACAGGGGACAACCAGAAACAACAAAAACAGTGGTATATACAACTTTTGCCTATTCGCCATAGCTTAACCTTTCATTTTCACGGTAAAGTACCACTTACACATTATTTATGCAAGGTTTCAATGCCGATGCGAGAGCTGTTGTATGTGTACTGACAAGACCGTTGCAATGCCACGGTAGTTCTGGTATCTTGATGTCCTGAAAGTCATGGGGTTGTTGTAACAGACTTGGATCCTCATGCGAGGTCTCGGTCGAGGTGTTTCGATTGAGATTCAAAGCAGATTTTTTGTTACACTTATATTATGGAGGTTGTTATGAAGCGGCGTATGCAATTGGCTCTGGTGTGTTGTGTTGCTCTGATTGGTCTTAATGTCATTGCGGTTTATTCCGGCGAGCGAGGCAAAAAGAGTGTGGAGTTTCGCAATGAGTTTATCAAAAATTTCGAGCGCACCGGGCTGAACACTACGCCTGGCGATGCGATGATGTTGCGAATCCTGGTCGCCAGCGCCGGGGCCAAACGCGGCGTGGAAGTGGGCTCGGCAAGCGGCTATGGTGCCATCAACATGGGGATAGCCTTCGAGCGAAACGGTGGGCATCTTGACACACTCGAGATCGACCCCGACAGCGTGAAGGTATGCCGGGAGAACATCAGTAAGATGGGCCTTGAGAACACCGTCACCTGTATTGAAGGCGATGCTCTCAAGACTCTGCCTGAGCTGAAAGGCCGGTACGATTTCGTCTTTATCGATGCACTCAAGAGCGATTACTTGAAGTATTTTAAGATACTCGAGCCGAAGTTGAAAGCGGGGGCCGTGGTGGTCTCCGACAATGTCATTCGCTCTGCCAACGCCATGCAGGATTTTCTGGAATACATCCAGAACAGTCCTGACTACGACACCGTCATCATCCGGGCTTCCATGGAAAAAAATGACGGCATGGCGATCAGCTACAAGATCAGGTAGTTAACTCCATCAACACGCAGCTTTCTCGTCAAACGGGAGGTTTCGGATGAAGTGCAACGTTGCGATGGCCCTGGCTGTGATCGGCATCTCAGCTTCAGGCGTATTGAGTGTGCGCGCGGACGAGCGTTCTGCGGCGCTTCGCGTAGAACGAGACGGCACGAGCTACCATGTTGTGATAGCCCTGGACAATGAAGAGATCCTGAGTTCGCCGCCGGAAGGCCTCTGGTCGATTGCGACTGAATGGAAAAACCGCTGGCCTGCCGCATGGGTTCATGCAAAACCGACTCAAATTGAACGCGCCGGGGATTGGACGATTTTGCGCGGCACGCTCGAGACTTCTGCAGGTACGTGGAAGCTTTCAGATTCGTATAGGCCCGAAGGCGGCGTAATAAAGTGCATCCGGAGGTTTACATGGGAGGGGCCGGAGGCAGCGAAGTTTGTGACGCTGTCGGTGCGTTTTGACTGCCGCGGTCGCGGCTCGCAGGTCCTGCTGCCGGGAATATTGTATTACGGCAACCCGTCCGGCGCCAGAAGCGGCAGAGTGCCCGTTTACTTGGGCGAGCCCGGCGAGGAAGCGGTCTTTGAGGAACACCGCTTTCCCATGCCCTACGCGAGTCTGGAGTGGGCTGCGGACGCCGGCTTGCGAGGGGCGGCGCTGCATTCTCTGCCGTCACCAGTACCCTGCGGCAACCTGGAAGATCAATGGTGGTCGTTGGGACTGACTGCGAAAGAAAACGGAACCGAGTTGGTCCTTCTTTCAGGTCCGTGTGCATCCAACGGCGAGCGCAGCGTTATCAAGGCCTCACAGCGCGGCTTTGTTCCTTATGACAACGCATATTTGAATGTGCCGCCGGGGACGATTATCGAAAAGACGTTTTATCTGCAAGCCTATGATGTGTCGCAAAAAGGTTCTGGATTTCAAGTACCAACGAGAACGTCGCTTGATATATTTTCGCCGTATTCGCTCGAAGGTATGCCTACTTTCGCTCAGATAATTGAAGCCAAATACCGATATGCAAAAACTCGCTGGCACGAGGACGGGCAAATCGCTGGCTTCAACAAGTATGCCGACCGAAACTTTTTCGTATTCGGCTGGTGCGGTCAGACGGCCGCGCCGGGATACGCGTTGCAGGTTCTGGCCGAGCAGCTCGATGATCCCTGCGCAGTGGATATGGCGGTAAAGTCGTTGAATTTCCTCTCTACGGCCAAGTTTTACGATCAGGGTTTCTACACATGGTACGATTACGAAAAGAAAGAATGGGTTCCGCAGAACCGTCCCGAACTGCTCTCGCAGGGCCAGGCAATGTTGAATTTCGCCAACGCGATTCGAGTCGGCAGGTCTAAAGGACTGGACGTTTCCTCCTGGGAAAGATTCCTGCGCAAGGCTTGCGATTTTCATGCAAAGAAAATTCTCGCCGACGATTGGAATCCACAGTCAACTAATCAGGCGTTCATGATCTCGCCGTTATGCAAGGCCAATCAGCTATTCGGCACAGACCTCTATCGCCTCGCTGCGGAGAAGGCGGGCGAAGTATATGCGGCCAGACACCTGAATATGGACGAGCCGTATTGGGGCGGTACTTTGGATGCGAGCTGCGAGGATAAAGAGGGGGCTTTCGCCGCTTTGCAGGGATTTGTGGCGCTATACGAGCTGACGGGAGATCGCAAGTATCTTAAGTGGGCAGAGCATGCCTGTGACGTTGCTTTGACGTATGTGGTGGTTTGGGATATTGACATGCTGGCGGGACGCCTCCGCGACCACGGCTTCAAGACTCGGGGCTGGACGGCGGTTTCCGTTCAGAACCAGCACATCGATGTCTTCGGCGTGCTCATTGCCCCGGATGTCTATCGGCTGGGCAAGTTCCTGGACAGGGGCGACTTGCAGAAGCTTGCGATTTTGATGTATCGCAGTTGCGGCCAGCTAATCGACCCCTACGGAAGCCAGGGCGAGCAGCCGCACCACACGAATTATGCGCAGCACGGCAAGTTCGCACAGCTTCTCAGGTCCGGCAACGTCTCAGGTATCCGCGGCAACTATGTGGAAGAATGGACGGTTTTCTGGATTACCGCTCATTTTTTGAATGCCGCTGCGCAGTTCAAGGAGCTTGGGGTGCAAGTCTCGGATTGACTGGGACGCCAACAAGGCAAATCGGCGGCTAAACACATTGCCAGTCGTTTTCCAGCCATGCGTATTCTCGGTCGCGTACCGGCGTGCCGGCAATTTCCTCAAGCCGTTTGCGGCCGCTCGGCGTCAGCTTCGTCCACGAGGCGCTGAAGTTCTCCCGGACCTGTTCGATGGTGTGGACGCCGCACGTGCAGATATCGACAAGCTCGTTTTCAAGTACGAATGCCATCATATCACGGGTCAGACCGGCGTATGCGCCTTCAAGATCGCGATTCTCGAGTAGAGCCCCTCTGGCGAACGGTTTGATGGTGATTACTCCCATCTTTTTCTTCCTGGCCGCCGGAAGTATCGTCTCTGCGGCGCGATGCCGGACGTTATAAGGCATTGAACAGATGTCGAAGTAGTCGCCGAATTTTTCGAACGCTTCCAGGAACAGTTCTGGTGTGAAGTGACAGCCGAACCCGGTGAAGCGAATCTTTCCTTGCTTCTTCAATTTATCGAGAGCTTCGATTGAATAGGACATATCCCAGTAGCCGGATTGGGGCGTGTCGTTCTCTGTATTACAGAGCAGGCACATATCGACGTAATCGGTCTGCCACAGCTTCAGCCGGTCTTCGGTCCACTTGTATATTTCTTTCTTGTCGGCTTCTATTCCCTTCATCTTGTGCGAGACGCGGATGGAGATGATGACTCGGTCCCGAGCCTTCAATCTCTTGATCGCCTCGCCGGGGGTGCTGGACTCTTCCGGCGCGGTGCAGGAGTCGAGGAAATTCACTCCCATATCTATCCCTTCGCCGATCATCCGGATGGCCTCATCGACGGTAGGCCTGCGATGTCCACCCTGTCCGTCGGGGACTTGCTTGTAAGCCCAGCTATGACCCCCGAATCCGATTTCGGAAACACGAAGGCCCGTCTTGCCGAGCGCGCGATATTTGACCTTGTGCTCTGTTGTCTCAGACGCCGCCGCGGAATGCACGCCGTTCAGCAGTGGAACTGTCATTCCACCCGCGACTGCGCCGAGCCCGAATTGTCTTAGAAACTGCCTGCGTGTTGATCCGTTTTCAGGATTCCGTTTCGACATGTGACGTGTCATCTCAAATATCCTCCCGGCATTCTATCTTATCACGTTCAAATATCGCCCCAGCCAGTAGGGCAGAAGGAATATGTCGCCGCTGTATTCGCTGTGTCCGCCGTCGCCGCCGTCCAACCGGAAGGCGTTGCCGTTGTACTTGCTCATCGGACGTTC
>JBDREF010000296.1:0-11227 GCA_043820045.1 Planctomycetota bacterium | reverse complement strand
TTCGATGCCTGCTTTTCCGAAAAACCCTGCTCGTCGTAATCGATATAGCTGATCCGAACGTTCTCAACCATCTTTTCACCGACGTGCACTAACGTTCCGGGCGGCAGGCCGGCCTTTTTCACATGCCGTCTGACGGACTTGCTTTTCCTATTTCCTGACTTCATTCTCAGACTCCTGATTCTGCCTCATACCTGTGCTCGGCGGCGAACGCCCCTGCCTGTCCCGACTCATACAAAGTGTGATGTGCGCAAAGGAAATTTCAATATCTTTTTCGTCAAATTCATTCACCTTTTATTCCCTCCCCGGACTATGTGTTGCCTCTCTCGTCCGTACGAGCTGATGTTCCAACAGCGTCAGGCTTTGGTTTTTTCGCCGGATTTTTCCGATTTTCTGAACAGGAAACTCGCCGCTATCAGTCCTGCGACAAATCCGAGCGTAAAGGTCAAAAGAAGAAGCACAACACGAGGCATAGTTACAGTCATTAGCAGGAACTTGGTTTCCACCGCCTGGGTGTTCTGAAGAAAGACCACCAAAACAAGCAACAAAATGACTACTATTAGAATTATCTTAAACTTCTTCATTTTGTATTTCCTCTTTACCCGGCTCATTTTTCGGCTCGTCCGCCGTCCCGATTCCGGCGGCAATGTTTCGTACTATCGAGAATGGAAAACTTATCATCTGCCGCAGCCCTTCGATAGACGAAAGGATACGCACCTGGCTCCTGACCTCTGCGACCAGCTCCTGGGCTACGATCTTCTCTTCCACCTCACCCTCCTCTTTGACCATAGCAAGGCGATGGAGTGAATACAATCCAATCAAAAAAGCCAAAGCAAAAAAGAAATCCCACTGCTGCAGGTTCAGCGTGGACAGGGCAAACTGGCCACCCGGGCTCTTGTAATTCAGCGTCCACGCAAGTTCACGCCCGGCGAAAAAGTCTGCAAACCTGCCTCCCAGGACCGGCGCGATGCCGGCAGCTATCGAACTGACAACGGTATTGGTGGCAAGATACGCCGTCGCTTGTCCCTTCGGAGCCAGCTTCATGCTGATATTGCCCGATGCCAGAGATACACCGGCAGACGCCAGTCCGATCACCACGTGGATGGCAATCAACAGCGGTATTGTCAGGAAGTACTTCTCGGGCATCGTTGTGAAAGTCCAGGCCAGAATTGACAAAATGAACAATGGGCCGCTTATCGCCAGCACCGATTTGTTGCTGAAACGGTCGGTGAATCTGCCCCAAATCTTCAGAAACGCGAAATTCATCACCTGGCTGACGATGGACAGGCCCACTATGAAAGACATACTCAGACCCAGCCTCTTGAGCATATAGACGATAAAGAAAGGACCGGCGAGATTGACCGCGAAGTTCCAGGAACACAAGAACGCCATCAGCTTTCGGAAATTCTCGTTCTTGAAAGGCTCGTAGAACATTCTGAAGATTCTGATCTTTTCCCTGGTCTCTGGCATTCGGACCTCAGGTGTCACCGAGAGGAAATAAAGCCCGAGTGCCCCGGCACAAAAACCCGTGAAGAACAGTACCGAATATCCCGCCAGCTCATGGTCGGCAAGGACCTTCTTCCAAAAGTCGATATACACCGCCGCTAATATGCTCAGCGCGATTCCGACGCCGGTTGCTATCCGCATTCTCTTCGAAAAAAATGACCCTAAAATATTCTGCGGAATAAGGTCTCGCATCCAGGAGTTCCAGCTACATCCGGAGATAGCCCCGAGCGCCGAAGCAGCAACCATTGCCACCAGTAAGACCGTCAGGCCGGTCCTGGCCCCGAACAGGAAAGGAATCAGTGCGATGAGCAACCAGCAGATGCGAGAGACTCCGGCGGTTACCACTACAATCGCTCTTCTGTTGCGTATTTTTTCGACGAGCAGGACGGAGGGCAGTTGAAGAAGTTGGGCCAGAGGACCGATGGCGGCCAACAAGCCTATCACCATATTGGAGGCGCCAAGCTTGACGGCGAAGGCAACCAGAAAGGCTCCGCCCGTCAGTATTCCCATGGCCTGAGACGCCACCCCGTCTTTGATGATGTTTCTCAGGCCGGCCTGAATCTGTTGATCCGTCAACTCGTTTTCAGCTTTGAACCACATGCTGCAATTCCCTCCCAACAAAGACTCCATTCAATTCCTACGTCAAGTAAGTTAACCGGAGCATTCACTACTGTCAACAAGCAACCGCTTGTCCGCGGGATTTTCGAGTGCGTGACGGCAAAACCACCATTTCGACCAAAAGACCGCCAAAGGTAAGCCGAAGCTTGCAGGCACCGGACATGGAGTGACAATGTCGCTGCTGGACTAACGAAATGCGATAATGCCCGTCTCTCGGCGGCTAAAAGGCTTCGGGCAGGATCTTCCTTGCGGCATTGCGCAGGTAGCTTGAAATCTGCCTCTCGGAGTCCATTCCGAGCACTTTTCGGGCCACGTTGTTGCAGTCTTCCATCGTGACCGAGCGAATCACCTGCTTTATCTCCGGAATCATCGGCGAGGTAATCGAAATTGTCCTGACCCCAAGGCCCAGCAGCAGCATGATGTATTCCGGCTCGGAAGCCATCTCGCCGCACACGCTCAGGTCTATCTGCATCTTGTGGGCGTCCTGAATTACGGTCCTGATGAGCCGAAGGACCGCCGGGTCAACCGACGAATAAAGCATGGATACCAGCTCATTGCCCCTGTCCACCGCCAGGGTATATTGCGTAAGGTCGTTTGTCCCTATGCTGAAGAAATCCACGTCCCTGGCCAGCGAATAAGCAGTCAGGGCCGCCGAGGGCGTCTCGACCATGATACCAACCGGAATGTCCCTGTTGTACTTTATGGATTCCTCGTCGAGGTCTTCCATGACGTCGTGCAGGATCATCTTTGCCTGCATCAGTTCCTGGCGGTTCGTTATCAGGGGAAACATGATCTTCACGTCGCCGAGAACCGAGACGCGCAGAATTGCACGCAACTGCGTTTTGAACATGGTGAGGTTCTGCAGGCAAAACCTGATGGACCGCAGCCCCAGGAACGGGTTCGGCTCGGGCGCGAAACGCTTTCTCTGGGTATATTTGTCCGCGCCAAGGTCCAGGGTCCTTATCACTATCGGCCTGTCGGGCATGGTCCTAACGGTCTGGGCGTAGGCCTCGTAATGGTCCTGCTCGGTGGGCTCGTGTTGGGCGTTTAGATACAGAAACTCGGTACGGTAAAGCCCGATGCCGTCGCCTCCTTTCTGCAGAACAACCTCGGCCTCGTCCGGAAATTCAATGTTGCCCAGCAACGTAATTTTGGTGCCGTCGCGCGTCACGGCGGGTTTCTGTCTTATCGCATCGAGCCTGTGCCCAAGCTCGGCAAACTCCTTCGAGTACTCCTCGTACTGCCGGATGGTTTGCTCGTCCGGATTTACGATGACGATGCCGCGGTTGCCGTCAACGATGACAGTGTCACCGCCCCGGACGCACTCGGTGAAGTCTTCCAGTGCGACCACCGCCGGTATGCCCAGGGATCGGGCGACTATGGCGGCATGACTCGTTCGCCCACCCGCATCACTGGCGATGCCTTTGACGAACTTTTTGTTGAAACCGGCGGTCCGGGTGGGACTCAATTCGCGGGCAACGATAACGACCTCTTCAGCCAGAAGCCCGATGTCCGCGCGCTTCTTGCCGAGCAATTGCTTTAGCAAACGCCTCTCAATATCGTAAATGTCCGCCGCCCGCTCGCTTATATAGGCGTCTTTCTGCCTGCTGAAATGCCCCGCGATCTCGCGAAGGACGCTGGACACGGCGTATTCGGCCGTAACCGATTCGGAATGAACAGCGTCCGTTATCTTCTTTCGCAGGCTTCTGTCGTGGAGGAAACGCAGATGCACCGCGAAGATATCCTTTATCTTGCCGCCATCGGTCTGCTCCTGCACGCTCTCAATCTCGGTCAATTCGCGAATCGCGTCCTTGAAGGCATTCCTGACGCGCTGGACTTCGTTCATTCGCTGGGAGGGCTCTATCGTACGGCGGGGAATACGGTAGTCTTCCGAGTCAATGATAAGGGACTTGGCAATGGAAATGCCAGGCGAAACAGCTATCCCCTTCTTAATTTCCATAGTGTACTTCTCTCATCAGACATACATCCTTTGCATGCTGTTTTCAAGGCATCGGCTCATCGAAATGCTTTTCTTCGACAAGCTCGCGCAGGGCCTTAATCGCTTCCAGGGCATCATGACCTTCGACTCTGAGTTTCAATTTGGTCCCGCAGGTTGCGGCCAACATGCTGATCTGCATGATGCTCTTGCCGTCAACATTAGTATCGGCGTTACTGACGGTAATGTCACTCTTGAACCGGTTTGCGATATCAACGAACTTCATGGCAGGGCGCATATGCAATCCGTCGGCATTTCTTATCTCAAGCTCTGCCTCGTGGACCACTTTTTTCAGAGTATTCTCCTCTGCCGGCATCTCCGTGACCCTGTTTTTTTAATTCATACGGATGTACGTTCCTTACTGCAAAAACGGACCTTCATCAGCCTCTCTCAGAAGGTCTTCAATTTGCTCGGCACTGTTGCACTGTCGGAGAAACTTGCGGAACTTCTCCTGCTGCAGATGCTTGAAGACGCTCTCCATCGCCTCCAGATGCTCGTCGGGATTGTCCGCCGGGCTGATCAACATAAATACCGAATATACCGGCTGCTTGTCGAGCGCGAAAAAGTCGACGCCGACCCTGCTCAGGCCGACCGTGGCAATCACATTCTTGACCGCCTTGTGCTTCGCATGAGGCATGGCCACGCCCTTGCCGATCCCCGTACTGGCTTCATTCTCTCTCTTTATCACTTCGGCGGTAATCTCATCGCATTTTCGCTTCCCGAGCCTTCCGACCGTGCCAAGCGACGAAACAAGTTCCGCTATCGCGCCGTCGCGGTCGTGAGCCTGCAAATCATGGACTACCGCTTCAAAACAGACAAAATCTACAAATCTCATCTTATCAGCCCAATGTAATTTCCAATTAATTGCCTTACCGGCAAAATGAAGAACTACACGCCGCCAATTGCGCGCTACGTCGATTCCGGAATAATCGGGGGCCCGGAATGTTTGTTGTCTCGTTCCTTGCTCTTTGTCCTCCTCAACTGTCGTTCGAGCTTATGAACGGCCATGTCAATGCACCGGTAGGCATCCTCCCCGGTTTCGGTGCCGACAAAGACCTTGCCGTGCTCGGCCCTGGCAATTATCTCGACGGTCGTACTGCCGCCGGGGCTGCCGTCTATAACCACTTCAATCCGGTTGATGCTGTTGTAATACTTGGGAAGCTTGGAAGTCTTCTCTTCTGCATGGCTTCTGATAGCTTCGGTTATTTCGATGTGTTTGCCCGTAATTGTGAAAAGCAAGATTATTCTCCTTAACTGTTATTCCTTATAGGTTTATGCAAAAATCAGCCGTCAGGCCACACTCTCCGAATCGGGTTTCGGCAACCCGGCCGCCGCCGGCTCGCTGCCCGGCGTTATTACCCCGCCACTTACGATGAATCTTAACGCTTCTTCTATCGTCATGTCCAAATCGATTGTCAGCCTTTTCTGGACCGTTATCACAAAACCGGTAAACGGAGTCGGCGAAGTCGGTATCAGGACGGTAAGAAACTCCTTCCTGACGTTTTGTACGACTTTCTCGAGCCCGGCGCCGGTAACGAAACCGACCGACCATATACCTTTCCGCGGATACTCGACCGCCACAACCCGCGAGAACAGTTGCTTCTGCTCCTCGGCCGTAAGCAAAAAATCCGTGATCTGCTTGACGTAGGGAAAGACGCTCCTGAGAATCGGTGTGTTCATTATGAACTTTTCTATCGTACGCCACAAGCTCCTGCCGACATAGCTGGCTAACAGTGCGCCGACTACGCACACGGCAACCACGGCGATGAGAAAACCCACGATTGAGCCCGGGCCGTCAACCCACGTCTTCTGGAGGGTCCCTTCGAGCTTCTGGATGCGCGCCTTTCGGATTATCTCCGGCCTCCTGGCGTGAATCGCCAACTCCGGCTCTTTGCCTTCCAGCTCGGGCTTGGCTTTCAGAAGATATGCCATCACCTCTTTGTCCGAGACCTCGACACGCTCGTTGGCTGCCAGCGCGATAATGTGGACCAGGCCCCGGTTTATGTGGACGCTGAAGTTTCTCTGGATGAACGTGTAGCTCCAAACGAACAGCCAGATAGTCAGGATGGTCGGCAACAGCACAGCCAATCCGTGCAGGAAGTAGCTCTTGACGCGTCTGCTAACCCTCATGTCCTCGATACCAAGTCCTTTATATCTACCAACTTACGAACATCCGTTCCCGTTCAGGCCGTGCATTGAAGCATATCGTATCCAGAGCAGTATAGCTTAAGCAACTGGCTTGTCGTAGTCAATAAAAAAGTCTTTTGGCAAATGTGCCCCCATTAAATGTATCGCAGCTCCGGGCAAAGATGCCAGCATCCATACGGCCCGCTGGCACAGCGCCAGCGCCGAGGCCGCCTCTTCGCTGACGCCCGCATACCGGATGAACAATGAGGCAAGAAGCACCTCTACAACCACCGCCCCTCCTATGCTGACAGGTATTGCTCCCAACACCCAGGCGAGGGTAAAGAAGACATAATAATACTTGATACCGGCCTGGATCCCGAGATTCGAGCCGAGAAACCAGAAACCGGTGATTACCATAAGCTGCAAAGCGACCGTCAGGGCGAACGCCAGGAGAATCGTCAGCGGCCTGCGGCAATACAGTACGGCCGAATCCTTGAGCCTGACAATCGTTCTGACGCCGTGAACGCGTAACTGAGACCAGGCCCTTGTCAGTTCGGCCCGGCTCCTCCTGAATAGCAAAAGTACGCAGATTGCCACAGCTAAAATCACCCCCGCCCACAACAGAACGCCTTTGTACGCCATGACAGACGCGAGCAGCCCGCCCCCTTCTGTTTCGCCTGATGCTATTGCCACGCTTTTGCCCCGCAGGAACAGTAAATAGAAAAATACGGCGATTACAAGCGTGCTCGACAATCCAATCACCCTGTCGACAAACACGCTCAGAACCGCCTCGAACTTCTTATCGGTATGCCGGGTCACGTACCAGGCGCGAAGCAAGTCTCCCCCCACCGAACCCGGCATGAAATTGTTGTAGAACCAACCTAAGAGATACAGCCTCACCACCGCCCAGAAACCTATGAATATGGACTGACTCCTCAACAGCAGCCACCAGCGCAGCCCGATGATTAACTGGCTGGCCATAAAGACAGCAAAGACCGCCGCAAAGACCCACAGATTCATCTGAAGGAAGATATCGCGCAGCGTGCTCCATCTCTGCTCGCGGGAAAGCCAGAGTATCCCCCAGCCAAGTCCACCCACCACCACCGCAATACGCAAAAACAAAAATGCGTATCTACTTTTCCCAGATCCAGCCTTAGCCATTCAAAAAGTCAGCCTTGAAAAGAACAGTTTTCGCAGTAGTTTAGCCAAGTTAAACCTTTTTCGCTATACCCTATTGCAAATTATTGAGCCGGTATTAGACTAATAGCCTATGGCAAGGAAAGCGACAAACCCGAAGAAGTCAGCACAAGCGGCGGGAAAACCATCATCTCTTGTCGATACGCGGGTGATTTATTGCGGGGACAATCTTGAGCAACTCAGGAAATTCCCGGACCAGTGCGTGGACCTGATTTATATTGACCCCCCGTTCAACTCGAACCGCAACTATGAGGTCTTCTGGGGTGAGACGAAAGAAAGACGCTCCTTCGAGGACCGCCACGCCTCGACACAAGCCTACATCGACTTTATGCGTCCACGTTGCGTCGAACTGCATCGCGTCTTGAAGAAGACCGGCTCGTTCTACTATCACTGCGACTGGCACGCCTCTCACTACGTCAAGGTCATGCTCGACCAGATATTCGGGGAGAATCAGTTCGTCAATGAGATCATCTGGCAACGGACCTCGGCCCACAATGACCCCGGCCAGTATGGGCGTGTCCATGACACGATCTTCTATTATGGCAAGGGTGACAAGCGTAGATGGAACCAGCTTTACGATTCGATTGATGAGAGTTTCTTCGGAGCGCACGACTTCGAAACTGATGCCGATGGTCGGAAATACCGGAAGCGAGACCTGACTGCCCCAGCACACGGAGGCAGCAGTGGGCAATATGAATGGAACGGTCTGCGGCCGCCCAAGGGACGTATGTGGAGCTACACTGAAGAGAACATGCACCAGCTCGAAAAGGAAGGTCGCATCGTCTACACAAAGACAGGTATGCCTCGCCTCAAGATATATGTAGAGGACCTAAAAGGCGTACCGCTCCAGAGCGTCTGGGCGCGAGCAGACCTATGGCTCAATTCCGCTTCAAGGGAACGCCTCGGGTATCCAACGCAAAAGCCGCTTGCGCTTCTGGATCGCATGATCAAGGCCAGCAGCAATCCAAACGATATTGTTCTGGACGCGTTTTGTGGGTGCGGGACGGCGCTCGTGGCAGCGGAGAACTTGGGTCGGCAGTGGATCGGTATTGATGTCTCTCCCACTGCCTGCCGGGTGATGGCAAAGCGTTTGCGCGACGTATGTGGGATCAAAGAGGATGAAAAACTCTGGCGGATCGGGCGGGGTTTTGTTGTTCGTGACCTGCCGTGGACTGAGAAGCAGCTTCGCAAGATTCCGCACTTTGAATTTGAGAACTGGGCCGTAATCGCGCTGGGTGGCATTCCCAACAAGGCACAGGTCGGCGATATGGGTATCGACGGCAGAATTTATCCCGTCTCGGCCACGCCGAAAAAGAAAGAAGGCGAGCTTGCCTTTATGGATGTATGGTATCCCATCCAGGTCAAGCAGAAAGACAAGGTCGGACGTCCCGATATAGATTCCTTTGAGGCGGTTATGAGTCGGGAAGACCGTCAAAAAGGCTTCTTCGTCTCATTCGATTATTCTCGAGACGCCATGTCGGAGATACAGGCATTCTTCAAAAAGACCGGAAAGAGCATTATCGCCCTGACCGTTAAAGATATCCTCGAAGAACAAATAGCTCTCAAATTGGCGTGAAATTTAAGGTAGAATCAGATATTGAATTTTCTGAATGAAGTGAGTGAGGCTGAACTAATGGCAGAAGAATCTTTTGACATCGAACATTTCTTAAACTTTGACCCCCCCAGATATATCTGCCTTAAGTGCAAAGCCCTACTTAGTGGATTGGAAGAAATAAAAAATGCCGGAGACACATGGAATAAAAATTATAGATGTCCAGTATGTAAAATGATTTATCGTCCAAGTCAATTCTATGCGCACCACATACCATTTTTTTCTGACAACGAGCATCAGATTACTTTCGGTGACAACATTGTAGAACATTGTAAGCGTCTCGCTTCTATAGCAGTGAGTGCAAAAGAGTATTTGATAGACATTAAAAAAGAAGAAGACTATGTTCTACCACGGTATCCTCCGATGCGAGCATTTTTGGAATCTATACAAGAGGCTAAAAATTTTGTCCATTTTGTAAGTTTCGGGATATCCCCCTCAATTCTTGGAGCCTTAAAGACGGTAGCAGTAAAAGTGCCTGTGAGAGGTATAATATCTGGGCTTAATACAAAGCAGAAACAAAATACCTCGGAGTTTTCTTATGAATCCCCAGGACTTCAGATCAAGACTTTTCTTAAGGGCAACAGGACCGCTCCTCACCAAAAATTTGTTATAATAGATGGTTTGTTAGCTCTTGCTGGTTCTGTGAATTTGACAGATACTGGATTAAGAAATGCCGAAAAAGGAAGGGACATTATAGAATTTATAACTGATGTCCGCAAAATCGTGTCTCTCAACAATACTCATTTTAGTCCCATTTGGTCAGAATTCTGCGAAATTAATGAGATCGAGATGGAGCGATATTCTTGCATACATTTTGACCCAGTATATTAAAGTGTGTTGTAGTCATTAGTTCACTTTCCTTCTTCATCTATAGCAGAGACAACGCCATCACTTGATGTATTGAATAACATATTTATGATTTCGGAGTGTACAATGATTGGTGTCAGCACTTCAGGAAATAAACAGTTTTTTCCGTGCGCAAGACTATTCCGCAAACGAGGAATTGCCTGGCATAGCCCTTCGATATATTCTACGCTCTGTTTGAGGTCTTCTTCTGGAATATGTGAATATTCTATTTTTTTCACGATTCCATCGTTACGTCTTTCCTCCCAAACAACTGTTGCTTTCACTTTCGGTATATGAAATCCACTATCATTCAAGAATCTCCTCTCAATCGCTTCTGTTAGCAGCCGTTTCAGACCTCTGCGATCATTCCTTTTGTATCCAAGACGTTCTCGCAATGCATTTTCTACGACTGAAAAGGAATACAACAATGCTACCATCCTTAATCGATAAGAAAACCAGCTATATAAAAGAACATTTTTTGCTGTTTCAAATTGCTCTTGGATTTGTTCCGGTACTTGTCTATTCAATCTTGCCATTGCAACTTCTGCATGCCAATCCTCTAAGGTATATTCTTCCTGTCTGCCATCAGGGAATGTTTTAATCCAGCACCTGTTTATGAAGTCTGTTTCAAAAATCTTTCCAAGAGATTTAAATAATTGTTCCATTGATTATCATCCACCGATTTAGAAATCGCACACCTACTCCGGCCATCTGCGGCTCAGTCTGACACACTTCTTTCTCGTTTTTATCCGTTTTCCCAGCCCGATCCAAAATACAATCGGCCTTTCTATTTTATACAGCGATTCTCATGGGGTAAATACCGCAAGGGATGGCTGAGCCAATGTTGATGCCAGCGTCAAAAGTCCGGTCAGGCAGTTTTCCTGAACTTTGAAAAAGCCTCAAACCGTTGAACAGACACCAAGATTTGCATTCTCTGGCTTATGCGGACACTTCTGCATATCTTTGCCCACCTCGAGAGTAGAAAATTGAGCCACAATACGGCCACACCGGCCCTTGCGTATACGATTTCACGCATTTTCGCGCAGGCCGCAGCTCGCAGGATATTCCAGCCGGCCACTTGCAACACGATTGAGCGGAACACCCGCGGCTGTCCGCGAACCCGCAAACGTCCAAGACCCGTTCGACGTTTCCATCCGCGGTTGGTACCTTCACTCCCGCCGCGAATCCGATAACGCTCTCGAAAAACTTCTGTGGATTCTTCTCGACGACGGCTGGCGAGACGACGCTCCTTAGCGGTGTGATCAAGCTGATATCCATGGCGACCCTTCTTGATCGGACATTCGTTAACATATTCACATTGGCCGCAC
>JBDREF010000295.1:0-7739 GCA_043820045.1 Planctomycetota bacterium | reverse complement strand
TAAAGGCTGTGGACGTTGTGTCAATAAATCGGAGATATTTCTGTCGTCTGTTTTATGTCCTCGATTCTTGACTGACCGCCCACGCTGAACATCTGAAGGACGGAGGTAATGTCAAATCGAATGAAGAATTGTCTGGCGGCGCCGGCTTCAGCGCAATACGACTTGAAAGTTTCGTCTGCCGTTCCCATGAGCGGCCCGAACAGAGCCATCCCAACCATTTGTAAGGAGGACTTCTCATGCGACGAACATGCGTTTTGTCAGTTTCGATAGTACTGCTCACCATTACCGTCTGCGCACGGGCCCAGGACCCTGACCTCCTGGCCTGGTGGAAGTTCGACGAGGGCACAGGTACAATTGCCTTCGATTCGAGCGGTAACGGCAACGACGGCACGTTCGTACAAGACCCCGAATGGGTTGCGGGCAAATTCGGAAGCGGCCTGCTCTTCGATGGCCAGGGCGGCGAACGCGTGTCGCTCGGGGGACTCGACATCCCCTCGGGAGCAATGACCGTCACATGTTGGTTCAAGGCAAACAACCTGGACACGCCCGGTCAGGACCCCCGGATGGTCTCCAAGGCCAATGGCGGCGGGAACAACGACCATTGGTGGATGTTCAGTTCCAGCCGCATTGGCAGCGAGAAGTTCCTGAGACTTCGGCTAAAGACCAACGATGGACAGGCAACCTCGGAAATCAAGGCTGGCACGTTCGAAGTCGGTGAGTGGATCCATGGGGCCATCTGGTGGGATGGCACCGACATGAAGATCTACAAGAATGGCGTGGAAGTCGGCACTCTGGCGAAGGGAGGCACTTCTGTAGCTCTCGATCCCGCGGTCCAGGCGGCCATCGGCAACCAGCCCATTGGAGCGGAGAATCGTCCCTTCGACGGAATCATCGACGACGTGCGTATCTACACAAGGGCCCTGACAGAAGCGGAACTTCAGGAAGTGATGGCAGGTCCGCCAGCCCCGTTGGCAGCCGGACCTGATCCCGCCGACGGTGCTATCCTTGAGCAGAACTGGGCCAACCTGAGCTGGCAGCCCGGAACGTGGGCCGTCTCTCATGACGTGTACTTCGGTACAAGTTTTGAGGATGTGGATCAGGGCGCCGAGGGCGCCTTTGTCGGGAATACCACATCGACCTTTCTGGTGGTTGGTTTTCCAGGCTTCCCGGCCCCGGAAGGTCTTCAGCCGGGCACGACATACTACTGGCGGGTGGACGAGGTCAATCCGGACAACCCCGACAGCCCGTGGAAGGGCGTCGTTTGGAGCTTCACGCTGCCTCCTCGCGGGGCATACAGACCGATTCCGGCCGACGGCATGAAGTTTGTCCAGACCAATGCGCAATTGAGCTGGACGGCCAAGTGGGGCGCCGCTCTGTTCAGTGTTTACTTCGGGACCGATCCGATAGAAGTGGACAATGCCACAGGTGCCGTCCCCAGCGGCAAGAAGACTTTCGATCCGGGGCCTTTGGAACTCGATACGACCCACTACTGGCGCGTAGATTCGTTTGACGGTACCACCTGGACTACGGGTAACGTTTGGAGCTTCACTACGACAAGACCGGGAGGCGGTCTCGTGGGAGAATACGCCAACTACGGCGGCGGGGTACCGGATCCACCTGAATCGCCGTTCCAGAATGTTACTCTCACCCGTATAGACCCCGGTGTTGACTTCCAGTGGGGCAACGGTTCACCAGAGCCCGGCGTAATAAACGACGACAACTTCGCTGTGCGCTGGACGGGCGAATTGGAGATACCGCTTACCGGCAGATACACATTCAAGACGACAACCGACGATGGCGTGCTTCTCTATATCAACGGCGTGGAAATGGCGAAGGCCTGGCGTACGCAAGCTGCCGTGGAGCAGGGCAGCACAATTGATCTGGTGGCGGGCGAGTTTGCATCGATTAAGATGTTGTACTTCGCTACAACCGGCAATGCTCAGGCTGACCTGCGCTGGTCGCACGATCTGTTTCCGGAGGAAATAATCCCGGCCGCGGCTCTTTCACCGCCGTTGCGGGCCGGCCTGATCAGTCCGACGAATCAGGCTGTAAATGTAACCCAGGCTCCTGTTCTGCTGTGGACGGCGGGGGACCATGCCGCCGAACACGATGTGTATTTCGGTATGGATGCAGCCGCCGTCGCCGCCGCGGATACTGCAACGGCGGACATCTACCAGGGCCGGCAGGCTGAGACAAGTTTCTCCCCGGCAAAGCTTCAGTGGGACACGACCTACTACTGGCGTGTTGATGAAGTCAACGACCTGCACCAGGACAGTCCCTGGAAGGGCTCGGTCTGGAGCTTCACCACGGCCGACTTCCTGATTATCGACGATTTCGAGGGCTACGACGCGTATGAGAGCCAGATATGGTGGGCGTGGAAAGACGGTCTCGGCTATGCTGCGCACGACAATGAACCTGCCTACTCCGGCAACGGCACAGGCTCGGCCGTAGGCGACGAGACTACTGTCTCCTACACCGAAGAGACGATCCGTCACAGCGGTTCCCAGTCAATGCCGTTATTCTATGACAACAATAAGCAGGGCTTGGCGAAGTACTCAGAGGCCGAGTTGACCTTGAGCGCTAATCGCAACTGGACCGAAGACGGCGTACAGGAACTGTCGCTGTGGTTCCACGGCGACCCGGCCAATGCTCCGGAGCGGCTGTACGTAGCCATCTCCAATCCCGGCGCGCCGGGATCGGCCGCGGTGGTCTATCACGATAATCCCAACGCAACACAGACAGACATTTGGCAGGAGTGGGTGATTCCGCTGCAGGCTTTCGCCGATCAGGGCATAAACCTGACGAACGTTGACAGGATTGCGATTGGTCTCGGCAGCAGGGGCAATCAGACGGCCCCCGGCGGCTCCGGCAAGATGCTGTTTGACGACATCCGGCTGTATCGACCCACGGCTGCTCCTTAGGAACCAACGCCGTTTTGGTTTATGTAAAATTGGACTCTTAATCAGTTAGGGGCCTGTATCGGTTCATTCGATATCTCTGTGGTCTGTTTCATGCCCGCGGCAGAGCTGTCTTTATTTGTTGATTAGCGGCTCAGGCTGAACATTTGAAGGAAGGGGGCGGCGTCAAATCGCAAAGAACTGTTCCGAGCGAATGCGGACGGAGCGCAAGTGGACTCTGAATCACTTTCAGCCGCTTTCGTGTGCGGCCAAAGCATTTCACGATCATTTAATTCCTCTTTAGGGAGGCCTGATTATGTGTAAGAAATTGATTGTTTTAGTTTCTCCTATTTTGCTGCTGGTGCTGGCCGGCAAAGCCATGGCTCAGATCGACCCAGCTACTGTTACGACAGGTCCTGTATACCTTTTTGACAATGTCAGTGGCAATCAACTACTGGATGATTCAATAAGTAATAACACGGGTACCATCGTGGGAGACCCACAAGTCGTTGACGGTCTCAAGAGCAAAGCGTTGCAGTTCGATGGAGTCGATGATCTCATCCGCATTCCGGATTCACCCAATATCAACTCAGGTGGGCCCTGGACCAACCGGACGGTCATCGATGTGTCAAAGGCGGTCATAATGGACCTCTGAAGCTGATAGAGCGGTCAAGAGGACAATCTCACTTCGATTCAGTCCGTCAATTCCAGAAAGAATGCCTACGACGAAAATGGCTCCCCTTGCGTATTCATACCCCTGGTGGTACAATCACCCCTGTCGGTGGACATAAGACTTGCTGTCAGCCAAACCGACGACATGATGGCACAGATAACCGGGGTACCACAGCATGTCATCAGAACGACGGTCGCGAGCGTTTCTTCGCCGGCTGGCCAAACCGGGCGTGGCGGTCTGCGCCACTCTGCTGGCGCTGCTTGTCGCCGAAGCCTTTGTTCGAGTCCTCGGTCTGGCGCCGGGCATGAAGCCAATTGAGTTCAGTTCCTATGACTGCATCTACAAGCGCTCGACGAATCCGATCCTGGGCTTTGAGCTGAAGGCAAACTGCCGCAGTGACAATCCGGACTTTATTCAGACCTACGAACGGACCAACTCCCACGGGCAGCGCGACAGGGAGCGCACGCTCCAAAAGCCTGATGGCGTCAGGCGGGTCCTGCTGCTCGGAGATTCGGTCGTCGAGGGCTATGGGCTGTGCGAATCCGAGACCATTTCTCGCCGGCTCGAAGATCTCTACCCCGACGGATCAACCGAGGTCCTCAACTTCGGCGTCAGCGCGTATTGCACGCGTGCCGAAGTCGAGCTGCTGGAGGTGAAGGGGCTGCGGTTCGATCCGGATGTAGTCGTTCTGGTGTTCGTGGAGAACGACTTCGACAACTTCAACCGCGAGGCGTTTCCTCTTGGGGGGACGATTCATCGTCCCGCGGTCGTCAAGGCATTGTTTCGGAGGTCCCACCTCTTTCGCCTGACCAGCATCCGGTTGAACCTGTTTGACTTCGCATCGGAGGCGGACCCCGTGCGCTGGAACCAGGACGCCATCGGAGACAACAATGTGGCCGAGGGACTGTGCCGATTGCGGGAACTCGCCGACCGTCACGGGTTTCAGCCGCTGGTCGCCATCTGGCCGCGGTTTCTGGATGACCGCGTCGCGGACGTCTGCTTCATGCCCCAGGGCAGCGAGCAACTCGTGGTCGAGCATCTGGCGGCGATGCACGGCATCCCGTCGGTCCGGCTCTCGGAGTTCTTCCAGCGGCACCACGCGGAGTCGGCCGGCGCGGTGAATCCGCGGCTGCGTTACAGCTCCGGCGACGAACTCCATCCCTCCGGCGAAGGGTGCCGCGTCGCCGCCGAGGCGCTGAAGCGGATATTGGCCGATCTCAACGTCGGCCGTGCGCCGTCGGCACGGGAGATTCCGCGTTCTGCTCGAAGTGACGCGGAGGCCGTCGCAGCCGCCAGGGTATTGGGCCAGGCCCAGCCCAACTACGCGCGCGTCCACAACCGCATGGGCACCGAACTCCTGAAGGCGGGCAAGCCGGCAGAGGCCGTGGCGGAGTTCAAGCGGGCGCTGGAAGCAGATCCGACACACGCCGGGGCGCACAACAACCTGGGCGTCGCCTACGAGCGACTGGGTCATGAAGAAGCCCAGGCGCAATTCGAGCGGGCCATCCAACTGATGCCCGACTTCACGCACGCGCATTTCAACCTGGCGCGAATCCTGATGAAGAAGGGACGCGATGCGGCTGCCGTAACGGAGCTGCAACACACGATTCAGGTCGATCCCAACCACGTGGGCGCGCTCAACATGCTGGGGATGGCACTCGGCAGACAGCAGAAGTTCGCCGAGGCCCAGTCCCATCTGGAGCGGGCGGTCCGTCTTGAGCCGGACCACGCAGAGGCGCGCAACAACCTCGGCGCGGTGTATGCCGCGCAAGGGCGCTTGCGCGAGGCCGTGGCGCAGTTCGAAGCGGCACTGCGCGTCGATCCCGACGACCCCGAGACCCGCGAGAACCTGAAGAGGGTAAGGGAAGCCCTGCCGAAGTAGCCACGGAAGTTGCCGTCTTAGGGTGGATTTTTCCGTTTTCGGCTGAAATGTTGTGTGTACCCGCTTTCGTAAAGGTGCATATGACATTTTCGAAGGGTATCTTCCTGTCAATGATCCGGAGATTTCTCTTGACTGACAAGTGGTTTATCCGGTATAAAAGAATAAGTGAAGTTCGTGTACAGACAATACCCACCCGGGGCAAAGCTAAAGGGGTGGGTGGCTGTGTATATCGGCTTCCTTAACGGAGGCCCGGAGCAAGAAAGAATCGATGCACCTCTTAGTGGCTTATTTGTAACGTTTGAGATTCTTACCTTCTCAGGTTGACCGTTCTTGTTGGGTTTCGAAGAAAGGAGGTGGTGGCACATCGCAAAGATTCTTCAGGGTGGAGTATGTCATTTCCGGGAAGGTAAAAACCAATATCGATGGCTCCGGCACGTAACCGGAGCGTAATTACTGTAGCCTTTTGTTGCTTAGTAAGGAGGGTTGCTCTTATGTGCAAGAAATTGATGTTTTTAGCATCTGTGATTCTGCTGCTGGTGCTGACCGGCAATGCGATGGCTCAGATCGATCCGGCTTCTGTCACCGACGGTAATGTGTACCTTTTTGAAAATGTCGGCACCGATGTACCAGATGATTCAGCCAATAACAATACGGCCAATCTCATCGGAAGCCCCCAGGTCGTTGATGGTCTCAAAGGCAAGGCGTTACAGTTCAACGGGACCAGTGATGGCGTTCATATCCCGGATGCAGCGACGATCAACACCAGTACTCACCAGAATCATACGGTGGTTGCGGTATTCAACTGCGCTGATGTGACCAAATCAGAGAAACAATGCGTGTATGAAGAAGGCGGCAGCACCCGCGGCCTTAACATATACGTCCATGAAGGTTTGGTTTACGCCGCCGCATGGAACAGAGCGGACTATACCCCACAATGGAATCCCGGTACATTTTTCTCTGCGCCGATCGGCTCCAACGAATGGCATGCCGTTGCTGCGGTCCTCCGAGGCGGTGGCCCAGCCCAGGAAGACGACAAGTTTGAAATGTGGATGGACGGATTTCTGGTTGCCAGAGGCCCCGGCGGTCAATTGCAGAGCCGCTCGGATGACAATGGTATTGGCAATGTCCAGGCACAAACAAATTTCCATGACGGTACCGTAAATGCCGGCCATTGGTTCGGGGGCATGGTTGACGAGGTCTGGATTCTTAATCAGGCGCTGACGGAAGTTGAGTTAAGTCAATGGAGAGGCAAGCCCTGGCCTTACGCCTTTGGCCCTAATCCGGCTGACGGTGCTATGCATGAGGACACATGGGTGAACCTGGCCTGGAAGCCGAGTAAACTTGCCGCCTCGCACGATGTGTACTTGAGCGATAATTTCGACGACGTGGACGCCGGCACCGAAGCCGCATTCCAAGTTAATCAGCTAACAACCGAGTTCATTGTCGGTTTCCCCGGAGGTGCTTATCCGGAAGGACTTGTTCCCGGCACTACTTACTATTGGCGAATCGATGAAGTCAATGACGCCGATCCTAACAGCCCCTGGAAAGGCCCCATTTGGAGCTTCTCGATCCCGCCCATGACCGCGTACAGTCCCGTCCCGGCCGATGGCGCGGAGTCCGTGGCCCTGGACGCGAAGCTTAGTTGGGCCCCGGGCTTCGGTGCGAAACTGCACACCGTCTATTTCGGCGACGACTTCGATACTGTGAGCAATGCTGCCGGGGGTCGCCTTCTGCCAGATGCCACTTTCACTCCCCCAGGTCCGCTTGAATTGGCCAAGACCTACTACTGGCGCGTTGATGAGTTCAATCCGCCGGCCACGTACAAAGGCGCGGTCTGGAGTTTCAGGACTGAAGGTACCGCGGCCAACCCGAGCCCGGCCAAGGGCGCTGTCGATGTATCGCCGACGCCGATTCTCAAATGGACTGCGGGAAGTCTCGCCGCTTCGCACGAGGTGTATTTGGGAGCGGATTCAGATGCCGTGAAGAATGCCGACAAAACTTCGCCCGAGTATAAGGGAACCCAGGCACTCGGCGAGGAGACGTATGATGCCGGCAAACTTGAGCTGGAGACGACTTACTACTGGCGTATAGACGAAGTCAACAGTACCCAACCAGGCAGTCCGTGGATTGGCAATGTCTGGAGCTTTACGACGGGCGATTTCCTCGTAGTCGATGATTTCGAGTCCTACAATGACATCGATCCCCCCGATCCCGCGAGTAACAGGATATTCGAGTCGTGGATCGATGGTTTTGGGACTACGGACAACGGTGCACTCGTCGGCAATGA
>JBDREF010000294.1:0-9685 GCA_043820045.1 Planctomycetota bacterium | reverse complement strand
AGAGCAAACCCACAGAATTAGTCGTTTTGTGCGGCAGCTCGTTCGTTCCGCCGACCGAGCAGTTGTGTTCGGAGTTCAAAGCCAAGACAGGTATTGAAATCGTCAGCACCGTCGGCGGCAGCGAGGACCTCTTGCCCCATGTCAAAGCCCGCATGAAGGGCGACATCTTTATTACCCACGATCCGTTCCTTGATTACACGCGCGACGCCAACGCCTTGGCCGATCATGTCGAGGTGGGTTTCGTAGCACCTGTTCTTGCAGTGCAGAAAGGCAACCCCAAGGGCATAACGAGCATTGAGGACCTTGCTAAGCCGGGCTTGAGAGTCGCCCTGACCGATCCGCAGTATTCCACGGCCGGCGAGATGGTCTTTGCACTTTTGGACAAGAAGGGCATTAAAGAGGCCGTATTGAAAAACGTCGAAAACCGCCTGACCAAGGGACACAGCAATATCGGAACGTTCCTCAAGACCCAGGCTATCGACACCGGCATTATGTGGAACGGCGTGGCGCACATGTTCAGTGACAGTCTGGACGTTGTCAAGACGCCTTACGAATACGATGAGGAAATCCGCGTCCATATCATGTCTCTGAGCTATTCCAAACACCCCGATGCGCTCAAACAATTCATCGAGTTCGTCAGGAGCAGGGGTCCTGAGGTTTTCGCCGAGCACGGCTACGTGAAATGACAGAGAACAGAGAACAGAATCGTAGGGTGTGCAACACGCCTTCTGTTGCACACGCAGTCCGTGACCGATGGAACCAGCATGGGCTAAAGCCCATCCTACGCACTGCTCGTCCCTCGTCGCTCGTCGTTCGTTCAGCGGCCTTGGCCATCCTGGCGGCAGTCGCGATTGTCACCGGCCTGTCCGGCTGCAAGGGCGAGAAGCCTGATGGCTCCGGGACCAAAGAGTTGTTGCTCTATTGCGGCGCCGGGATTCGCCCGCCGGTGCAGCAAATCATCGAGGCATTCGAGGCTGAGTACGGCGTGAAAATCGTCACCGACTACGCCGGCAGCGAGATGCTTCTCTCGAAGATAAAGCTGGCTCGACAGGGAGACTTGTATATGCCGGGCGACAAGCACTACGTCGAGCAGGCCGCCCAGGAGGGTATGATCCTCTCGCAGCAGTCCGTTTGCTATTTCGTGCCGACAATCCTGGTGCAAAAAGCTAATCCGAAGAATATCCACGGCCTGCACGACCTGCTCAAGGCCGGAATCAAGCTGGGGGTCGGAGACGCCAAAGCCTGTGCCATAGGCAGAAAGACCGAGCAGATTTTCGCCAGGAACGGCATTGCCCGGGCGGACGTGGAGAAGAACATAGCCTTTCAATCGCTGACGGTCAACGAGCTGGGGATGCAGATTCAGGCCGGCTCACTCGATGCCGTCATTGTCTGGGATGCGATTGCCCGATACTACAGCGATCACGGAATAGAGGTGCCCATTCCTGTCGAGCAGAACGTAATCTCAACGGTGAATATCGGCGTGCTGGCCTTCACCGGGAACCGCCCGCTGGCCGAAGAGTTCGTAAAATTTGCTGGCTCTCCGCGAGGACAGGACATTTTTCAAAAACATAACTACCGCACCGACTCTCCGCAGTAGCACAAAATGCACGTATCAACATTTTCCCGGACGAGGTTTCCGGCGGGCGTCTGCAGTATTTGTCTTGTTAATCGCCCGGCAATTCCTATAATGCGTTCATCAGTGGTAGCTTTGGACTATTGGCACTTTTTTGGGGAACTGTCAAATGATAACCCACTTGTCCAATTGTTGGTGGATTTTCGTACTTTTAGGCGTTTGTGCCGGCGTTATCAGTGGCACTCTGGGCCTTGGCAGCGGGGCGATAGTAGTGCCTACGCTGGTGCTTGCTCTTGGTTTCCAGCAGAAGTCCGCTCAGGGAACAGCGCTGGCGGTAATGGTACCAATGGCACTGCTCGGGGCACTGCGGTACTGGAAGAATCCCGAAATTGAGATGAATTTTGCTGTTATCGCGTTCATTGTCTTAGGTGCTACCGCCGGCGTTTTAGTCGGTACCGAGCTGGCCAGCCGGCTGCCGGGCCATGCGCTGCGGAAGATATTCGCAATTGTCCTGGCGATAGTAGCGGTGAAAATGTTTACTGCCTCGCCTGGGCCGCGACCGCAAGTTCCCGGTGTGAGTCTGGAGAGTCAGCAAAATACGAATTTAGTCGAACCTGGAGGTACAGAGAATGAATCAGAAGAGCGGTAATGGTCTTGTGCGCGTTTTCAGTGCAAGGGCCTGTGCAGCACCTTTGGAAAAAGCAGCCGAACTGTTCGAGAAGCAGTCGGGAATCCACGTGGATATCAGCGTATGCAGCCGTCATTGTGCCGAGCCGGTTGCAGAAGAGGCTTTCGGCAATACCGGCGCCGATGACTTTCTGCTGGAGATTTCCGACGCGGGTATTCACGACCTTGCGATTGGAGGTGCGGAGTATCTGCTCGATGACGGAGAGGTCAGGGGGATCGTGCAAAGACATGAACGGCGTACTATCGCCAGCCGTGCTTCTGCTATTATCGTGCCCGCCGGCAATCCGAAGAATATACGCAGCGTTGAAGATATGGCAAAGCCGGGCGTGCGCGTCGGTGTATCGGTATTGGATTGTCTCAAAGGGCTGTGGGAGGATATCAGCGGCCGATTGGGCCTTGTGGATAAAATTCGAAAGAATATCTCTTACTACGCCAATGGGTGCGTTGCAATAGTCGAGGCCGCCGCGACCGGCGAGTTCGATGCAGCGTTCGGCTGGACGTCTTTTGAGCACCTGGAACCCGATAGAATAGAGATTATCGAAATGCCCAAAGCCCAACAGGTGCTAAGAGGCACAGGTGTGGGAATGTTGTCTTTTGCCAAGGATACCGAGTCTGCAAGGAAGTTCATGGATTTCCTGACGACGCCGGAAGCACGCGCGTTCTACAAAGAATACAGATGGGTCGTTGAAGACGATTAGCCAGCAGCAATGAAAACAGCTACGAACACTCCTGTAAGGGGTTGGCGCGACCGCGTCTTCTCTGCCGTGGCATTTTTCTTTGTGGCCGTTTTCGTCGTCTTCGTTCTGGTGCTCATTGTTACAGATGTTTTTTATGTCGATAAGAAAGCGGTTCTAACGGTTTTGACCTCCAAATTCATTCGGCACGCGCTTTGGATGAGCATCTGGACCAGCCTGACGACGACGTTTATTTCCGTGCTCTTCGCCGTGCCGATGGGTTACGCGCTGAGCCGCTTCCGTTTTCCCGGCCGTTTCTTTGTCGATGCCATTGTGGATTTACCCATAGTGTTTCCTCCACTGGTTGCGGGTCTTACACTGCTGGTGTTTTTCTCGCAGACCGCCGCCGGCCGATGGATACAGCAGGACCTGGGTCTGGAGTTCGTTTTCCAGCCCAAAGGTATAGTGTTGTGCCAGTTTGTCGCCGCCGCAAGCTTCGCCATCCGCTCAGCCAAGACGGCCTTCGACGACGTTGACAAGCGTTACGAGAACGTTGCGCTGACCTTAGGCTGCACGCAGTGGGGCAGTTTTCGCCGGGTCTGCCTTCCGCTGGCCCGCAACGGCATTATCGCTGGCGGCATTTTGACCTGGGCTCGCGCGTTCGGACTTTTCGGGCCGTTGATGATTTTCGTCGGTTCTTTCCGCGGCCGGACCGAAGTCCTGAGCACTACGATATTCCTCGAACAATCGGTCGGCAATCTCGAAGTAGCGCTGGCAATTGCGCTGCTGCTTATCCTTGTGGCTTTGATTGCAGTAACCGGCATCCGCCTTGCCGGCGGCTCGGCGGTGGTGAGATTATGATTCGGACTGAAGAAATATCTCTTAGCGTAGGCACATTTCAGTTGCAGCGTTTGAGTATCGGCGTTGCAGAGGGAGAGTATTTCATCCTGTTAGGACCGCCGGGATCGGGCAAGACCATTTTTCTCGAGTGCCTTTGCGGCCTCAAGAGGCTCGACTCTGGCAAGATATTCATCGATGGCCGCGACGTGACGGCTCTCGAACCCCGCGCCCGCGGCATCGGGTACGTACCGCAGGATTACGCACTCTTTCCGCACCTTTCCGTCAAGCGAAACATCGCCTTCGGCCTGCGCGTTCGCGGCCGGGCAGAGTCAAAAGTAACCGAAACCGCAGACCTGCTCGGTATCAGCCATTTGCTGCCGCGCAGCATCGACGGGCTGAGCGGTGGCGAGAAACAACGTGTAGCCCTGGCCCGCGCACTGGTCATGCAACCCAAGATTCTGCTCTTAGACGAGCCGGTCTGCGCCCTGGACGAAGTGACACGGCAGGAGGTCTGTGCACAATTGAGGGCCATTCAGCGCAAGCTCGGCCTGACGACCATCCATGTGAGCCACAATCTGGAAGAAGCGTTTTCAGTTGCGGACCGGGCCGCCATACTGCACCAGGGGGTTCTGCAACAGGCCGGTACCATGGATGAATTGTTACGCAAGCCCAACAGTAAATTTGTCGCTCGCTTTATGCGGTGTGAAAAGCGACTTGCATCTGAGAACAGCGGTCCGGGAAGCCAGCGGGAAGATCATTGATATTCGATTCCGCCAACGAAGCGTCGCTCTCGAAGCATTCACCTATCATTTCCACCGCGTTCTTCTTATGGATGCGCTCGGCTGGACAAAGACATTGACGCCGTTGGGCTCGGGAAATTCGTTCTCGTGCATCCACTTGCCGTATCTGCCGGGGGAGCGGTGCAAGTCCTCGACCCTGAAAGTCTTGAAGCCGAAGTATGCGCCGAGGTCGCCGGCGGCGACCGATATGAACGGCCCTATCATGGGGCTCCTGATGACGAACCAGGGCTCGGCTCCTTTCCATGGGTTATTCGAAGCCTCCCAGAACTTCGGCACCGGTCGAATCATGTGCCCCGCCACAATATCGAACTTCAGGCCGAATCCCCGGGGCTGGTATTCTCTTCTGTCGTGATCGAACCACAGGCCGCGTTCGTAGGAACCCAGAGTCAGGCTCAGACCTCCCACCGTGCCGGCTTTGCAGCCGCTCAACAACAAAACAGAAAGTAATATCAAATTTCGCATCTCCAACCCGAGGTAAGACTATCTGACGTGAAATTTTCGTTTGAAAAAGGCCAAGGAGTTTCTTTCTGCATACGGCCAATACAGCAATGAAGTGAAGTGGCCCGAGAACACATAAACCGCCTCCGGCTTTCCCGCTGCCTCCCGGAGTCTATCGCCGCACTTTCTTGGAATGACCCTGTCGAACATCGCAATATACATCAGGACGTCTCTGGCATCTGCATACTCCGCCATTTTTACCGGATCGGTTCTTACCTTGTCCTCCAGTTCGATACGTAAGGCCTCAGGGCTGATGCCCAGTTCAGTCAGTCCATTCATGTATTCTCTGACGTTTTTTAATTTGGATGTAAGGGCGATATCGGCCATGCTGCCGCCGGCAAGGCCTATTACACTGCACTTTATTCTTTCGTCCGCTCCCGCGACAGTCATTGCTCTGACGCCGCCGATGCTCATTCCTAAGCATCCGAGCCTGCTCGCATCGACTTTTTCTCTTTGCTCCAGATAGTCAAGGACCTGCCTGCTGTCCAAAACCGTCTGCCTGAGGTGGTTTTCCACCGCCTCTGCACTGTCGATCTCTTCCAGGTCAATATCCCGGTTATGCAGTACGGCACAATTAAGGCCGTTTGATGCAAAATGCCTGGCAAAACTTTTGGCCAGTAAGTCCACCCCGGTGTCTATCGGCAAAACAAGCACAGTCGGGAATCTCCCCTCTTTTTTCTGAATGTAGCAGTCAACCTTGATGTTCTCTTTTCCGAAGACGTTGAGTGTCGAAGGAAACTCGACTCGCTCCACGACGTAACGTTTCTTATCATGAATCCTCTCGACTTTGGCCTCGATCGTCTGCTTGGGATAGCCGTAGTATTCGAGCATCTCGGCGCTTCTGTCCCTGGGGCCGGTGTAGGCTGGATCGCACTTGTAATGTGCGCAGGAACAGAAAAGCACAACGCTCAAAACCAGGGTTGATTTGAACAACTCCCTGAGACTCATCCTATCCTCCAGACTTCTCGTGGCGGCTCTTTCGAGTCACTATCGGCCCCAATTCCTATGAAGATAATTCAAGCATCGCAATTTCTTGCTCTCCGTCATCGGTCAAGATAGGTGAGTCTGCGTGTTTGTCAGGGCTTATCCGGTCGGGCTGTTCGTTGTCGACAGGAACCGGGCTCGCAGCAGGAGAATAGCCCGGTAGTTCTTTCACGATTCCAAACCAGGCTATGTCAAAAGCCTCTTCCATAGACATCGGCGCTTCTTTGATTCTCTCGCTCGCAATAGTCACGTCAGAGGTCGCACTGAAGACTTTACGCCCCGTCCTTGTATTCCAGATCTCCAAACCCAACATTCCGCTGACCACGTGAGTCTGAAGGAATCTTACGCCGCCCACCGATAACCTTCCTTTGCTCCATCGCTGAACTTCCAAAAGACAGGGCAGGACGATATAATCGGCCCCGATTTCCTTTGTCAGGAAATCAAGGTCTGATTTTCTGAACATGCCGTTCTCCTGGTAGAACTCTTTCATTTCAGCGTGTCTCTGGCACTGGTCTTTTTCATTCAATTTATTCGTGAGATCCGTAAACGAAAAGACCTCGAGTCCCTCGTTGGGTACGTCTTCTATCTTCGATATGCCGTTGAATCCTAAGAAGCTCAAGTTGACAATGCCGTGTTTGGCTTTTTCGTCTTTCGAGCTCTCGTCGTTTTCTTTCAGTACCCGGGCCAGGGAGTCGGATACCGCATATCTGTGCTGCTCTTGTCCCGTGCTTGTTTCCGCCAGAAGAATATACGTTTTGCCTTGCAGTCTTTCGGTTAATCTGTATTCGTCGGAAACGGGAGAGACCCTCACAGTCTGCGTTTGTTGATCGAGGGATCCCGAACAGCCTAAAAAAGATACGGATACTGCCGAAAGCAGAACTACCTTGAGAATCGGTTTGAAACTGAGCTTTGTCATTGTCAACCACCTTCCCCTTGTATTTTGTCGTCACAAATCTTTACTTGATCGACCCTTTTAATCTGAGGTCGATACAGCCGGTACCGTGACAAGAATACCAGCAGTAATGATAAGAACCATTACGTTAGCTTCTCTTGATGATTTTACAGCCCCCGAATTTGATGGTCGCCGAGCAAGTTTAGTAGCTGACGCCGAACGTGCCTGCAAGGCAACTGATTTATCAATTGGATAAGGATGACACTGGAATCCCCCCATCCCCCTTCAACCGCCCCAACTGCGATTTATTGTATTTAGTGTATCATATTGGCCCCCGGGAGTCAAGAGAATTCCTGCTCAAAGCAGGACTTTGGTCCCGCGGCCGATAAGATACGTTATTGCGAGCGGATAAAACGGGTTTCATAGACAATTGCCAGGCAACTTCGAAGAGTGCTCTTACGATAGTGTTGACCCGCTCTTATTTACTGTGGTACAATCCGCCCGGAAGCTTCGTGTGAGACGGTGGTGATTAATTCGTCGCTGCCAGAGGCAGCATTTTCGGCGGTTCACAATGTGGATTCTTTTTCATAGTCCGTGCTTAGATATTCTCAGATCAACAGAAAGGGTGAAAGATGTCTAATGAGCTAATCAGTCGTCGTAATTTCCTGGCCGTAACCGCATCCTCGTTCGCGTTCACGTATATTCCCGGGCGAGTCTGGGGAGCCAATGACCGCTTCTACCTCGCCGGGATTGGCGTAGGCGGCAAAGGCGCCGGTGAGGTGAGGGACCTGACGAAAGCGGGCGGCACATTCATTGCGCTTTGCGACGTCGATGGTACAAGAGCCAAGGAAACTTTCAAGAGTTTGCCGGATGCGAAACGCTATCAGGATTTTCGAATCATGCTCGAAAAGGAAAAAGGCATCGACGCAGTGACGGTAAGCACTCCCGACCATACTCATGCGCCCGCTTCCCTGATGGCCATGTCCATGGGAAAACACGTGTACTGCCAGAAACCGCTGACGCACTCTCTATACGAAGCGCGCGTGATGAGGCAGGCGGCCGATTATTATAAGGTTCAGACACAGATGGGCAACCAGGCGCACGCCGGAGAGCCGATCCGCCGTGGCGTAGAGCTTGTGCGTGCCGGCGTCATTGGTCCGGTGCGCGAGGTGCACGCATGGACCAACCGCCCGATCTGGCCGCAGGGGCAAAAGGCCCTCGACGAGCGAATACGCCTCGCCGGTGAGCCCAAGCCGGCCGATCTCGACTGGGATGTGTGGCTCGGACCGGCTCCGGCCCGCGAATACAATGCCTGTTACGTGCCGTTCAAATGGCGAGGCTGGTGGGATTTCGGGACGGGCGCACTCGGTGATATGGCCTGCCACATTATGGATATGGCATACTGGGCGCTCGATCTCGGCTCGCCGTTGAGCGTCGAGGCCGAATCAGGAGGACGGACCGCCGAAACCGGTCCTGACTGGTCAACAATTACGTATCGGTTCGCTACTCGCAACTCGGCCGGGGGCGGCACACTCAGCAGCGCCGTCGGTCCTAAAGCGACGGTCGAACAACCAGCCGTTAAATACGTCTGGTACGACGGCTCGAAGGATGGCAAACAGAACGCCCCGTATGACCTGCTCGAAAAGGCAACCGCCGAAGCTATGAAGGCCGGCGCCGGCGCACAAGCGAAGGAGACCGGGGCCACAAGGAAGAAAAAGAAAGCCGCACCAGGCATCGATGATCCGAGAAACTGGGACGTGATTCTCGTCGGCGACGATGGAATAATGCTGTTCAGGCGAAGCGCCGAAGACTGGATCGTCACGCCCGGCCGCCGTGCTGAGCAGTTCGCCAACGTACCGAAGACGATTCGCCGTGTCCCCAACGAAGACGTTGAGTGGCTTGAGGCCTGCAAGGGCGGCCCCAAAGCGCTGTCCAGCTTCGACTACTCCGCCGCACTTACTGAGATGGTGCTGTTGGGCAACCTGGCTGTGCGTTTCGACAAGAAAATCGAATGGGACGCGCAGGCCCTGAAGGCAACGAACGCCCCTGAAGCCGACGAACTCATCCGGCGTAAGTACCGCAAGGGCTGGGAACTGTCCCTGCCTACCGCAGTAACGCAAATCGGTTGACGACAAATACGGCGGTGAGCTTTTACTCGACCTTTCCTGTGGCCGCCCACTCGACGCCGCGGGCAATGAGCTTCTGCACGTTGGGAGTCATCAAAGCCTTGCGGTCGTGGCCGAAGGCGTTGTGAACCGTGCGACCCTTGCCGTAGTTCAGGGTGAAAACCAGAGGCTCGGTATTCTTGCTCCAGTCGGAGTCCGCCGAGACTAATACATTGATCTCGCCGGTGCCCTGCAATTTGGCGTATAGTTCATCGTCGGTCTCGAAGGTGCTCAGACCGGCGGTGATGGGATGCTCCTTGTTGGCAATGTCGACTTTGAAGACGCTTCGCGGGCCGTGACCGGATGTGCCCATCACCCATTTACGGCCGCACAGCTTGCCGAATTCCTCCCACTTGGCGAACGAAGCGCTGGCAAGGTGCTGGACGAAGAAACCCTTTCCACCCTTGACATAGTTCAGGAGATTCTCCTGGGCCTGCCCGGAAGGAATGGCAATGCTTCGGCTGTAGATCGTAAAGACAATCACGTCGTATGCCTTCAGTGCGGTCTCCGATTCGAGGATGAGCGGATCTTCGCACACTTTGACCTCGAATTTTCCCGAGTTTACCAGTATC
>JBDREF010000293.1:0-5888 GCA_043820045.1 Planctomycetota bacterium | reverse complement strand
TTCAGAGGCAACCAGACCGCGGAATTTCTTGTCGTCGGTTTTCCAGGATTTCCTTATCCCGACGGCCTGGTTCCGGGCACAACGTACTACTGGCGAATTGATGAAGTTGAAGCTGACGGCACTACCAGGCACAAGGGGTTTATCTGGAGCTTCTCGATTCCTCCCCAAAAAGCCTATGATCCGGACCCGTCCGATGGTGCAGAGGGGGTAGCTCTGAATGCGACGCTCAAGTGGACGGCGGGTTTCGGTGCAAAACTGCACACGGTCTATTTCGGCGACAGCTTTGACGCTGTGAACGACGCGACCGTGGGCCTCCCACAGGGAGGTACAACCTATTCTCCCGGCCCACTTAGAGCGGCCAAGACTTACTACTGGCGGGTCGATGAGTTCGACGGCATCAATACATACAAAGGCGATGTCTGGAGCTTCACAACCGAGGGTGCCGTGGGTAATCCGAATCCGGCTAACGGCGCCGTGGGTGTAGAGGCGACCCCGACTCTTACGTGGAATGCGGGGGCTCTGGCCGCTTCGCACGAAGTTTACTTCGGCGCAGATTTAGATGGCGTCAAGAATGCCACGAAGGCCTCGCCTGAGTACAAGGGGACTAAGGCGCTCGGCGACGAGAGCTACGATCCGGGGACGCTACGGCTGGATACCACGTACTACTGGCGGATAGACGAAGTCAACAACGTCCAGCCCGACAGTCCGTGGACCGGCAATATCTGGAGCTTCACAACGGGCAACTACTTCGTGGTGGATGATTTCGAGGCCTACAACGACATCGATCCACCTGACCCGGCGAGCAACAGGATATTCGATAAGTGGATAGATGGCTTTGGAACCACGAACAATGGCGCTCTGGTCGGCAACGACCTTCCTCCTTACGCCGAGCAGACTATCGTCCATGGCGGCCAGTCGATGCCGTATCGCTACGACAACAACCTGAAGAGTTCTGAGGCAACACTGACGTTGGCTTCTCCGCGTGACTGGACAACCGAGGGCGTTTCGGAATTGTCGATTTGGTTCAGGGGCAACCCGGCATCGGTCGGCAGCTTCACCGAAGGGCCCGTCGGCACCTATACCCTGACCGCCGGAGGTGCAGATATCTGGGGCACCGCGGATCAGTTCCACTTCGCCTACAAGATGCTCACTGGAGGAGGTTCGATTGTGGCCAAGGTTGAGAGCGTTCAGAACACAAATGCGTGGGCAAAGGCCGGCGTAATGATCCGCGAAACACTCGATCCGGGCTCCAAATTCGCAGCGGTCTATATCATGCCCACCAACGCCGACGGCACGCCCACCAACGGCTGCCGTTTCCAGGCGAGGCCCGATACGGACGCCAGCGCCACGAGCGATACCTCGGTGGCGTCCCCCGCGCAGATGGCCATAATCGCCCCCTACTGGATAAAACTGGAACGTAGCGTCAGTGGCGCGTTTAGGGGCCACTATTCGAGTGACGGCGTATCATGGACTCCTATGTCCTGGAATCCGCAGAGCATCACGATGGCATCCAATGTCTATGTGGGCCTGGCACTGACCAGCCATGACGTTGCTCTGACCTGCGAAGCCAAGTTCTCAAACGTCACTATCACCGGGACGGCCAGCCCGCAGTGGGCGCACCAGGACATCGGCATTTCCAGCAACGCTGCCGAGCCGCTTTATGTGACCCTGTCGAATGCCACCGGTAACCCTGCTGCCGTGTACCACGATGACGTAAACGCGGCAACAATCGACACCTGGACAGAGTGGGTCATTCCGCTGCAGAAGTTCGCCGATCAGGGCATAAACATGGCGAACGTTGACAGGATTGCTCTCGGTCTGGGCGCGAAGGGTAATCAGACGGCCCCCGGCGGTTCAGGCAAGATGTATTTCGACGACATCCGGCTCTACCTACCGAGAACCGCTCCTTAGAAGCAAACGGTGATTCTGTCGTAGTGGGATGAGAGTTTGTATGAATCAGGGGCCCATACCGATTGACTCGGTGTGGGCCCCTTTGTATTGATTTGGCGAAATAAGACAGCTAAAATATTCTTGATTCATTCCTGGAGGTGGGTGTAATGTGCAGTGTGAATTTACTATTGAATATTGAATGGATCCGGCGTTTCGGACGGCTGCTCACGCAAATAGTCAATAGTCATTTGTAAATAGTCAATAACCAGTGATTTGGAGTACCTTATGAACAGAAACTTTGTCAGGGGCGGTTCACTTCTGATTGCATTGTCATTTGCTATTTTCGCCGGGTGTAACGCGCCCAAAAGCAATCTCACAAAGTTCAACAGGTATTTCAACGACTACAACCTGGAAGAATCCGGCGAGTTCGCGAAGTCCAAAATCAGCAATAGTGAAAAACCCAAGGGCGAAGATTTGCTTTGGTCGCTGCAGGCCGGTACCGTCCTGAGACTGGAGCAGAGTTATAAGGAGAGCAATAAATACTTCGACGGGTCGGAAGAGATGCTGAATTACTTCGATTATCAGAACAAAGCCATCGATTCGGTCGCGTCCATCGCCATCAACGAAAATATTGCCCCATACGTCGGCGAGGAATACGACGGGATTATGCTCAATACATACAAGGCTCTGAACTTCATGGCGCTCGGCGACAACGATGCGGCGCGGGTGGAATTCAACAGGGCACTCGACAGGCAGAGAATTGCCAAGGAAAAATTCGCCAAGGAAATAGCCAAGATACAGGAAGATATTGATAAAGAGCAGAAGAAGAAGGACTCGCGAGCCAAGCAGAACGTAGAAAATCCCGAGGTCGATAAGATATTATCTGAAAAGTATCCGAACCTGTATGCGTTTCAGGCATATCCCGATTTTGTCAATCCCTTCACGAATTATATCGCGGGCGTTTTCTTTAACCTTGTCGAGGACCACCAGAAGGCATCCACTTTCATCAAAGAATCATACGGCATGGTCGGCGACAATCAATACATCGCCGAAGATATGGCCGTTACCGAAAAGATACTCGACGGCCAGGGTCAGTTGAGGGATGTAGTGTGGGTAATATTCGAGAATGGTATGGGGCCCATTAAAGAGGAATTCAGGGTCGATTTGCCCCTGTTTATTGCTACGGATAAGGTCAAGTACGTAGGCTTCGCGTTGCCGAGGCTGGAATTCCGGAGCCAAGCCTATCCATACCTGACGGTAAGGGCGGCGGACAAATCCTACCAGACAAAAATAGTGGCAGATATGGACCGGATCATCCAGACGGAATTTAAGAAGGACTTCAAGGCGATTTTGGCGAGGGCGATAATCTCCACAACGGCTAAAGCCGTGGCGCAGTATGCCCTGGACCATCAGGGCGATTCCAACGCGAAACTCGCCTCGGTTCTTGTTGCGGTCTATTCGTTCGCAACGACTGCGGCGGATGTCAGAATATGGACGACCCTGCCGAAGAACTTCCAGGTTGCCAGACTTCCCATACCGGCCGACAGGAAGATCAGTATCGAGCCGCCGGGCGGCACGCCGCTCAATATCGAAATTCCCGCTTGCAAGAATGCACTTGTCTACATTAGAATACCGTTAACACGGTCAATGCCGGTTTACGATGTTATGACATATTAACTATCGATATATTAATGGAGAATCGCTATGAAAAAGTCAGGATTGGGATTATTAATGTTAATGGTTCTCGCTTCCGGCTGTTATAAACCGAAGGACGACAGGATCCATGTCAGAGAAGGCATCAGAAGCGACTCGCTCGATAATAATATTGTCACCAGGCCGGTCGCCCATGCCTTCAGCGGCCTGATAGGTGAGGGTCTGGAAATCACCGAGGCTGTCACCAGGAAAAATGACGCCGGATTTCTCGAGCTTTATGTCTCCGGCTTGAACACTTCGTACAACACCAAACGTTTCAGGTACAGAGTCGAATGGCTGGATACGGACGGGCTCATAGTCGGAACGAAAACAAGTACGTGGCTACCGATGTCGGCGATGGGAAAGTCACCGTTTAGCTTCAAGGTCGTTGCTCCGAGAACGAACGCCGTAAACTTCAGAATGGATACGAGAAAGTGGGAGTAAAGTATGAAAGCAACAATATTACAATTAGCATTGGCAGCAGTATGTATTTTGGCGGTAGGTTGTGGCGAGGAAACGACCACCATCGATATGAGGAACGATGAGGGTGGAGCCGTTATGGCTCTGGACTACAGGGACTTCGACCAGGCAGCAAGTCAGATGGTCCAGTCATTGCTCGCTTCGAGCGCTTTGAAAAAGCAGGGTGGCGGCAGATATGTAGTGGCCAAAGGTCGGATCGTTAATGATACGATGCAGAGAATTGACACCGACCAGCTCATGATGAAAGTCGAGACGGAAATGTTAAACAGCGGCCAGGCCGTGATGACGTCCGCCGTCGGAAGCGGCACCGATAAGCTCGTCACCGAGTCGAGAGGGCTCAGGGATTCCGAAGAGTTTGACCCCAATACCGTTGCCAAGAGGGGCACGTTGATTGCTCCGGACCTGAGCATCTCGGGCAAGATATTCCAGAGGAATATCCGCATCAGCAGGAACCGCCAGCAGGTCGAATACTATTTCCAGTTGATGTTGAGCGATGTTAAGAGCGGACTCAGATTTTGGCAGGATGAAGTGGTTGTCGGTAAGAGAGGCAGCAATAAATCCGTGTCTTGGTAATGGGATGACAGACAATTCTGTCAGAGAGTGGAAAGATGAAGAAGATAATGTGTATATTCATGCTCTGCCTGTTGACAACGGCGGGTTTATCCGCCGCCCAGCCACAGGCTGCAGAGCAGAAGCCGCCGAATCAGGCCGGAAACAAAGGTGGTCTGTTAAAGACCACGACGGACAAATTCGTAACCCGCGAAGTAATCGGTCATGGGATGACCAGAGACGAAGCCGTCAAGGACGGTTTGTATCGTGCGGTCGAGCAGGTCAGAAGCGTCAAGGTCGATACTACCGCTTATAGATTCAATTTTCGCGGTGCAGGCGCCGGTGTTACGGCCGATGCCGCGGGCGGCAGGAGGATCGACTTCGATTCTGTGGATGTTAGCACACGCGGCACGGCCTATACGACCGAAATCGGTGGACTTGTCAAAGGTTATGAGGTCATCGAAGAAAAGAAGCTCGACGATAACACGTACGAGGTCAAGCTCAAGGTCGATGTTTTCGATTACGGCACAGCGGAGCAGACAAGAAGAGTAAAGGTTGCCTTGATGCCGGTTAAAACACAGCAGCCGGCCTACACTTTCCTGAATGTCACCATCCCCGCTGATACGCTTTCGGAACTGTTTTCGCAGCGGCTTGTCGTCGGGCTGACCCAGACGAATAAATTCGCCGTACTGGACAGGCAGAGCATCAATGACTTCGCCAGGGAGAAAAATATGCTTGTTTCTTCCGATGCACCAATTCGGGAGCAAGCAAGGTTAATCGAAACCCTTGGCGGCGATTATCTGCTTGTCGGGACCATAACGCAGGCTTCAATCAAGAGAATCGATACCTATCTGAAGGCCGCCGATTACACAAAGAGCGAATTCAAGGCGAGGTTCAATCTCGATTACAGACTCGTCGACAGCGCTACAAAGCAGGTGGTCGTTGCCTCGAACGTGCAAAAATATCTCGAGAACGAGCAGGTCAGAAAGCTCGCCGACGAGCAGAGTCCTTCCGAGTGGAATCCGGCGCAGATCCGCGACGCATTTCTGAAGCTCGTAGCCGACGAAGTTATCAAGGCGGTTATCGACCGGGTGTACCCGGTTAAAATCGCTGCTGTGCAGGGCGATGAGATAATTTTGAACCAGGGCGGCGAGAGGATGGCGAAAGGCATGCTGTTCGACATCTATGGCGAAGGTCAGGAAATCTTTGATACCGACACGAATGAGTCACTTGGAAAGATCGAGAACTATGTTGCCACGATAGAAGTTCAGCGGGTG
>JBDREF010000292.1:0-39239 GCA_043820045.1 Planctomycetota bacterium | reverse complement strand
CCGGAGCCGTTCAGCAACGCCCTTGAGGACCTCACCGAGCAGGTTTCGGCTATTCGTGAATACACTGCCTATCAGCAGGACAGGCTCAAGAAGCTTCAGGACGGATACGACTGGAATATTATCAGGACTTTTTGCCTGCGTATTATTCGCTGCATAGACAATCTTGACAATCGCATCAGCAGTATGAGTGAAGATGACGTCAGGGCAACGCACCTTGGGGAAGTAATGGATGAGTTGGTCTTCGCCCTGGAGTCAAGCGGTATCGAGCAGTTCGAGCCCGAGACCGACAGCGAATATCGAGGTCAGGAGAAATGTGCCGAAGCCGTCAAGGAAAAAGAGGAGTGCGATGATCCTGGCCGGGCGGGCAGGATCGCGAGTGTTATCAGACCAGGCTATCAATATTTTATTGACGAGGACAGTACAAAGGTCGTACGTCCAGCTCAGGTTAAACTATATGCTTGATTACAGAATCGTGAATCTCACTTGGGCAGACACCATAAGCGGAGCCACGATTCACCGAGGCACGAAACAGGGGGTGCAAAATGGTTAATATAGTGGGAATAGATCTCGGCACGACTTTTTCGGCGTTAGCGATTCTCAATGCTATAGGCAAGCCGGAGATAATCCCAAATGCTGACGGCGAAAGACTCACGCCATCTGCGATCTTCTTCGACGAGGAGAACTCTGAGATAGTCCGCGTGGGCATTGAAGCGATCAACTCCCGGCATCTGAACGCCGAGAGGTCGATTCGATGGATAAAGCGGCACATGGGAGATTCGAATTATCACAAGAATATCGATTCAAAGGACTGGACGCCCGTGGAATTGTCTGCTTTGATCCTGAAAAAGCTCAAGCAGGACTGTTCCGTCGAGCACGGCGAGATTAGCGATGCCGTCATTTCTGTGCCGGCCCACTTCGACGAGGTTCGCAGGAAGGCGACCATGGACGCGGGGATTATGGCGGGTCTGAACGTGATCGGAATCGTCAACGAGCCCGTCGCTGCGGCCCTGTATTATGCGACTACGCGGAATGTCTCGGGAAAGGTGCTTGTCTATGACCTTGGCGGCGGAACGTTTGATGTCACCATAATGGACGTCAAGGGCCACCAAATGGATATCGTCTGCTCGCAGGGCGACCATGCGCTCGGCGGCGTTGACTTCGACCTCAAGATACTGGAGCTTCTGGAGCAAAGCTACAGGGACAAATTCGGCGCCGAACTGATCGGCTCGGATGAGGACAGAGCCAAGTACGAAGATGAAGCCGAGGACATCAAGCGGACACTGTCGCGTCGTAACGTTGCGAAGAAGATGCTCTACGGCCCGGCGGGCAACATGAGAGTGGAGATAACGCGAGAAATGTTCGAACAGGCTATTTCGGAGTTGATGGATCGCGCGGATATTCTGGTGGAGGTCGCCCTTGAGGAGGCCGGCATCGAGCCTTCCGGAATCGACAAGGTCCTGCTTGTCGGGGGCAGCACCAGGATACCGTTTGTCCAGCAGCGCCTGGAGAAGACGTTCGGATTTGCCCCGGAAACCGCCGTTAATGTCGATGAATGCGTCGCACTCGGCGCCGCGTTGCACGCTGGATTGGCGATGCTCAGGGAAAAGCCTGATGAGGTACCGGCAGGCGTGGCCGGGGGGCTGAAGGACATCAGTCTTACCGATGTCTGCAACCACAGCTACGGGACCATTTGTGCTCCTGTTGACAAGGAAACGGGCCGGCGCGTAATTGAGAACCGCATAATCCTCAAGAAGAATACACCTCTGCCGTGCGAGGCATCGCAGACATTCTATACCCTTTCTGACGGCCAGGCGGAAGTCGAAGTGACCGTCACCCAGGGCGAAGACAGCGCCGTGAAGTACGTGAACAAGATTGCGACGCACAAGTTCACACTTCCTCCGAACAGGCAGTCGGGATGTCCCATCAAGGTTACGTACAGTTATGACGTGAACCAGAGAATGCACTGCAAGTTCGAGGATGTCGAATCGGGTAAGGTTCTTGAGGTCGACATTTCTCTTGACCAGGACGGCAGGATATCCGAGAGCAACGTGAAAGAGAAAAAAGAGAAGAAGCAGCTTACTGCCGTAGGCAGATCAAAAGTTGAGTAACCATATGTGCGAGTAGGGCGGATGAGCGGATTTCTGATTCCAGTTTCGATTATACTGGCAGTATCTCTGGCAGTGATTTTCAGCAGGTTGATTATCCGCCCCTCGCTTGCGGAACCGGGGAATCACCCCAGGCTCGGATGTCTTGACTATCGGTCGAAACTCGTGCAGCTTGCCCCTCAGTTCAGGCTCAAGACCCTCGTGAGCCAATTGAAGCTCTCAAGCTTGTTTGACCGCGCCAAGCAGAGGATCCTGGGCGAGGAGGAACATGACCGCAATCCCGAATCTTTCGCTCGGCTCGATATGAGCATCCTCAATTGCCGTGTTCGATTGATAAGGGTAAAAGAAGGTGAGAGTTTCTTCGATGCCTTCAGTATGGAGATCTGCGGCTCGATTCACGCCCCGGACGATATGTGCCGTACGGCTTTGAAGATTTCAATCCTGGATATCACAGATGGACCCTCCATGGCTCAGGCGGTGCAGGTCAGAGCAAAACATCGGGCGTCAGCGGCTGCGTCGGACGGGTCCGTGTTTTGCCACACGGCTGAGCTTGGCAAGCTGCCGCACAGGGTCACTGTTTTGTCGGACTGGACCGCCGCAGCGCAGTTGCGTCCTGATCTGACAGTACTTCCTCGCAAGGGATGGAGGGACTTGCAGTTCGATCTGTCGATATCATCGGCCGATACCGACCAGGAGCTTGCTCATGCACGATGCACGTTTGCCTACGAAAATCCCGAAATCGGCTACGTGGATCTGCAGGAGAATATTGATCGAACGAAGGTGCTCGCAGTTGCGCTGGGGTTTGTTGTCAGTGCAGCCGACAACAAGCTCTACGATTGTGAGATCGAACTGATAAAGAACTGGGCGCGGGACAACATTTTGGACGATTCGGAGCAGAGTTCCGAGCAAGCCCGAAGTAAACTCGACAAGGCTCTGGAAAAGACCATTGACTTTTTCCGCGCGGGCAAAACGCTCAACGCTAGTGAAATCTGCACCGAAATAGTCGAGATTGCGCCGCTCGCGCAGCGCTACGATATTCTGGATCTTTGCCTGTACGTGGTGCAAGCCAGCGGCTACGTCTCTGCCGAAGAGTTGGAAGCCCTGAAGAATCTGGCGAATTGGCTCGAGGTTGACGGCGAGAAGTTCCGCGTCATGATGGAGAAGGTCCTTCCCGTTGAAATGCACGAAGTCAGGGATATAGAAACCATTCTCGGAATCAGTTCGGACATGAGCAGAGAAAAGACACGACAGCACCTAAATCGCGAGTACAGTAAGTGGAATTCGAGAGTAACGAATGCCGATCCCGAGGTCCAAAGCCAGGCCGACCAGATGCTCAAGCTCATCGCCGAGGCTCGCAGCCAATACGTTGCCGAAAAGCCTCCTCTTGCCAAAACACCACAGTAGCTCGGCGATTTTTCGGCCGTCATCAACACCCCGCACACCTCAAAGGCTTTCTTGCTTAAGTTCAAATAATACGCTATTATCGCCGCCATGAAAGCTGTTACTAAAGGCATCTTGGCAGTCATTATTGTAGCTGCGCTGTGCATCGTGCTGGCGGTGGTGATAATCGAGGGACCCGAAACCGGCGAGAAGAGGACGGGCCAAGAGTCCGTCCGGCCTCAGGTAACGATCGACGACCGAAGCGCATGGCCGATGTTTCGGGGCGGACAGAGCCTCCTGGGCCGGGCGTCGGGGACTTTGCCCGATTCACTTAGAGTCGTCTGGAAGTTCAAAACGAACGGTCAAATCAAATCCTCGCCGGTAATCGTCGGCGACCGCGTCTTTGTTGGTTCGTCCGATAAGAATGTTTACGCCATCGATATACATGACGGCCGAAGACTGTGGTCGTATGAGGCTGCCGATGCTATCGAGGGAACGCCCTGTGTGGTCGAGAATTCGGTTTACGTGGGTTGCTCCGACGGTTTTCTGTACGCTCTGGATGCAAACGACGGGCAGCTTCGGTGGAAGTATGAGACGGAAGGGGAGATTCTCGGAGCGGCCAACTGGACGCGGTCCCCGGACGGCGATCGCGTATGGATACTCATCGGCAGCTACGACAACAAATTGCACTGTGTGGATTCCGCGGACGGAAAGGCCGTCTGGACGTATGAGACGGACAACTACATAAACGGCTCTCCTGCGGTCAGCGACCAGAAGGCCGCTTTTGGCGGCTGCGATGCCATGATTCATGTTGTATCCCTCGCAGACGGCAGCGAAGTGAAGCACATCGATAGCGGTTCATATATTGCTGCTTCTGCAGCATTCATCGAGGGGCAGATCTATGTCGGCAACTACGACAATGTATTCATTAGAGCCGACATCGCCTCTGGGCAAATCGTGTGGAAATATTCGGGCAGCGACTCGCCGTTTTTTTCCTCACCGGCGGTCGGCGAGAGCGTGGTCGTGGTCGGAGGGCGGGACAAGCGAGTGCATTGCATCGGCCGCGACGACGGCAAAGCCGTCTGGACTTTCCAGACGCTGGGCGAGGTGGACAGTTCGCCGGTTATCTGCGGTGACAAGGTGGTCGTGGGTTCGGAGGACGGCCGGCTTTATGTTCTGAAACTTTCCGACGGAAGCAAGGTCTGGTCGTACGAGATCGGCAAGGCGATTACCTCGTCGCCGGCGGTGGCCAGAGGTCTGGTTATTGTCGGCTGTGACGACGGGTACGTGTACGCATTCGGCGCCGGACGATGAAACTTCAAGTGGAGACTTATGAGGATTGTTCAAATTGCGCCGAGCGCGGGGGATAGTTTTTATTGCGAGAACTGTTTGCGTGATGCGGCTCTGGCTAAGGCGATTCTTAAATCCGGCAATGACGTGCTGACCGTTCCTCTCTACCTGCCGTTGCAAATCGAGCAAAGCGATTCGGTCAATACCGCCCCGATTTTCTTTGGCGGGCTCAACGTGTATCTTCAGCAGAAGTTGAATTTCTTTCGAAGGACCCCTCGCTGGCTCGATCGCTGGCTTGATTCGCCGAAGCTCTTGACGTGGATCGGCCGTAAAGCGGGGATGACAAGCGCGAGAGATTTGGGCGAGACTACGATCTCGATGCTGCGAGGAGAAACGGGCCACCAGGCAAAGGAACTGGAAAGACTTCTTGAATGGCTCGATACGCGGGACAACAAGCCTGATATCGTGTGCCTATCCAATATTCTTTTGGCTGGACTTGCCAGAGGCATCAAGCAGAGATTTCGTGTCCCGGTCGTCTGCCTGCTCCAGGACGAAGATGGGTTTCTGGATGGGTTGTCGTCTCCGTATTCGCAGCAAGCCTGGCAAGTGCTTGCAGAACGGGCCGGCGACATAGACGCGTTTATTGCGGTGAGCCGATACTATGCCAAGGTTATGCAGCAGAGGCTCGGGCTTCATCGGGATCGGCTGCGCGTCGTTTATACAGGTATTTCACTCGACGGATACGAGCCTGCCGCAGCCGCGCCGGATATACCCACCATCGGTTTCCTCTCAAGGATGTGCCCGGACAGGGGCCTGGATACGCTGGTTGACGCTTTTATTATCCTAAAGAAGCGCGATGAATTGAGACAAGCGAGGTTGCGCATCACAGGCGGTCGAAGATCCGACGACGAAGCGTTCTTAAGTAAAATGCGACAACGGCTGGCTTCCAACGGCCTGATCGACGACGTCGAGTTTCTGCCGGATTTCGACCGCAGGTCCAAACTTGCTTTCTTGCATACTCTCTCGGTCCTGTCGGTGCCGGAAAAGCAGCCCGTAGCTTATGGATTGTACGTGCTCGAAGCTCTTGCTGTGGGTGTGCCGGTCGTGGAGCCTTCGAGCGGCGTATTTCCGGAACTGCTGGAGATGACCGGCGGAGGGGTACTCTGCGAGCCCAATAATCCCGAGGCCTTGGCCGCTGCGATAGAGCCGCTGCTGCTCAAGCCGGATTATGCGAGCCAACTGGGCAGGAAGGGCAGAGACGCCGTTGTTCAAAAATTCAATATTGAGCAAACAGCAGGCGAAATGGTGCGTATATACCGTGAAATTGCAGGCCAATGTGCGTCGAGGTAAGCATGCTTGAACTTGTTCACGTGACAAAAAGCTACGAGTCGCCGGGCGCCGGGGGGGGCGTCTGTGTACTGAAGGACATAACGCTGAAGGTCGATAAGGGCCAGTCCCTGGTAATAGTCGGGCCCTCCGGCAGCGGCAAGAGTACGCTGCTGAATATCATCGGTGCACTGGACCGTCCGAGCGGCGGCAGCGTATTGTTCGACGGCAGGGACCTTGCCGGGTTGGATGAGGTTGAGCTTGCCGAGATTCGTAGTCGAAAGATAGGGTTCGTTTTTCAACTGCATCATCTCTTGCCGCAATGCACGGTGCTTGAAAATGTTCTGGTGCCGACACTTGCCCTCAAAAACCATGCTTCAAGGAAAGAGGTTAACGAAAGGGCTGTCAGCCTGCTTGAGCGTGTGGGACTCAAGGACGTGTTTATGCACAGACCGGGCGAGCTATCCGGCGGGCAGAGGCAGCGCGTGGCGGTTGTGAGAGCTTTGATCAACAGACCCAGGCTGCTGCTGGCGGACGAGCCGACCGGGTCTCTGGACAGCGATGCTTCGGATAATATTGCCGATTTGCTTGTCGAATTGAACAAGAGCGAACAGGTCGCACTGATTGTAGTGACACATTCTCTTAAACTCGCCGAGCGTGTGGGCCGGGTAATGGAATTGAACAACGGCCTGCTGACAAACAGGAGCGTTGCATGAGCTTTTGGACACTGGCCAGAAGAAGTGTAGTCTTCTATTGGAGGACGAATCTCGGAGTCCTGCTTGCGGTAGCGGTCAGCACTGCTGTGCTCACCGGTGCTCTGGTTGTGGGCGATTCGGTGCGCCACAGCCTCATGATGATGGTCAGTGCCCGGTTAGGCACAACGCAGCTTGCTCTGGTTTCACAGAACAGGTTCTTCAGGGCAGAACTGGCCGACGACATGGCGAAAGAGCTGAATACTGCTGTAGCGCCAGTGCTGCAATTACGAGGCTTGATTGCCAACAGTGACGGCACAAAGCAGGCAAACAACGTTCAGGTGCTTGGCGTTGACGGGCGTTTCTTTCAAATTGGAGCAATGAAGGACGCTGAGTCCTTTTGGGCCGATTGGAACGGGGGCGTTGTCCTGAACGAACCGCTGGCACAAAGGCTTGGCGCCCAACCGGGCGATGAAGTCAAGCTTCGGATTGAGAAACCGGGCTTGATGCCGCGCGAAGTGCCTCTTACGCCCGACTCGGACTTGTCGGTTCTCCTGCGGCCGACTGTAAGAGCGATTGCCGGCAAATCACAATTCGGCCGTTTCGGATTGCAGGCCAACCAGATTGCACCGTTGAACGTCTTTGTTCCGATTCAGTGGTTACAGGAGAATCTCGGTAATTCTGGCGGGGCAAACGTGTTATTGGTGGCTGGCGGTGCGAAACATGACTTGACGGTTGAACAGGCCGACGCAGCGATCAAGAAGCGTTGGCGGCTCGGTGACGCAAGCCTGGAGCTTCGCAAGTTGGACGCCAGGCAAGTGCTGGAACTGCGCAGCAACAGGATATTCATCGACCAATCTCTATCTGCCGCCGCGATAAATGCCGCTGACGGAGCCGTTGGAATTATGACGTATTTCGTTAACGAATTGCGCCTTGGCGACAACGCGACTCCCTATTCCACTGTTGCCGCCATGGCTTCGGATGCGGATGGGAAGGGTCTGATTCCTACGGATATGAAGGATGGTGAGATTCTGATAAACCAGTGGCTTGCCGACGACATCGGGGCAAAAGTGGGCGATACGATAGAACTCACTTATTTCGTCGTCGGGCCGATGCGGAAGCTGGTGGAGCGCAAATCCGGTTTCACGGTCCGGAAAATACTGCCCATGGCCGGGCTCGCCGTCGATCCTGAGCTGATGCCGGATTTTCCGGGTCTTGCAGATGCGAACAATTGCAGGGACTGGGAGCCGGGGATTGAAATCGACCTCGACAAGATACGAGCGAAAGATGAGGCGTACTGGGACCGGTATCGTGGTACGCCCAAGGCTTTTGTGACGCTAAAGGCCGGCCAGGCCATGTGGGCCAACAGATACGGCGACTTGACGGCGGTGCGTTACCCCCTTGCGGCGGTATCCGCGGCAGATATGGAAGCAAGGCTGTTGGGCGAGGTTGACCCCGCTTCAGTTGGGCTTTTTTTCCAGCCTGTACGCCGGCTCGGCACAAAGGCCGGCGGCGAGGGGACTTATTTCGGCTGGCTCTTTCTGGGTCTGAGCTTTTTTCTAATAATCGCTGCGGTCATCCTGACCGGTCTGCTGTTCGTCTTTGGAGTCGAGAGCCGAAATCAGCAGGTCGGAACACTGCTTGCCGTCGGATTGCAGCCGAAGTTGGTCGGCAGGCTGTTGCTCATCGAGGGTCTGCTGTTGGCGCTGCCCGGGGCGATTGTCGGAACGGCCGCCGCGCTGCTCTATACCAAAGCTATGATTTATGCGCTCTCGAAGGCGATAAGCGGCTCGGCGATTTACTTCTACGCCAAGCCATTGACTCTTGTTGCGGGGGCACTGGCTGCAGTTGTCATTTGTCTGGCTGCAATATGGCTGACGCTGCGAAAACAGGTTTCCCGGCCGGCCCGGGAGCTACTCTCCGGTCCGGCGCAGTGGCAGTTTGCTGCTGGCAAATCCGTCCGGCGCGGCAGGGTCGGCCTGGTCGTTGCTGTATTGGCAACGGCAGGGGCGCTGGTGCTGCCGGCTGCTGTGGGATCCGATGACACGAACGCCGTGGCAGGGGCGTTTTTCGGGGCCGGGGCGTTGTTGCTGACCGCCGGGCTTTCACTGAGCGGTGCTTTGCTCAGAATCGTTGGAGGCAGTTGGAAAAAGCCGGTATCTTCGCTTGCGGGCCTGGCGCTTCGTAATGCGACCAGGCGGAGCGGCCGCAGCCTGGCCGTTGTGGCTTTGCTCGCCTGCGGCATCTTCCTGGTGATAGCGGTCGAGGCATTCAGGCACGATCCTTTGGCGCACGCAGATCGGCGAGATTCAGGGACCGGTGGTTTTACCCTCTTCGGTGAATCGTCCATAGGAATTCTGCACGATTTGAATACCGATTCCGGCCGCAAGTCAATGGTTCTTGACGGCAATATCCTTAAAGGCGTCGAGGTTGTTCAACTGCGCGTCCACGATGGCGACGATGCGAGCTGTTTCAACCTCAACCGAGCGCAGAGACCCCGATTGCTCGGTGTCCAACCGGGGCGGCTGTCGGCTCGTGGCTCGTTCAGGTTTACCAGCGTTGAGGCCACAGCCGGCGGCGAGAACGGCTGGGACCTGCTTGACGGCCATGAAGATCAAGACGTTGTACCTGCTGTCGGCGATTATGCCACTATCAAGTGGGCGATGGGAAAATCCCTTGGCGACGAGATCGAGTACAGCGATGAGAAGGGGCGGACGTTTCGCGTTCGTCTCGTCGGGATGCTGGAAAACTCAATCCTGCAGGGCAGTCTGCTCATCGCTGAGGACCAGTTTGTGAGACGTTTTCCCTCCGAGGACGGTTATCGACTGTTGCTTATCGATGCTCCGCAGAACAGGGTCGAGGCTGCGGCCGACCACCTCTCGGCCCAATTGGCGGACTTTGGGGTGGAGCTTACCTCGGCCAGACAGCGGCTGGCGGCCTTCAGTGAAGTTGAGAATACGTATCTTTCAATATTTGAGATTCTGGGGGGGCTTGGGCTTATTCTTGGCAGCGTCGGGCTCGGGCTCGTAGTCCTGCGCAATATGCTTGAGAGGCGAAACGAGCTTGCAATGTTGCAGGCCGTAGGGTTTAATAAGCGTTTATTGAGACGGATGGTCTTTTGCGAGCACTCCGGGCTTCTGCTTGCCGGGTTGGTGTGCGGCACGGTTGCCGCCCTGGTTGCGGCGAGTCCTGCCTTGAGATCACCGGGAGTTTCCGTGCCGTATGTCTCACTGGCGCTAACTGTTTGCGGTATAGCCCTGAGCGGGATGATATGGGTGAGAGTCGCGACGACCTTGGCGCTTAGTGGAAGAATGTTGGACGCATTGAGGAATGAGTAGATGCCGCAGAGTTGCGGCGCTGAATTATGAGAAAATCTGCCATCGCAAAGACAATACCTGTCGGATTCGCCGTCTTGGGGATCGTCTTGCTGTATGTATGGCTCAGTGCCGATGCAGCGATGGAACTCCAGGAACGGCTGCCGCCCGCCCCGTCCGACGCCAATGCGCCGGCGCAGGATGGCGGCGCCGTCAAGATTCAGGGCAGGTTGGTACAGCTTGACGGTGTTCCCGCCGATTTGCCCGGTGCCTGGCCGCGTTTCAGAGGACCGAACTTTGACGCGATAAGTACAGAGGCTCTCTCGCCTGCGACGTCCTGGCCGGCCGGGGGGCCCAAGGTTCTGTGGTCTGCTGAGGTCGGAGAAGGTTTCGCCGGAGCGGCGATCTACGCCGGGCGGGTGTACTTGCTGGATTACGACCGCGAGCAGCAGGCTGATTTCGTTCGATGTCTGTCGCTTCAGGACGGCAGAGATATCTGGCGATATTCTTATCCGGTCAAGGTGAAACGATGGCATGGGATGAGCCGAACGGTTCCGGCGGTGACGGACAAGTACGTCGTTACGATGGGTCCGAAGTGCCACGTTACCTGCCTCGACTCAATGACGGGCAATTTCCGCTGGATGTTCAATCTTGTCGCCGAATTCGGTACGAAAGTTCCCCAGTGGTACACGGCACAGTGCCCGCTCATTGAGGACGGCAAGGCCATCATTGCACCGGCGGGCAGTAGTGTTCTTATGATGGCCGTGGATTGCGAGAGCGGCGAAATCATCTGGAATACTCCCAATCCGGACGGTTGGGTCATGACGCATTCGTCAATTGTCCCGATGGAATTCAACGGCAAGCGCTTCTACGTCTATTGCGGCGGCGATCATATCAAGGGGGGAGTCATCGGCGTCTCGGTGCAGGACGGGAGCGTCCTGTGGAAGTACGACCAGTGGAAAGTCCGGTTCAATGTCCCGACGCCCGTAATTGTCGGGCAAGACCGGATATTCCTGACCGCCGGTTACGGCCAGCATGAGAACGGCTGCACGATGCTGCGTCTGAGCGAGAAGGACGGGAAGATAACGGCTGAATCGGAATTTCTGCATCCGACGGAAGTGTTTGGCTCCATACAGCAAAGCCCTATCCTCTACGAGGGGCACATCTACGGCGTCAGGCCTGACGCGCAACTCGTGTGCCTCGACCTTGACGGCAATGTCGTCTGGACCAGCACGAGCGCCAACAAGTTCGGAAGCGGCCCGTTCGCGATTGTAAATGGACTTATTTATCTTATGGACGACTCCGGAGTGCTGACTCTGGCACAGACTGGCCCGGCCGGTTACGCCCAACTGGCCCAGGCGAAAGTGCTGGCCGGACACGAATCGTGGGGCCCGATGGCAATTGCCTCCGGCCGGTTGATAGTACGCGATACTGAGCAGATGATATGTCTCGATATATCCGAATAGCGTAGAGGGCCATGTTGAATATGAAGGATTTTTTTGCTACAATACCGCCTCTACGGCGGTGGTGAAGGTGTCCGAATGAACAGAAGGTCGGGAACGACAAATATGAAGGTTCTTGTCGGCGTGCTTGTTGGCGTGGCGGTGGTGGTTGCTGCGGTAGCCGTCATGAAGCTCAATGTGCTCGGCAGCAAAGGCAGCGGCCTCGGCAAACAGTTCAAATACGACATCGAGAAGCTGGCGCACGTTGATCCCAATCTGATTCTGTACGAAGAATCAGCCGATCCGATCGACACCGGCTTGGCTGCTTCGCACAGCATTGCCGCGGATTCCCAGGGCTCGATCTACGTGGCTGGCGATAAGGCCGTTCGCAGATTTGCCGCCAGCGGCGACTCCCTGGCCGGCATTGAACTGGCTGCCGAGCCCAGGTGCTTAACAGTGGCGGCCGACGGCAATGTATATATCGGTTTCAACGACCACGTGGAAGTCTATACCGCCCAGGGCCAGCTTCAGGCGAGCTGGGACAGTCTGGGCCCCGATGCAATCCTGACCAGCATAGCTGTTTGGCAGGACGATGTATTTGTTGCCGACGCAGGCAACCGTGTTGTTGTCCGCTTTGACACCACGGGCAAGCTTGTCAGTCACATCGGCAAAAAAGACCCCGACAGGAATGTCCCCGGATTCGTGATTCCGAGTGCTTATTTCGATCTGGTCGTTTCAAAGGACGGATTGCTGCGCGTGGTTGACCCCGGCCGTCTTCGTATCGAGGCATACACATTTGACGGGGATTTTGAGTTTTCGTGGGGCAGGGCTTCGGTTGATATAGAAGGGTTCTGCGGCTGCTGCAATCCCGTGAATATCGCCGTGCTGCCCGATGGTGGGTTTGTCACTTGCGAAAAGGGCCTGATACGGGTCAAGATTTACAGCGCGGAAGGTGCTTTCACAGGTGTGGTTGCCGGGCCGGAGCAATTGGCGCCGGGAGGGGCTTTGAGAATCTGCATGCTGCCGGAAGAGTGCCAGGCCGGCGGTTTCGACGTGGCCGTTGACGCCAACGGACGCGTATTGGTGCTGGACACGATCAAAAATGTTGTCAGGATTTTTACCAGAGTGAAAGGCTGAGAAGTGAGAGACAGTTTCGGACAATCCGCAAGCCGCCGGGAACTATGCGCAGGAGCCTTGCGTTATGCTGTTTTGGGGCTGCTGACGGCAGGCGGGGCGAGTATGTTTTTCAAGAAGCGGCGGCTGATGCGGGAAGGCAAGTGCATCAACAGCGGGATTTGCGCCGGCTGCAAGGTTCTGGGACAATGCGGTTTGCCTGCGGCTTTCTCGGCGAGAAGGACCCTGACGGGAGTAGATAATGGCGGAAAATAAAAAGACAATCAACCGGCGTCATTTCCTCAGAGACGGCCTCTGGGGAGGATGCCTGGCGGCTCTGGGGGTGGTGGCAGGGGCCTCGGCTCGCAAGAACAGGAAAACGGATACCGTATGGCAGATTGACCCGTACACGTGCGTGGCCTGCGGCAACTGTGCGACCTATTGCGTATTGGAAGAATCGGCCGTCAAATGCGTTCAGGTTTACGGCATATGCGGCTATTGTGACTTCTGCCCAGGCTATTTCGAGCTGGGAGCAACAGTGCTGGAACCCGGCGCCGAAAACGAGCTTTGTCCCACCGGGGCAATAAAGAGAACCTTTGTGGAGGAGCCTTACTACGAGTACACAATCGACGAACCTCTCTGCATCGGTTGCGCCAAGTGCGTCAAGGGCTGCGCCGCCTTCGGAAACGGCTCATTCTTTCTTCAGGTTCGGCATGACCGCTGCCTGAACTGTAATGAGTGCTCCATTGCCGTGGCTTGTCCGTCAGGGGCGTATAAGCGGGTTCCCGCCGACCAGCCTTATCTACTCAAAAAGGTGGATCACGCTTAATGAGAGATTTTGGCAATATAATCATCGTCATGGCTCTGTCCCTGATTTTGTGCGACGCCGTATCGGGTGTCGAACGCTTTCCGCCGCCTGACTTCGTGGAAACCAAGCATGAAATACCGGGCACAACCGCACCTGCTCCGCGTCGGGACGGTTATGAATACATAGACGCCGCCGTACTTTTGGCCGCGCTGGCGGTTTCCTCGTATCTGATATTGAAGAAACGTAACCGGCGGGCGATATTTGCCCTCACGGTGTTTTCACTGCTTTACTTCGGCTTCTGGCGGGAGGGCTGCGTCTGTCCTATAGGGGCGACCCAGAATATTGTTTTGTCGGTTTTTGACAGCGACTATGCAGTGCCGATTGTTGTTGTAATCTTCTTCCTGCTGCCGCTCGTATTTACCCTTTTCTTTGGCAGGGCTTTCTGTGCGGCGGTATGCCCCCTCGGGGCGATCCAGGATCTCGTGCTGATGCGCCCCGTCTCGATACCGCCCTGGGCCGAAAACGGCCTGCGCATCTTTGCATACGTGTACCTCGGTGCGGCGGTCCTTTTCGCGGCGACCGGCAGCGCTTTTGTGATATGCAGATATGACCCGTTTGTCTCAATCTTTCGCCTGACCGGCAGCCTGAACATCCTGATACTCGGAGGCTGCCTGCTGTTCATCGGTGTATTCGTGGGGCGTCCCTATTGCCGGTTCATCTGCCCGTATGGCGTAATCCTCAGACAGCTTTCGCGGCTCTCGAAATGGCGAGTGACCATTACCCCGGACGAGTGCATTCATTGCAGGCTCTGTGAGAATTCCTGTCCCTTCGGTGCTGTCAGGAAGCCTGCGACCGATTGGTCGCCGCAGGATTACAAGAGCGGCAGAAAGAGGTTGGGGCTTCTGCTTGCTCTTTTGCCGGTGCTGGTTTTCCTGGGTGCCTGGGCAGGCTCGAACCTCGAAGGGGTAGCATCGCGCGCGCACGAAACAGTGAGATTGGCCGACCGCATATATCTGGAAGAAACAGGTGCAGTTCCGGATACCACGGACGCAAGCGCCGCCTTCCGCGCTACGGGCAGGGAAATAGAAGAGCTTTACGAGGAAGCGTCGAATATCCGGGCCAGGTTCGAGTTAGGTGGGTGGTTTTTCGGCGGATTTGTCGCCCTGGTAATAGGGCTCAAACTTATAGGACTTTCTGTTTGGCGTCAAAGGGCGGACTACGAAGCCGACAGGGCAGGCTGTCTGGCGTGCGGTCGATGCTTCGAGTATTGCCCCAGAGAGCACGTCAGATTAAAGGAGGCCGGAGAGGTTGCTGGTAAATATCAATGACATCTGGTAACGACACTACATCCGAGCATGGCCGGGCAATATCTGCGTGGCACCGAAGTGCTGTTGCGACGGCAATCGTCGCCGGGGCGTTCTCGGCGATTGTATGCGTGTTTCTTGTGCTCAATTACGGCCGCAGCAGAATTGTGGATAGCGAACAGGAGCTGAAGTTGACGAATCTCAGGTCGGAGAGCCGCAGCCGCCCGGACGATGAGCAGCTTCTCTCGCAGATTCGAGAACTGGACTTACAGATAAGACGGCAGCGGATTCTTGCGGTGGATCGCTCTCGCAAAGGCGGATACCTGCTGCTTGGCGGCGTTGTAGTTCTTTTGGCAAGTCTCAAACTCTCAGATAGTTTCAAGAAGAAGCTGCCGAACCTACAGTTGCTTGCCTTCAAGCCCGGCGAGCAGGTTCGTGAAGCTACTTTTGCCCGTTGGGCGGTAACTGCCGGTCTGGTCATCTTGGGCTCAGGAGCCTTGCTTCTTGCGATAAGGCCGCAGATCGATTTCGGCGATGCGGCAACAGGCGGCGCTTCCGGCCCTTCGGCCGAGCAACTCGCCAAAAGCTGGTCAGGTTTTCGCGGTCCCGGCGGACTCGGAATCAGCACTCATACAAACGTACCTGTCAAGTGGGACGGAAAAACGGGAGAAGGGATTCTTTGGAAGACAAAGGTACCCCTTCCGGGGCACAATTCACCCGTTGTCTGCGGCGACCGTGTATTCCTCTCCGGCGGCGACCCGAACGAACTTGCGGTCTTCTGCTTCGACGCCAATTCCGGCAGGCTTCTCTGGACGGGCGAGGTCACTCGTGTACCATTGAAAGATGGGGAAGAGCCGCTCGAACCGATGGAGGACACGGGTTTTGCAGCGCCCACCGTTGCGACCGACGGCAAACGGGTTTACGCCATTTTCGTCACCGGCGATGTGGGCTGCTTTGACTTCAACGGCAAAAAGGTCTGGGAAAAGAGTCTGGGAATACCCGACAGCGCTTACGGATACGCATCTTCGCTTGCAATTTATCGAAATACGCTCCTGATACAGTTCGACCAGGGCGGCCGTGAGGATGAAAAGTCAGTACTGATGGCTGTTGATGGATTCTCGGGCGAGATTGTATGGCAGACAAAGCGGCCGGTCGGGAATTCGTGGAGTTCGCCGACGGTCGTCAGTGTCGGCGAGCAGTTTCAGATACTTACGTGCGCGGACCCCTGGGTGATAGCGTACGATCCGACTAACGGCACGGAAATCTGGCGGGCCAACTGCCTGGCGGGTGATATCGCGCCGTCGCCGATTTATGCAAGTGGGTTCGTATTCGTCATAGAGCCCTACAGCAAGCTGGTTGCGATACGTGCCGACGGCCGGGGCGATGTTACTGAGACTCATATCGCATGGAGCATGGAGGAAGGGGGGCCGGACATATGCTCCCCCGTCAGCGATGGCGAACGGATATTCATGCTGGGCAGCGACGGATTGCTGAGCTGTTTTAAGGTTTCGGACGGAGCGAAAGTGTGGGAGGAGGATTTGAGAGAGTTTTTCTTGGCCTCGCCGAGCCTGGTCGGCAACAACTTGTATCTGCTGACTGAAAAGGGCGTCATGTTCATCGCTGAGGCCGGAGCCGAATACAAGGAGTTGGCCAAATGCGAGTTAGGAGAGGAGTGCCACGCCTCGCCCGCTTTCGCCGACGGTCGCATCTACATACGGGGGGTGGAGAATCTCTATTGCATAGGTGAGCAAGCAACGAAAGAGCCCTGACAGCGTTTATGAGTGAATTGGATTTGAAATTTGTAGAACAGGCCGTTGAGAGAATCGGCACGGCGAAAGAAAAGGTGTTGGAGATACTCCAGGCCGTACAGACCCGGTTCGGATATCTGCCCGAGGAGGCGCTCGAACGTATCTGTGATCTGACAGAGATAACTCCTGCGGCGATTGCGGGCGTTTCGACTTTCTACAACCAGTTCAGGCACCGCCCGGCCGGTCGTCACACCATCAGCGTCTGTGTCGGCACCGCCTGCCACGTCAAGGGCGCCGACCAGATCTACGATGCGTTTCTCCGGCATCTTCGCATTCCCGCGGGCGATGACACCGACGCCGCGAGGCTGTTTACGGTTGAAAGAATAGCCTGCCTGGGCTGTTGCACGTTGGCTCCGGCGGTCCAAATCGGTCAGGTTACCTACGGCCACCTCACCCCGGATACGGTTTCAACGGTTATCAGCGATTTTCTCAGGCAGGAGCACGCCAGAGATGCCGGCCGGGCCAAAGCGGCCAAGCCCGAAGCTGCCGAAGTCAAAGCCGGCGCCGAGATTCGCGTCGGGCTGGGTTCCTGCTGCGTGGCTCGCGGCAGCGGCAAGCTGCGCCAGGCCCTGGACGAGGCATTGATCCAGACCGGGATCGAAGTGGCGGTCAAGCGCGTCGGCTGCGTCGGGATGTGCTACCAGACGCCGTTGCTGGAGGTCGTGTTGCCGGGCGAGAAGTCTTACCTTTATGCGAGGGTCCAGCCTGAGGATGCCAAGCCCATTATCCTGCGGCACTTCAAGACGCCGGGGCTGAGCAGGAGAATCTCAGGCAGGATTTCCGGGGTGCTGGACGGTATCCTGAGCGACCGGGCGAGCGAGCCGGTCACACGCCATTCGATAAACGTGCGAGAGGGGCATGTTGCCGATTTTCTGGGCAAGCAGATACACATCGCCACCGAACACTGCGGGAATATCGATCCGGTTGACCTCGACGAGTATCTGGGTTACGGAGGATTCAAGGCTCTGCGCAAGTGTATCGAGGAGATGGATGGCGAGCGGGTCATCGCTGAAATCGAGCAAAGCGGACTTCGTGGCAGGGGAGGGGCCGGTTTTCCGACTCATCTGAAATGGTCCGCGGTCCGCAGCCAGAAGGCCGAGAAGAAATACATAGTATGCAACGGCGACGAAGGCGACCCGGGCGCATTTATGGATCGCATGCTGATGGAGTCGTATCCATATCGCATCCTCGAAGGCATGGCTATAGCCGCCCATACCGTCGGCGCCGACGAAGGCTATCTCTACATCCGTGCCGAGTATCCGCTGGCAATCGAGCGGGTTACCGAGGCGATAAAAAACTGCCGGCAGCGTGGCTTGCTTGGCGATAATATCATGCAGAGCGGATTCTCGCTGAGTCTTAGAATCATGCCCGGCGCCGGTGCATTCGTATGCGGCGAGGAGACCGCCCTGATGGCGAGTATAGAAGGACGCCGGGGCATGCCCCGCCTGCGGCCTCCGTATCCGGCGGTCAGCGGGCTTTGGGCCAGCCCCACGCTCATCAATAACGTCGAGACCTATGCGGCAGTCCCGTGGATTATCCGAAACGGCGCGGCCGAGTTCGCGGGTCTCGGCACCGGTTCCAGCAAAGGCACGAAGGTATTCGCCCTGGCTGGCAAGGTCGCCCGGGGCGGCCTTATCGAAGTGCCTATGGGGATTTCGATAGGCGAGATCGTCCGCGATATCGGCGGCGGGATAGGAGGCGGATTGCGGTTCAAGGCCGTACAGGTCGGAGGACCTTCCGGCGGATGCATTCCCGCCAGCCTGGCACACACGCCGGTTGACTACGAGACGCTCAAGGACGTCGGAGCCATGATGGGCTCGGGCGGTCTTGTGGTCCTTGATGAGTCGGATTGCATGGTGGATATTGCGAGATATTTTCTTGAATTCACGCAAAATCAATCCTGCGGCCGGTGCACTTTCTGCCGCATAGGTACGCGGCGCATGCTCGATATCCTGGAAAGGCTGTGTACGGGCGAGGGCAAGACAACCGATATCGACGAACTCGAGGACCTCGCCCGGATGATTCAGGCTTCGAGCCTCTGCGGGCTGGGCAAGACGGCTCCGAATCCGGTCCTGTCCACGATCAAGTACTTCCGCAGCGAGTACGAGGCTCATATCGAAAAGCGATGTCCCACCGGGAAATGCAGGGCCTTGATAACGTATTCGATTGCGGATGACTGCGTCGGCTGCACGCTGTGTGTGCAACATTGCCCGGTCGATGCGATAGCATTCAAGCCCTACGAAAAACACGAAATCGACAAGGGCAAGTGCATTCGCTGTGGGACTTGCAAGAACGTCTGTCCTGTCGATGCAGTAAAGGTTGAGTAATAATGCCGAAGTTGACCATAGATAACCGTCAGATCGAAGTTGCCGAAGGGACAACGATTCTTGATGCCGCAGCCAAGCTGGGAATCGAGATCCCCACGCTTTGCTTCCTGGAGGGCTGCGAGCCTTCGACCAGTTGCATGGTCTGCGTGGTTAAAGTGGAAGGCCTCGCGTCACTGGTGCCGGCGTGCGCGACCGTTGTCAGAGACGGCATGCAGGTACTGAGCGATTGCGAGCAGGTTCATGAGGCGAGGAAAGCCGCTTTGGAGCTGCTGTTGAGCGATCATTTGGGCGATTGTCTCGGGCCATGTCACGTGATATGTCCCGCGCAGATGAACATCCCGTTGATGATTCGGCAGATTGCGGCTGACAGGTTGAGTGATGCGATTGCCACCGTCAAGCGCGACATTGCATTGCCCGCCGTGTTGGGACGCATCTGCCCGGCGCCCTGCGAACGGGGATGCCGGCGAGCCTCGGTTGACCATGCCGTATCAATTTGCCTGCTGAAACGGTACGTGGCTGACGTTGACCTGCAATCCGCGAAACCATACATGCCCGCATGTAAGCCCGTGCAGGACAAGGGTGTGGCCATAGTTGGGGCCGGGCCTGCAGGATTGGCGGCGGCGTACTATCTTCGGCAGGCCGGGTACGGCTGCACCATCTTTGACGACCGCGAGAAGCCGGGAGGCATGCTGCAATACGGGGTTTTGGTCTCCGAGCTTCCGAGGGACGTACTCGATGCGGAAATCGCCCTCATAGAGAAGCTTGGTGTGCAGTTCCGGCCGGGGACCCGAATCGGGGCCGCGCTGTCGATGGAAGATTTGCGCAAAGACTTTTACGCTGTCTTCGTGGCCGTCGGTTCGCTCGAAGATGGAGATGCCGAATCCATGGGCCTCAAGGCGGGTTCCAAGGGTATTGCAGTTGACAGCGTAACGTACCAGACAAGTTTGCCCGGTGTATTTGCCGGCGGGGACGCCGTTCACAAACGAAAACTCACAGTTCGAGCCGTTGCGGACGGCAAGGAAGCTGCGGCCTCGATTGACCAGTTTCTGTCCGGCCGAAACGCAACGGGGCCGGCGAAAGTGTTCAATACGCGTATAGGCAAAATCATGGCTAATGAGAAAGATGCCTTTGCCGCCTGCGGTAGCAGAGCATCGCGCGTGGAACCGGCGCAGGCGGGAGAGGGATTCACGGATGAGCAGGCTCACGGCGAAGCGGCTCGCTGCCTGCACTGCGATTGCCGAAAGCCAGACGACTGCAAGTTGCGGAAACATTCCCATGAATATGAGGCCCGCCCGGGCCGGTACAAGGGGCAGCGCAGGTCTTTCGTTCAGCATGTCGAACACGCGGACGTGATTTATGAGCCCGGCAAGTGCATAGACTGCGGGCTTTGCATACAAATTGCCGCCAGGGCCGGTGAGGCGCTCGGATTGGCGTTCATAGGTCGCGGTTTCGATGTTCGCGTCCAGGTGCCCTTCGGCCGTTCCGTTGCCGAAGGCTTGAAGCGATCAGCCGCCGAATGCGTGGCTGCGTGCCCCACGGGAGCGTTGGCGTCTAAGCCTTGACGGTTTTCGAAAGGTTGACAATTCGAGGGCGATCCATTATAAACTTGGCGTAGGGTTTGCGGTTCTCCTGGAGAAGTAAGGTGAAATCACAAAATACAGTTGGGTATTACGTGCCGGCTCTGTTCTTCGGGCTTGGCCTGAGTGCATTCGTAAGCGGTTCCTGCGGCACCGCCAAGGCTGAGGACTGGCCTAATTGGCGGGGGCCGAACCACAACGGAATATCGAGCGAAACGGGCTGGCTCGCTACCTGGCCGCAAGAAGGCCCTAAAATATTGTGGAAATGTTCGATTGGGACTGGGTTTGCCTCGATGGCCGTCAGTGGCGGCCGGGTCTATGCCACGGGCAACATCGACGACAACGACATCGTATATTGCCTGGATGCTGTAACGGGCGACGAGATATGGAAGAAATCTTATCCGTGCCCTTTGTTTGCGAAGAGCCACGAGGGCGGTCCCTGTGCGACACCGACCGTTGACGGCGATGCAGTTTATACCTTCAGCAAGAACGGCGACGCCATCCGCTTCGAGGCGGCAACGGGCCGAGTCGTCTGGCACAAACGTCTGAATAAGGAATTGGGCATCAAACATCCCACGTGGTACTTCTCCGGCTCGCCCCTGGTTACCAGCGACCTGGTCGTTCTCAACGCGGGCACTTACGGAGTTGCTCTCAATAAGGCCGACGGAAGTGTAGCATGGCAAAACGGCAAGAGCGCCTGTGGATACTCCACTGCTGTTCCCTGCACGCTTGGCAGTCAGATGTCTGTGGTGTTCGCCGTCTGCAAGGAACTCGTGGGCGTGGACCCCGCGACCGGCAAGGTACTCTGGAAGTTCCCGTGGGAAACCGACTACGATATTAACGCTGCCGACGCGATTGTCTCGGGCGATATGGTGTTCATCTCCTCCGGGTATAACAAAGGCTGTGTGCTTTTGGAGGTCAATGGCGGCAAAGTCACCGAGCTTTGGGCCAATAAGAACATGCGCAACCAGGTCAACAGCTCGGTGCTCTGGGAAGGACACCTGTACGGCTTTGACGGACAGGTTGGCGGCGGAGGCAAACTGACGTGCCTGGACTTCAAGACCAGCCGGGTGAAATGGTCGCAGGCGGGGATGGGTACCGGCTCGCTTATGCTTGCCGGCGGCAGGTTGATCATCCTCGGCGAAAAGGGCAAGCTGGTAATTGCGGCGGCTTCGCCGGATGGTTACAGGGAACTTGCATCGGCGCAAATATTGTCCGGAAAGTGCTGGACTGTTCCGGTACTTGCTAACGGCAGAATCTACGCCCGCAACGCTGAGGGGCAGTTGGTTTGTGTCGATGTCAGCGCTAAAGGTTGAGGGTAAATCAGTTCGTTCGATTCAGTTTGAAATTTCAATCGTCCGCACACGGTTTTGTGTCTGTCGGATAATTCACAATCTCTTTTGGAAAGGTTTATGAACATGTTGAGAACGCATAGAGAGCAGTTGTCGGTTGCAGTTTTAACACTTGTGTTGTGTCTGGCCGGATTTAGCTATCAGGCTACCGCCGGCGCGGCGGATTGGCCTCAGTGGCGTGGCCCGAATCGTGACGGAATATGCACCGAGACGGGCCTGCTCAAGAGCTGGCCGGAGGCGGGGCCGGAACTCCTGTGGGAGCTTTCCGGACTCGGAACCGGATATTCCAGCTTCTCAATCGTGGACGGCAAGCTCTATACGATGGGGGACATACAGGTCGAATCCAAAAAGGTCCAATGCGTTCTTGCCTACGATTTGTCAACGCATCAGCGGCTGTGGACAGCCGAGGTCGGGCCGCCGCATAATGACGGTCCTCGCTGCACACCAACCTTTGAAAACGGCGTTCTTTACGCGATAGGCACATCAGGGAATGTGGTTTGTGTCGAGGCCGGTACCGGCAAGGTGCGTTGGAGCAAGAATCTCCAGGATGACCTGGGCGGAGGCAAGAACCCCGGCTGGAAGTTCAGCGAATCGCCGCTTATTGACGGCGAGAAGTTATTGTGTACGCCCGGCGGGCGGGACGCCGTCATGGCCGCGCTTGACAAGAAGACGGGCCAGACTATTTGGAGATGTTCCATGCCGGACATCGGACCGAACGGAAAGGACGAAGCTGGATATTCGTCGATCATCGCGGCCGAGGCCGCCGGCTTGCGTCAATACGTCCAACTGACGAACAAAGGCGTGGTGGGAGTTGCAGCAAAAGACGGCAGGTTCCTCTGGGGCTATAACAGAGTAGCGAACAAAGTCGCCAACATTTCCACGCCTGTTGTGTACGGCGATTATGTGTTCTGTTCGAGTGCCTATGGAACCGGAAGCGCGCTGCTCAAGCTAACTCCTGCCGGCGAAGGCATCAAGGCCGAAGAGGTTTACTTCCTCGATGCCAACACTTTCCAGAATCATCACGGCGGCTTCGTCAGAATCGGCGACTATATCTACGGCGGCCATGGTCACAACGCCAGCAAGCCGACCTGCGTCGAAATCAAGAGCGGCAAGATCATGTGGCAGCAGGACCAGCCGGGTGGAGGCTCGGCGTCAGTGCTCTATGCCGACGGTAACTTGTACTTTCGCTACCAGGATGACGTCATGGCCCTCGTCGAGGCCGACCCCGGCAAATACAGCCTCAAGGGCACCTTCAAGCTGCCGAAACGCCCAGGCATGAGCGGCGAGGCCTGGGCGCACCCCATTATTGTTGACGGCAGGCTTTATGTCCGCCACGCCGATGTTTTGCTGGTTTACGACGTTAAGGCAAAGTAAAATCGGTCGGCTGGATAGTATGCTCGAAAGAATTTTGGAGATCACCGTTGATGAATGCCGAGCCAATAAGCGATGATAACTGTTCGCCTGTGCGGGAGTATTCGGCCGCAGAGGCGCTCATCAATAACGTCCCCTACATAGCCATGACGGTCCTGGGGGCGGCGATTTTCGCCGTTGCCCTTGGCGATTCCGCGTGGGGGCCGCTAACGGCCGTTGCCTATCTGGCGTACGGTGCGGCGGGCTCGCTGTGGATCATGGTCTTTGTCTGTCCCTACTGCCGGTACTGGAACTCGAGCGAGTGTCCCTGTGGCTATGGTCTTGTAGCCGCCAGGTTTCGGCCTAAAGCCGTAGTTGATTGTTTCGACGAGAAATTCAAGAAGCATATACCCGTGATAGTGCCCTTGTGGATCCTGCCGCTGTTGGCCGGCCTGCCGGATGTCGTACGCAATTTCTCATGGCTGCTTCTGGCTCTGCTTGTTCTGTTTGCAATCGATGCCTTTGCAGTCCTGCCGCTGGTTTCGACCAAACACGGCTGCAAGGAGTGTCCACAGAAGGATTCGTGTCCCTGGATAATCATCAAGAGCAAAGTTGTCGGCTGATAAGCCCGGGCGACAGTTCGATTCGTTACGGCAAAGCGGTTCGTCGCTAAGCCCGCCACGGATCGTTCGTTTTCTCAAGCCATTGCCTGAGTTCTTTGGTCAGCTTGCTGACTATTTCAGGATTCGATTCGGCGATATTGTTGATCTGATAGGGGTCCTTCCGGTTGTCAAATAGCAGAATCTGTTTCTTTCCGTTCTCCTCCGGAGTGATGGTGAAGGTATAACGGTTTGTACGCAGGCCCCGGGTACCGCCTTTTGGCCCGGTGCAGGTTAGATACAGCGCAGATGCGGGCCTTTTACCCGGCTTGCCGAGCATGATCGGGGAATAGTCACTGCCTTCGACGTCGCTGGGTATGCGATCGGCCAATCCCATCAGGCCCAACAAACTGGGCATCATATCGGCGGCCGTCAGCAACAGATCATCACGACGAGCAGGAATTCGTCCAGGCCAGCGTATAATGAAGGGAATTCCGATGGATTCTTCGTAAGCGACTGACTTGTGCATACGGTTATGAGAGCCCATCATCTCGCCGTGGTCGGCGGTGAATACCACGATCGTATCATTCTCTAATCCCTGCTCCTTCAGCACGTCGAGAATTCGACCGAACTGCTCGTCGGTGCCTGTCACGGCGGCGAAATAATTCTTGACGTGCTGTTTTGCCTGGGGATGAGGATTGTCAAGATCGACGTTCGGACGGTTGAGCAGGTCCTTGTAGCCCTTGCCCTCGTACATATCGACATATTTCCCGGGCACCTGTTCAAAAGGCGTGTGCGGCGGGTTGGGAGAGATGAACAGGGCGAAAGGTTTGTCCGCGTCGCGGTATTTGCCTTGCCGGTTGCGGATGAATTCGATGGCTACATCGGCCTCGTGCTCTGTGGACCATTCGTCGAAATATGTCGGTTCGGTGCGTTCGGCGTCCGTTGTCCAGTATCGAGGGTTGAGATGCTGGTCCCTGCAGTTGTAGGCGTGCCAGAACGTAAAGTCGTGACGCCGTTCAGGAGGCACAAATTCATCCCAGACAATTCCTCCTCCCGGCATTCCGGGACGCCCTCTCCTTCGTCCGACGTAAGGCTCGCGCGGTTTATCCAGGTGCCATTTTCCGAGATAGCCGAGATTGTAGCCGCTGTCGTGGAGGATGTCACTGAGGCATCGCTCATTCTCTTTTAGCATTACGTCGCTGGCTGAGTTGCAGTTGCTGGTCACGCCGTTCGATATCGGATATTTGCCGGTCAGTAGCTGCGCCCGGAAAGGACTGCAAACAGGATAGCTGCTGACGGCGTCTGTGAGTACCATGCTCTGCGAAGCAAACTCATCCAGGCGAGGCGTAATGACAGGGTCCTCTCGCATAAAGCCAATCGCCTGTCGGCGAAACTGATCGGGAAACATAAACACCAGATTCGGTTGTTTGGGGCCTTTCGTCTTTTCCGCTGCCGGGGAAGTTGTGGAGGATAATGCAACAGCCGCCGAGAGTAGTGAAGTCGTTTTCAAAAAATCGCGTCGTGATAGAGAATCAGCCATTGTGATTTGCCCTCCTCAATTCTTCTTGAAATGGAACAGGACCGCCCGACTGTCTGGTGCGTCGAATGTGAAGCTTCCGCGGGCGGTCTCGCTCAGGGTCTGGGCCTTCTTGTTGATTATGTCGTAGCTTTTAATCGTCCATTCGCCGGCCGGCAGGTCCGCGATGATTCCTTTGTGGGATTTGTTTGTGCCGAGAACGTATTCGCGTCCGGGCCGGGCCATGCCCCGAAAGTCGGGATGCAGGTTCGAGAAGACGCCAAGATCGGGAGCCATTTTCCAGAACGTAATATTCTTATCAATAACCTCGCGTAGGTACTTGAGGTTGTCGGCCGATGTGTGTTCCGCCGGATCGAAGCGTCCTCTGAAGTACTGGCCCAGCTTGTTGCCCGGTTTCTCGCCCGTCGTGCCGTAGCCGCCGCCGAGAAAAGCGCCCAGATGCGACTCGATTGTATCTTGCTCGACGTGCTTGTCGCCTTTGCCCTCGTAGCTTAATTCGTCGTTGACCGTAGGCTTGTAGCGGGGGCTCTTGCCGTCTGGGTTCTGCCACGTGATTTGGATAGCATCGGCGGAGTCCTGGAGATTGCGAATCTTCTTCTGGATGATCTGATGGTCGTTCCAGGATTGTAGTTCGTCGAACTTCGCAGGCCACAGCGTCCGAGGCACGGTGTGGACGCTCAGAGGCGTGGGGTAGGGTAGGTATTTCCTGATTATCCTTCCGAATCGGGCGATTTCTTCCTCGGAGTATTTCGGGTCCTTGATGTCGAATTCGTTGCACAGGCATATCCAGACGTTGGGATAGCTGCCGTAGCGGGCGGCGATGTACTTCAGAAAGGGCTCCGCATCCCCGCCGTTGTTAGCAGCGTGCAGGACGGAGCGCGACTCTTTTGTATCGGGGCCGCACACGATCAGGTCCGCGATTAAATCGTGGTCCCAGGCCGTTCGCACCGCCAGATCGACTCGCTGATTGAACCATCGGGGATTGGGTCGATGCGAGCAGTCGCCACGGTCGGTCGGATGCCCGTCGTCATCGAAGAACGGTTTTTCATCCGGGTTGGGATAGCGATCGCCATACAGACTGAAGCGAAGCTTCTTGAAGTATTCCGCATTGCCGGCAATATCGGCGACGATGTCGTTTCCGCTGGGCTTGCCGTCCGTGTAGTAGCCGGATAGGAACGTGTAATGCGTGTTGCCGAAGATGTATGGATGCGAGCCGTCCGATCGCATATACCAGCGACGGCCGGGACCGTCCGAATCGACAACCCAAAAGCCGGGATGCTCCGAAGCCACGGCGGTTACGGATTCGCCCTCGTTTCGGCCGTGCAATTCTTGTCTGTTCGAATAGACCTCGACCAAATTCCATCGTCCGGTCTTAGTCGGGCAGAAGCGGACTTTGAAAACACTGCCGGAGGTTCCGGTCTTGCCGTCGCCGTCCCAGAAGCCGTGGATCTTGTATTCGGCCGAACCGCTCTCGTGCCGGAATCGTACCCAAAAATCAATATCCCGTGACGGCACGTCCTTCGGCCCCTGTGACGGCCCATCAAAGGCGAGTTCGACCACAGAGTACTGCGGCCCCTTTGCAATTTCTGCCCCTTGTGCCGAAATGAACGCGAGCGATGAAATTAGCAGCCCGATAGCGGTATTCATACGTCGTATCATTGTGATTCTCCTTTTTTACCTGTGAGGGGGGCTCGTCAACGACGTCATTCGCTATTTTCTCTGGTCGCTTGCGTCTTGTATCTTCGGAGCACCGGCTACCGCAAGCGCCTTGCGGACAGCGAAGTAATCCTCGCGCGAAATTGTCTTGCCCATAGCTCCTATAGCCTCGGCGATTTGCGGCTGGTTCTTGATTCCCACAATCGCCACGTCGATGCCCGGATGCATAAGCGTGGCTGCAAGAACCAACTGATATACGGAAAGCTGATACTTCTTCGCCAGCGGCCCCAGACCTTGCACTGCGGCGGCAATGGCCCGGAAACGCTCGCCCTGAAAATCGGGCAGATGCTTGCGAAAATCGGTGAAGGTCTCGCTGCCGGTGTATTTGCCGGTGAGCAGTCCCTTGTGCATAGGTGAATAGACCATCACACCGATGTTTTCCGCCTGGCAGTACGGCAGCAGGTCGCTTTCGATCCCGGTATCCGCCAGGCTGTAACGCGGCTGAACCGCGTCATAGGCTCCGAAACGCCGGTGCGCGCGAAGCTGCTCAAGCGTATGATTGCTGACGCCGTAGCTGCGGATATTTCCCTGCTTCTTCAACGAATCCATCGTCTCGGCGATATCCTCCAGAGGTGTCAGCGGATCGAACAAGTGAAGCAGATACAGATCAATGGTCTCGATACCCATGCGCTCCAATTGCAGCTCACAGCGCTGCCGTATGTGCTCCGGCGACAGATCCGGGTAGCGCGACGCGTCGGGGTTGAAATGGTTGAACACTTTCGTACAGACAACGACCGCATCTCGCGGCTTGCCGGCCAGAAATTCTCCGACAACCGTCTCGGCGTAACCGTCTCCGTACGCGTCTGCGGTATCGAAGAAGTTTATCCCGGCGTCGAAGGCTGCGTTCATAGCAGCTAATACGTCTTTCTTGGACTGCTGGCCCCAGAAACGCGGGCTCAGTTGCCACGTCCCGAAACCTATCGGCGAGACCTCCAGCCCCGTAGCACCGAAAACAATACGATCTTTCATCTTGCACTCCTTCTTTACGGCCTTTTCTTCGTGGTTACACCGTAGGGATTATAACTTCTCACTCCAGATTTGTCACGGCACGAATGCGGTATGATCAGAAATGTCCCAACGCGAAGCAACTCAACCTGCATGGGCAGGAAAACCTGTCCGTCCTACGACACTCTTTCGCTGGCATCGATGGTCATTGGAGCTTCTCATTCAAGATGCGCTTTGTGCGTCGAAAGGCCTCCAAGTGACCTTCCAGCGTCTCAGGTTTCAGCTTAGCCAGCACTTCGAAGGAACGCTCACCTTTCCTGTACGCATTGGAACAGTTGTGAGTTGCACGTTTTAGCCCCTCCTGAACATCCTTGCGATTACGTTGCTCAAGATCGGACAGTGACGGCAGAGCCGATTCTTTGAATTCACTGCCATAGTGTTGTCTGAGAGTATCACGGTCGGCGACGATCCAAGTCTCCATACATGTCGTCATGAATAACACCTGCTCGTCCTCGGTCCCGCCCGGTCGTTGCCAAGAGTCATGAGTCCTGAGGTGGTCCCAGGTCTTTTCGGGATCGCTCACCGGCTCCTCACTATCGATCAACATGGCCACATATTCCGCCTCGGTGCTCTCGTGCCCCGTCTTGAAGTCGCCATACACTGCTGAACGGGCGCCGCACGCCACCAATCGAGGCATCCGCCCGGAGAAACCACACCGTTCCAGCAGCAGCCGAAACCCTTGGCGGCATCGCACGTGAAGGCCCTTTGAATCCCCTCCGCCTTCTATGTAGACGTGTGCACTCACCAGCGTGTGCCTCCAATCTCGCCCTTGAGCCACAACTGGCCAAGACGGTACTTATCCAGCCATTGCGCAAGTTCCTTACTGTTCAGACGTTGCATCCGGGTTCTGCCGTCCTGCTTCTCGCAGACCATTACCGATTCGGGGGTTTCAGTCAGAGCATCCACCAGAATGTCCGAATGTGTTGTTACAATCAACTGACAACGTTCCGACGCCGATACCATGAGTTTTGCCAGGCTGGGTAATACGTCGGGGTGCAGACCCAACTCTGGCTCTTCTATGCAAACCAAGGGCGGTGGATCAGGATGACAGAGAATCGCAAGAAGGCACAAATACCGTAGTGTCCCGTCAGAGAGCCGCGTTGCCGGGATGCTGTATTCCCCCTCCGCCATTAGGAGCTGCACCCATCCTCCATCAATAGCAATATCGAAATCGCTAATTTCAGGATAAAGCGAGGACAAAGCTCCAATCAACTCTTGTCTGACGTGGCGGCGGAGATGGTTTAGCACCAGAGCCAGGTTCTCGCAGCTTTCCAACAAGTACTCCGTGGGAAGGTCAGCCTTTTGCGCCTGCCGCGGAGCCGTATATCGACCAAAGCTCCATTCGCGATAAAGCCGAAAACGTCCATAAGTATCTGTAAAATAGGACAGGATCGGATAACGTTCCGGGTCTCTGACTTGTGAAAGAACGGATTTCTCCGGATCAATCGTATCTCTTGGCAACCGTCTCTCTTCGCCCTGCTCCTGTTCCAATGTAGCTGTCGCTCCATATTGTGGTTTCTCTTTCAGGCGAATATAGCCCCGATCATTTCGATAGAAGAAAAGGGGCTCGGTATATCCATGAAAAGCCTCCTTGTTCTCAATTCGTTCCGCTGTCACCTCAAACCGCTTGCCATGCTCGACAAACGAGAAACTGTGCCGGATTGGCATTTCACTTTGTTCAGGATACCTAACAACCGCCTCGATAGTGGCGGTTGGGCTCTTCGCCCCTTTCCATAGCCAATCGCTCACGCCGCCGGCCTCCTTAACAGGCGCGGACAGGTCTCTTGGCGCCGAACGCAACAGGCTGACCGCCTCCAACAGATTGGATTTCCCAGAGCCATTAGGGCCAATCAAAACGTTTAGCGACCTCAGCGGAATCGGTTCTGTATCTGGTCCAAAGGACAGAAGGTTCCTCAAAACCAACTCGATCAGCAACGGTTCATTCATGTTCCATTCCTTCCGCGATTAGAGTCCGTTATTGCTCTGTTTTCTCAATCAGTTCGGCCTTGTTGCTCTTTCACATCATACCCGTCTTCTCGGCACATGGCAAAAAGATTCGGACCTTCTATTCCCATGGGCAAGGAGCCGTTTCGATGTTGAGATTGCGTTCAATCCGGGAAATCATCTGGCGACATTCACGGTCAGGTCTTTTGCGGGGACCAGGCGCACGGGACCAAGCAGGCCCGATTCGAGTAATGGCGTATCCTTCCACGGCATTTCCCACGTAAGCGAATGGGTCATGTTCGTTCGGCAGTACCTTTGGCCTTCCGGCGAATTGGCGTCGCCGACGAGACGGTTCGACCACGTATTGGCGACTTCGATCACAAGTTTGTTTCTGCCCGGCTTTGCCGCACTGGTGACATCCATCCTGAAAGGAGGCTTCCAGAGAATACCGAGGTTTTTGCCGTTCAGATAGACGTCGGCGACGAATCGCACGCGGCCGAGGTCCAGGTAAACCCGCCGGCCCGCTTGCAACTGGTCTGCGGAAAGGTCGAACTGGTTGTAATATGTGGCAACGCCCGAAAAGTATTTTACGCCGTCCTCGGAATCGGCCGTCCATGAAATCAGTTCGTCAAAGACTCTGGATGGCGGGGCGCCCCAGCCGGCAGGGAATCGAACCTCCCAGGGGCCCGTGATTTCCTGTACCGCCGGCACGTCGTCAACGTCAGCTCTTATTTGGCGGCCGCGGGCGCTCTTGATAAAATATGTCCCGTTCTTCCATGCCCGCAGATTGACGTCGTCGCGGCCAATACTCAGAAGCTCTATCGAAGCGGGATCCCTGCTGATGGAGACGATATGGTTTCCTCTGGTTTCATTTTGGAAAACGACGAATACCGACCCGGCGGGAGGCAGCCGCAAGGGTACTTTGGTCCCGCCTTCGGCCGAATTGCAAACGAGATGTCCGCTTATCTGACCAGTAGCGGGGTCCCACAGTTCCGGCGCTTTGCCGGATACGCGGAAGATGCAGTCAACGTCTGTCCACTGCATGTTTTTGTTGCTTACAAAGTAGATGTCTTCGTTCTCTGTCCGGCGGTGGATATAGTCCAGGTCGGCCTCTTGGCCGTTGCGGGAGGTGAAGCTGAAGTCCGGTCCTATGCCTCGGCCCTGCAAGATCTCGCGCAGACTGCGGCCACAGATGATTTTGCCGTCGCCGTATTGATGTTCCTTTACATCTGCGCCGTCGCAAGGCCCCCACATGCTATCGGCGAGCCTTCGAACCTCTTCATCGCGCCCGGGGTATCCCGTCAGGCCGTTGGATTTGGTGGGTTTGCGTCCGACAATAGTAGCTCCGGTCCTGACCAGCTCCTGGATTCTTCGCAGAACTTGCAGGTCCATGTCGTCCCGGTCGGGCAGAACCAGCAGCTCGTAGCTCATACCGTCGGGCAAGACGAGCCTGCCGCCGTCAACGCTCATGCGCGTCAGGATCACTTCAGCGTTGGTGACATCGTAGTCGTAGCCGTATCCCAGCGACGGGTCGACATGCTTCGGCGGGACAAAGTTGAATCCCTGGTCGCCGTAATAGTAGCACACATCGCCGACGAAGAGACCCTGCTGCAGAAGATAACTGCATCGCGACAGGTAATCGATGAACGGCTTGGCCTTGGGCCACCACGCCAGACTCGAGTTGATATGGGTTCCGGCGTGATATACCCAGCCCGGCAGTCCCGCATCAGGCGGATTGTGCGCAGAAGTGTGGAGGGTAAAGTGGTTCGTACCCCCGCACATCGCGCGGTCGGCTATCGGCTTGAGTTCGAACGGGCCGTCCTGCCAGTGTCGCCAGCTCGTGAAGCTTTCCATGTCCACGATTTTCTTGCCATAAATGTGCGAGGCACAGGCGGTTTCCTTGACGACCCAGACGTTGTGCTCCTTCCAGAATTCACCTCGCGGAATATCCAGAGCACCGAGCGCCTTGAGCGCATCTACGGGAACCTGGTGCAGGGGCGGCCCGGGCCCGCCCGCCTCGGCGCAGAGCAGAAGGCCATTCCGGTTCGATATTTCCCTGGCAGTTTTGTAGAAGGCATCGACCAGTAAGTCTCCCAGGGTCTTTCGGAAGTCATAATTGAATCGCTCACTGACATCGCGGTCCCGGACGATTGAGCCGGAGAGCACCGGCAGATACATGGTCATGTCGTAGCCGCGGCGTTTTTTGAATTCTTCCAGAAAATCGGGCGTCCAGGTCGAGCCACTCAGTTCATAGCTGCACACATACGCGTGTTTCAGAGCGGTATCTTCGAAATCCCCGAGTTCGGCCCGCAGGCGGCTAATAAGGTAGTCGAAATGTGCTTTCGTGGCTTCGGAGCTAAAATGGTCGATCGCAAGCCCTTCGGAAGCAGGGCTGGGCAGTTTCAACGTTGCCCCTGTGTTTGCGCAGACAAATCGCATGATTGTCCACGTGCCCGCCGGAACGCGCCACTCCAGGCGTCCCTGCTTATCTATGTGTTCGGTCAGATTCACAATCGAGTTTACGTCCTCGATAATGGCCGGCGGCGCACCGGCCGAGGACAAGCTTGCCTCGGGGTCGGCAAGCGGTTTGGCGTCGGGGACTGCCATGACCGCCACGTCTTTATAATACAGAGGCAGTCCGTTGGCTCCTTTGGGCGTCTGCTTTGGGATCGTCGGAAAGGGCAGGACTTCGGATAATTTGACAGGGCCCTTGACAGTCTTTTGGCAGTGGTACAACCCCATACTCGCATGCTCGGGCTTGACCCACGGGCCGCCGCAATTCCAACTGCTTGAGGTTACGATGCCGATTTCCACTCCCAGGCGGGTGGCTTCCCTGACTGCGTAGCCGATTGCCTTGACCGATTCCGGCCCCATGAAAGCCGGACCCGCCGGTACAATGCCCGCGGGATCGCGAGCGCCGACGTCGAATATGTAGGCCGTACTGATTCCCTTGGCCTTCATCTGCTCGAGTTCGTACGTGAGCTGTTTGCGGTTGGTAAGGCCGTTTACCCAGACCCAATATACGGCGGGCCGGGCTGGCGAAGGCGGGTTGGCAAAGCCGCGTGCCAGAGCTGTATTCCGGGCAGAGCTGTTTTCCGTGCCGGTCGAATAGGCTGGGGTCTGGGCCTCGATTTTCCCAGTGAGCAGCAAGAGGGAGATTATGATTACCTGTATCGAAACAAGCCGAGATTTGTGCAACATCGCCACGATCCTTCCAACATATCACGTAGACTACAATAACGAAAGTTTTTCAGTTGCCATACTCACACATTCTATCTGAACAGCGTTGTGTAACATAATCAAGACTGTTGTCCCGGTCAAAACAAAATCTCAAGGGCAGACGAATACCGGAAAACTTGCTATCGCCGGGAACGGAATTTGGAAAGGGCTTGAAAACAGGATTCGCAGACTGTATCCTTGCGCGTGAAGTTAATGGCAAGGAGATTCACAATGAAGCGAATTATCGAAATAATTGTGCTGGCCGTGTGTATGGTCTCGTGGGCTTCGGCGGAACCGGGGCCCGGCGACATCTTTCGCGAATATAAGTGGCGGCCGGATGGAAAATGGCAGCGAGTAACCGGCCCGGACGCTACGGCCGAAGGGGCAAAAGAATTCCTGCCCAATTCCGTCAACACCGTTCGCATAGACGACCTGGACGGTGCAGTAAAAGTCGAAGCGTATCTTGAGATGCTGCTGTGTCACGCCGGAACTGTGGGCAAGAAGATTCGAGTCAACGCAAACCAGTGGATACCAATTCCCGAACCGTCGTTGATTCCGGGCGACGCGGGCCAGGGTCCGCCTGATAACGAGTACCAGTATATGCGCTACCCCTGCGTGCAGATTCCTCCGGGTAATCTCAAGCGGGGCGATAACACATTTGAATTCATCTGCAGCCGAGGCACTGCGCTGGGAGGGTGGTGGCCTCAGTGGATTCTGTACGGCGTAACATTCAGGGTCTATTATGACAGTTCCAAGCCGCATCCCACCGGACAGGTTACAAGACCGTCTCGCGGCTCGACCATCGGTGATTCTGCCGTCCTGCAAGCCCAAGCCGGCGGGCCTAATCCGATTGAGCGAGTGGACTTCATTGGTTTCTACGAGGATTTCAACTGGGAAGGCGATGGGCAGTATCGTCAATGGCATTACCGCTACCTGTACAACGAGATTAAGAGCCATATCGGGACTGCTGTAACCGAGCCCTACAAGGTGACGTGGAACAATGCCTGGGTTCCGACTCAGAGTCGCCCCATCAGGATAATGGCTCGGATTGTCGATGCGACCGGCATGTGCTGCATGACGCCGGCGGTAGAGAATGTCCAGCTCGTTCGCAGCAAGACGGTCAGGATGTACAAGCCCTACGATATTCCGAAGGGTTGGTCAACCCGCGCGGGCAAAACACACAAGTGCAAGGCCGATGTGAACGATAATCCGGACAAGGCCATCGCTGCGAGAATCATCATGTCCACCTGGAATGGAGTGGCGGCCGAGCAAATCGGCATAAATGATAAGGAGGTAGTCCGGGCGATCGGCAATAATCACGACCTGAGCTACGACGAATTCAACGTTCCCCTGAATCTTATCAGGTCCGGCACGAACACATTGTACACGCACAGCTCAACCGAGCATCACGGCATCGAGGTCCAATGGCCCGGCATGGTTCTGCTCATAGAATACGACGAGCCGGAACGTGTTTCCTCCTCGAAATAGGGCGCAGGATTCAGTCATAGACTATCATGCTAAGCTCGGCTGTGTTTGAATCGCCAGGATTCACAAGAAAAATTGTAATAAATTGAATATTTTGGGATTGACCGGGCATTATTGTTTATATATACTTCGTTACGTGCAGAAGTATAGGAGATAATGCCATGTTCGTTTTTTTGAATATTGCCAGAGCCCTGTCGGACGAAAACAGGGTCAGGGCACTAATGATGCTCCGGGATGGTGAGCTTTGCGTCTGTCAGTTGATTGAGATGCTGGGCCTAGCGCCCTCCACCGTCTCAAAACATATGTCGATTCTGCGACAGGCCCGACTGGTTCAGGCCCGCAAAGAAGGCAGGTGGATGTATTACCGCCTGCCCGACAAAGATGCTCCCCAATGTGTTCTTGAAGCGGTTCAGTGGGTGCAGAATGCAATAGCCAAAGATAAACAAATCGTCGCCGACGGCAAGCAAGCCAAATGTGTGAGCAAACTGGACAGGGGTAAGCTGTGCGTCTGTTACAAGAAAGGGTAAGACTCAGGTGTTAAAGTTCTGTGGCCAGAAACAAGGGATGAATCGGATGCGCAAGAGACCGAGTTGAAGGGAGTATCGTTACGTGTCGCTGGGAACAAGTTTGTTAAGGAGTCACTGAGAAATGGAAACGAAAAAAAAGAAGAAAGGTCTGTTGGCTACGATATGGGAATCTATGACCAAGACCGGCGGATGCTGTGGCCCTGGTGAAAACTGCTGTGGTCCTTCAGATGACGATGACAAAAGAAACCCCGGCAAGGATAAGGCGGAAGCGTCTGACAAAGGATAGGAAATACAGCATCGCGGCCACCGTACGTAGCGTTAGTCGCGGAACACTTCATTTCGATCGGGCAGGAGATTCTTGCTGTGGGAAAAAGCAATGACAACGTTGCCAAATACAGAGAAGTAGTAGTCTTGAGCATCGTCCCCTGCATTGTCGGTATTATGATCTTGGCAAGCTGGGCCCTGGCCCATTGGGAAATTGGCCTACATTGGCTGAACGCGGGCTTAGCGCTTCTTGCGACTTTATTCGGCGGGTATCTACGGTTTGTTGCGGGCTTCAAGGACATCTTCAAACGAAGGATAACCGTCAATGTGTTCGTCACCGTTGCTCTTATTGCTACTATTGCAGTTGGTGAATTTCGAGCGGCGGCAGTCGTTGTGTTCATTATGGCCGTAGCAGGTGCACTGGAAACCTACACGCTTGATAAGACACGCAGGAGTATCAGGAATCTGTTGGATCTTACCCCCAAAACTGCAACTGTACGCCGGAATGCAGAAGAGGTTGTTCTGCCGGTCGATGAGGTTCAGATCGGAGATGTTGTGGTCGTCAGACCTGGAGGACGTATCCCTGTTGATGGAATCGTAGTAGGTGGGAAAAGCTGTGTAAACCAGGCTCCAATTACAGGGGAATCAATGCCGGTTGAGAAGTTCAAAGGTGGAGAGGTATTTGGTGGAACTCTGAACGAAACAGGTCGACTGGAAATTAGAACTGCCAAGGTTGGTCAGGATACCACGTTGGCCAAAATTGTTCATCTTGTAGAGCAAGCTCAGGGAACAAAAGCTCCGATTCAGAATCTTGCTGACCGCTTTACGGCGTGGTTTTTGCCTACCGTACTGGTGTTGGCAGTAATATCCTTCCTAACATCTGGTGATATCAAAGTTGCTGTCTCGGTTCTACTGGTCGCCTGTCCATGTGCCTTTGCTATTGCCACACCAACGGCTGTAACTGCCGGCATATCTAATATGGCCCGCCATGCCGTACTTATTAAGGGAGGGATATTTATGGAACTGGCCAAAAAGATGGATGTTCTCCTTGTGGATAAGACAGGCACATTTACCTTTGGAAAACCAAAAGTGGTCGATGTGGTTGCCTTTGACGGCATATCAGAAGAAGAGGTATTGCGTTTAGCTGCGATAGCGGAGAAATATTCTGAACATCCATTAGCCAGATCGGTCATGAATCGTGCCAGAGAGTGTGATATTCAGGTTCCTGATCCCGACGAGTTTAAGGTCGAAATTGGAATGGGCGTTATCGCCCGGTTGGACGGCAAGAAGATACTGATCGGCAAGAGCACATTCCTCCAAGATAAAGGTGTTATTATTGCCGAGGACATAGACCAGAGAATCTCACGCCAGACCGAACGAGGTAGAACCACCATTCTTGTGGCTAATGATCTGAAGCCGGTCGGCTTGATTGCCATTGCCGACGAGATTCGCCATGAGACTCATCGTGCAATTGCATCCTTGAAAGCGATGGGCATTAAGAATATTACGATGCTTACCGGAGACAATCGCGATGTGGCCAAGGCCGTATCAGAAGAAATCGGAGTTGATGACTTTCAAGCCGAGCTTCTTCCGGAACAAAAACTGCAATATGTCGAAAAGCTGCAAAAACAGGGGCTTGTTGTCGGTATGATTGGCGACGGTATCAACGATGCCCCGGCACTCGCCCTGGCTGATGTGGGCATTGCTATGGGGGCAGCAGGGACAGATGTAGCTGTTGAAACAGCAGATGTGACTCTAATGAATGATGATCTGTCGCGGGTCGTGAATTTCATCGAGATGTCCAGAAAGGTCTTGTTGCGTATCAAGCTCAATATCTTCTTTTCCATTATATACAATATAATAGGGTTTATCCTTGCAGGTTTTGGGATGCTTACACCCGTATTAGCTGTTATTTTCCAAGAGGCAGGCTGTATTACGGTCGTTTTCAGTTCAACGTTGCTATTGTGGTCCAAAACTGGATCGCTACTGAAGAACGACGATAACGGCAGTCTTCCTGTCGTACCCCTAACTTTTGAGAATGCCATGAGAGAGAATGTTTCTCAGTGTGTATAGCCATTACAGGATACATATTCGATTTTAATTTATTTCCGAAAGGATGTTAAAATGAACGATGACAAAGAACAGGCTGGAAGCCAGAAAAAAGCCGGTGACCTCCAAACATGCTGTGACGGAGGCAGTTGCTGCCCGTCAGGCTCTGATGGCGGGGGCAAGAACTGGAAGATTGCGGTGTTTATCCTTATCGTGGTTGCAGCCGGGGCAGTTTTGGCGCGGTCAATCATCAGAAAGTCAGATTCGTCGACAGAGCAGGGACAGGATACGTTCGCTGCAATCCAGCCTGAGGTCATACAGGACACTCCTTCGCCACTAAAAGCTGAAGCCACGACACAAGATCTGACGGCATCAAGGGGTGACACAGAGACTTCTGCAGTGGTCAATGAAAATACAGAGAAAGACGTTCCTGACAAAGCTTCACCCGCTTTATGGGGGCCTGAACTGGATTCCTTAGCATCACTCAACAAGGTGGCGGCAGACACTGATGCTGTTTTCATCCTTCTTGCCGCCGACGACCGAGAAGGCAACCAAGCTGCAATCAAACAGATCGAAGCAGCCGCCAAAAGGATCCAAACCAGTGGAACTCGCGTCTCCGCTTTCAGACTTATGCATGGCGCACCCAATTATGCGACCTTAACAAAGCAATTGTCCGTCCCCTGTGTGCTTGCTATGGTAAAAGGTGGCGGAGTGAGCGGAGTTTCAGCGGACCAGATCACTGAGACGAAGTTGGTCCAGGCCTTTGTGACTGCATCGAGGCCAAGTTCAGGCTGCTGTCCGCCGGGCAGCGGTGCTTCATGCCCATAGTGGAGTTCAGCAAGAAAAGTGGAATGGATTCAATCGATAATGCAGTGGGCCAAGGCCGTACTTGAACAAGTCGGATTCCGGCCCGTGGCCCTGCCCTTGGCATTTGTTCTCGGACTGGCCAGCGCGGTTGCAAGTGCCTGCTGTACTCTGCCCCTGCTGGGCGCGATAGTAGGGTATTCGGGCACGCGGGATGACGGCGATCGCCGGGCAAAGTTTCTTGCCGCCCTTTTCTTCATGTTGGGCACAACCATAGCGCTTGTTATTCTTGGCACTGTGGCGGGCTTCATAGGGCAGGTGGCCCAGGACATGATGGGAAGATACTGGAAAGTGTTTGCTGGGCTGATTGCGATCTTTGTCGGCCTTACTGCGCTCAAGTTATTACCCTTCAAACTGCCAGCCAAAACGACCGGTACCGGTGCCCGACCGAAAGGATTCCTTGGCGCAGCAGCATTTGGACTGGTTATGGGAGGAGGAGTCAGCGTGGCGTCACTCGCCTGTAATCCCGGAATTTTTATCGTGTTGGGGGTGGCGGTGTTGCAAGGCTACACATTATGGGGGATGTGTATAATGGCGGCCTACGCAGTGGGTTTCAGCCTGCCGCTGGCTCTGATTATGCTGGGTGTCTCTTTCGGCAAATCGGCGATAAAGGCAAAAAGAACCGAAACCGCAATAAGAATCATAGCCGGAGCTTTACTTATCCTTGCCGGCTTTTATTTCCTGGCAACATTCTAAAGCCCGGAGCCTTCGCGGCTTATATCAAAAAAACGGCATCGTCAGAATAATCGCAGAAAATTTCCGGATTACTCTTGAACTTTTATCAACTACGTGAGTATATTCTCACATAGTAATATTGATGAGGTTTGAAAATGTTAGAC
>JBDREF010000291.1:0-21118 GCA_043820045.1 Planctomycetota bacterium | reverse complement strand
ATTGTGCGCATAATCAGGCGCACCGGGCGCCTGGGCAAACTCGTGAGTAGTTCCCAATGTCTGATAGTTGGCCCCGTCCACCGAATACTCAATGGTAACATTCTTGGCCCCAATGCCTATCAGTTGCTCATACGCTCCATTATGGTTCCATACCCACATCTCATGAAGCTTGTAGAGCTTATCGGATTCATATTGGATCCATGTCGGCTGAGCCCCATTCAGGTCACTCAGCCACATAGTCCCATCTTCAGTCGAGTGCAGGTCATTAGCGTCCAACCCTGAGCCATCAGCAGTATTTTCAGGCCCTCTGCCTGTCGAAGAGCTGGAGGCTATGGCAATTAAATCCTCGGCCTGAAAGGCAAACGGTTCGACCGTGAAACTCCACAGATCGCCTTTGAAAATTGTCGAATCAGGTGGTGCCATGACCTCGTCGATCCGCCAGTAATAGGTCCGGCCAAATTCCAGAAGACCGACAGGATCATACGTGCCGGCGATCTGACCTTGACTATGCAATACGTTGAGAGGATTACCTCTGCTCGCATCGTTTACGTCATCGAAGATAGTCCCAAAGTACACATCATGTATGTTAATGGACTCTCCGGGTGTCCAGGCAAGGACTGCATCGCGGGGGACGTCTGTTTCCGCATCCGCCGGATTCGGGTCCAGCGCTACCGGAGCGCCGCGGAAAAGCCCCAGCAACATCAGGATAGAATTCTCAAGCATCTTCTTTCCGTCGGCGGTGACGAAGGGAAAGAACTCATCGGTGCGCATGCCGAAGAAGATGCGCGGCCCACCGGCAATCTGTCCTGAGCCTGGGTAATATTCAGCCCCGGCCTCCCAGCGGGCAATCATAACCATGTCCCTGCCCGCAGGTGTTGCGATTTTCGTGCCGTTGCCGGCGGAGCCCTGATTGGAAACATCAAGCCCTGCAACGAGGGTTGAGAAAATCTCCACTTGGCCGTCCGTAACGGTCACGCCGTCGAGAATAGGGTCCTTCTGGTCAAAGACACTCACATGTGTGAGGTCCACATTCTCGTTGCCGCCGGGCATCCATCTCCACCGGCTGTCTCCGATGAGGAAGGCGCTGTGAAGAAGGACCGGTGTTTTCAAGCCGTTCCAGAATTCGATCTCAGCATCGAAATTCCCGCTGCTTGTCCTGCGGGAAACAATGATGAGGTCTGCGGCGTTCAGATCGGCTTTCGCAGCGGCGTCCAAGGGGTCAATATATTTGTCGTCCTCCACCTCGACAGTAACGTCATAATTGAGAATGCTCTTCAGAAACGGCGTGTAGTCCGCTTCGTCGCCCGGATTGTTGGTGACGATGACGACCTTCGTCGTCCCCCATCCGCTGTGGGCAAGACCCAGAACCAGGGCAACAAACGTCAGACAGGCCAACCTTCTACACATAAGAATCCTCCTTCGCTAACTCAATATGGAATGTCCATTTGGAATGCAGAAATATCCTGAGGCGAAATCCTCGTTTCAAAATTCAGCACCTCACTCACAAGCCCAAAAAAGACGATGGCAGTTCTGCCCGCCGGAAAGGCGAAAACCGACAGGCTTTGCACGTCTCTTTATAGCAAATCAGCCACCTGCCCGTCAAGAGAAATCGCGGGATTATGAGTTGGTGAGCGTTGCTGATGATAACATGCGACAGTGTGCCAGTTGGGCAAAATGGCTGATTAGAAACCTTTTTTTACGTTGCGTTCGGGAAGTGGGAGAAATATCCTTACAGTACGGCAACAGAAGACTCAAGGACAGTGTACTCCGGAAACGAAAGGCAGGGAAGAAATGCGAGCAGGTACGGCGAGACGAGGATTTGCCGGAATGCAGTCGGTGATTGTGCTCTTGTTCAGTGTAGTGACACTTTGCGGGCCCGGGGTACATGCTGATACTTTCGACGGATTGGTGGGTCGTTGGGACTTTGATGATGGAACTGGCAAGGACCTCTCTGAAAGTGGCAGTCATGCGGTCCTGGGCGGGGCGTTCATCTACTCTCTTGGCAAAGGCCGCGCCTGCCTTAAGATCGTGCCTGATACCGAACCGATGCGAATTTCCGCGATGCCCGATTCGCCGCTCGCCATCTCGCGCGGCACAATCTGTCTCTGGCTGAACGTGGGCTGGGATGACTCAGGCACTATCCTGGAGTATAGCAACGACGCGGTACAACTGCGAGTCTATCGCCGCCATCTGCAACCGCGTTTCAGGGGCGACAACAGGTTCAATATGGGCGGCAATGTTTTGGGGGACGACTGGCCGCAATTCCTGCTTCGGGAAGATGCGTTTTATCCGCATCCGAGGGCAGTGGTCGGCGAAGGCGAATGGCATCACTTCGCTGTGGCCTATGACGACCAGTCAAAAAGGATCGTGGGGTGGCGCGACGGGGAGATGATCTGCGTTGTCGATCTCTCAACCGTGGCGGTGGAACCTCTGAAACGCGAAGGTCTGGAGGAAATCGTTACGGGCAACGATTTTGCCGGATTCATAGATGATCTGCGTATCTACAACTGCATTCTGACAGACAGCGACGTGCGAGGCATCTTCGAATCAACCAAGTCCATTTATGCCGGCCGATCTGACACGATTCCTAACGACAGCAAGATGGAGGTTTATGCTTATAGGCAGCAGGATCGCTCTCTCTATTCGGCTTGGCTGCAACATGCCCCTGCTCCGGGCCGCCAGGAGGAGGACATCTTACGTCGAATCATGGCGGAAGGTGCGGACTCGACTATTCAGACCGGCGCAAACGAGCTGGCCAAAGCCTTTAGGGAGATCTTTGGCCAATCGCCATCGATCGACTCCAGTCCAAGCCCCGGTGCCAAAGTCATCCTTGGCACGCCCGCCACTTCATCCTGGGTTCGCGAGAAGTTTCAGGAACTGAACCTGGAGCGAGTCCAACACGATGGGTACGTCATTAAAACTCTGAAAGATGGCAAGGATACGATGCTTGTCGTTGCAGCTAACGTCCCCGCAGGCGTTACTTTCGGCGTTTTCGACCTGATCCGCCGTATACAATTAGGGCAGGACCTCAGCCACCTTGATGTGACGGAAAATCCGCGAAATCCAATCCGGATGGTCAACCACTGGGACACATGGCGGGGTCTTCCTTACGACGATTGGCACGGGAAAAAGATTAACCCGTACAACTGGGAGGGCAACCGGAACAACTCGATATACAGTTGGGAAGAGTTACGGACCGGCCGGACAAAGAGAATCCGGGACTGGGCGCGCCTGCTTGCCTCGGCTGGATGGAACGCTGTATGTCCTACCGAAATCAACTGGGAGTTCCGCAATAACTTCATGGATCATCTTGACGAGGTCGAAATCCTCGCGGGGATATTCCGGGATTACGGCATCCGGCTCTACTGGAGTCCGAGCTATATCCTTGCACTGGACAAGAAGACGGCTGAGACGCTCTATTCCAGAGCCCCTGATTTCGGAGGCTACCTGCTCAAGCTTGGCTCCGAAAAACAGAACGGCGATCCACGCCCCCGGATGGTTAACCGGATCGCCGACAATTTGAAGCCATACGGAGGCTATGCGCTGGTGCGGACATTCGTGTATGGCAACTACCGCTATACCCCCAAACCCAATCGCAACCTCATACCTTACGACATCTTCGCCCCGGAAGACGGGAACTACCGTGACAATGTGATCTTGATATCCAAGGGCAGCCCACTGGACTGGGATTTCGCCGCGCCTATTTCTCCACTCGACGGTGCCGTCAGGAAGAATCTGTACGGGTGTGAATTGGTCATTGCCAAATCCTGGCCTGTGTCGTGGATCGAGAAGTGGAAGTGGTGGATGGAACAGGATAACTATCGAAATGGGCCGGGGCACCTGAATAAATTTGAAACAACCTGCATTCTGGGTGTTTCGATGGTCAGCCCGGCCCCTGCCTGGACCTCCTGCCCGCTTAACATGGTCAATTATTACGGCATGGGACGCCTCGCCTGGAGCCCGGATATCTCGGCCGATCATATCTACACGGAATGGATTCGATTGACCTTCGGCGACGATCCGGAAGTGCTCGACGGCATCAAGGCCGTTCTTCTCCTGTCCGATGACGTGACTCGCAAATTGTGCATGTATCGGGGGTATCGCGGGATCTGGATCGACACCTCAGAAGACAACATGGTCCAGGGCAAAACGCCGCATACGGTCAGCCGCGAGGGCATCGGTGTCACAAGCCATGATCTGCGGGAGCGTCTCCTGGATCAATACGCTCCCGGATTACGGGCAATCTACGGAGATCGCATCAAGGGCGAAGAGTTCCTGCCTTACTTCCATTTTGTGGATTATGACTACCGTCTCTCGAACGGGCGCACAGTGATACATGATATTTATGCGAATCTGGATGAAGCCGTACATGGTGCGCAGGAAATGTGCGAGATATGGAGAAAACTGGAAGGCAAGATCGACCAACACCGGTTTCGGTACACGCTCGACAATCTCAACCACTACGTCGAGACCGCAAGGGAGACACGCAACAAAATGGTAGAATGCTTCGAAGAGAAGACTGGACGAGAATATAACAAGACAATGTCAGGAAAGGCGCTTGATGGAGCACAACGTTAAAGCGAAAGTCCGGAGAGTGAGAAAAGGGCCAACAAGTTTCAGACTGCCAGCCCTTTGAATCCCGTACCGACTACAGTGCGGGCATGGGTTTTTATTCCGCCGTCTGGCCGCTGATTGAGAAACCGATTGCCCGCTTTCATATCGGTCTGGCCGGGGCCTGGAGTGGTACAACAGCGATACACCTCCAAGAGCTGTTTCCCGCAATATTTCAAGCACGTCAGCGATAAATGCGTGGCGGTATCCGCCGCGGACGTGCCCGCGGAGACACAGCTTCTAACCAGGCAGTTCAAACCGGCAGGTCGCGGTGAACCCTATACCTCACCGACCAGCGGCGCGTGGACGAATCCCGGCCCGGCGCGGGGGCCGTTCACGGTCACTCTCGCCGACGGATCTATGGTCACCTATTCCTGGTATCGTTTTGTCGATCAGCCGTCTTTCCAGCAGTATGATTGGAGTAAGGACAAGAAGGCGAAATTACAGTCTTTTGTTGAAAAAATACACGCCAACTGGCTCATTGATAGAGACTACATGGCACCGCCCAGCAGCGGAACCCTGGCGACACTTGATCCGGCCCTGCTCGTGACGCCACCCGATGGCTTGGAAGCCGGCTACGTGCCGATCGTGACACGTCAGGAAGATGCCGATCGGTAATGTGGAACATGCTTGATTGCCCCCCGAGTTCAATGGGGTAATAGCGAAGAAGGTTTAAGTGGATACATTGCCTGCGCGTGGAGACTTCCTGAGGACATTGGGGGCCGGTGCGGTCCTATCCTCAACGCCAAAGTATATAATGACCGCTCCGCGCTTGTAAAGTCTAAGCACTAAGCTCTAAATTCTAAACAATATCGAAATTCAAATTTCCAAACGTTCAAAACTATTTACCGCAGAGCCCGCGGAGAACGCCGAGAAACAGAATAATTCAGAAATCTCTGCGGCCTCCGCGGGCTCTGCGGTTAAATCGATAAGCGGCGGTCTCCGGATTTAGGATTTAGAATTTAGATATCAGGATTTGCCTTTCGCATATTCCCCGTGTGTGTCCGGATTACAACCTGTTTCACAATCCTCAGCTTGTGCTTCGGGAACCACGCATTTTAGTGAGAATGCTGTACAGCGTTGGGGTTGCAACAAGGGAGAGCAGTACCGATATACAGACCGCGCCGATGACGGCGATGGCCAGGGGCCTGAGCATGTCGGCGCCGGAACCGATACCATAGGCCAACGGCAGCATCCCCAGTGCCGTTGTCCCGGAAGTCATCAATACCGGCCGCAAACGCCGTCGGCCAGCCCGCACCAGAGCATCTTCCAGGTCTATACCCGAACTCTGCAGATTACCCACGAAGTCAAGCATCAGGATGCCGTTCTTGGCAACAATGCCCACTCCAATAATCGCGCCCAGGAGCGAAACGACATTCAGGGATGTACCGCTTATATACAAAGCCATAACCGCGCCGAACATCGCCAGGGTGGCACCAAATACAATTGACACGGGCCCGGCAAAAGACCGAAATTCCATAAGCAGTACCGTGAAGACCAGAATGATAGCCATTGCAAGAATGACCAGCAGATGGCGGAAGGATTCTTGTTGCTGCTGGTAGAGGCCGCCAAATTCGATAGTCCCCTTAGGTATGGATTTATCCTGACTCAACCGTTGGCGTATTTCCGTCATCGCACTGCCGAGGTCGCGGCCTTCAAGTCTGGCTGTGACAGCGACATTCTGACGCAAATCTTCTCTGCGAAGCTCAAGCTGGCCAGGCTCTTCGACAATATCCACCACTTGCGAAAGCTTTACCAGAGTTCCGCCAGGGGAACGCAGCGGCAGGTTTTTCAAGCTCGCAATCCGGTTAACGTCGCACGGGTCCACCACGACACGTATGTCGATAAGCCGATCACCTTCCAGAACAGTCGAGCCTGTCCGACCAAGCATGGCGGTCTCGACAGCCGCAGCCACATCGTACGTAGTCAATCCAAACCGGTCGGCATCCCTGCTCCTTAGCCGCAGGTCGAGAGACGGACCCGTAACCATCAAACCGTCAAAAGTATCAACCACCCCTTTGACCTTTTTAATTTCCATTTCAATCTCGGGGGCCTTCTTCTTGAGAAACTCCATATCAGTCGAGAACAGCTTCACCTCGATGGGCTCGGGCGCCCACATGAGATCCCCGATCAGGTCGGAAAGGATGCCGGGAAACTCCCATTGAAGACCGGGCACTGCCGCATTGAATCTCTGCCGAAGCTCGGAAATGACATCATCGGTCTTCCTCCTGCGCTCGGGTTTGAGTTTGACCAGGAAGTCTCCGGTGTGAGGTTCGGCAATGGCCAGAGCCAGTCGCGCGCCGGTGCGCCTTGAGTAGCTTTCAAGCTCCGGGATGGTAAGCAGTATTTCCTCGGCTTGCTTGAGCTGGCGGTCAGTTTCCGCTAAGCTCGTTCCAGGCCTCGCCACGTAATCGATTACAAAGCCGCCCTCATCCATAGGCGGCAGAAATTCACTATCGAGACGGCCGTAGATTGCGATGCCCGCAGGCAGAACGAGCATACACAGAGCCACCGTGATCCAGCGGTGAGCCAGCGCGATTCGAAGGGTACGCTCATAAATCCCTACAAAAAATCGCAACACAACGCCGCCCTGCGCATTTTGTGTTTTTATCTCCCTACGGTGTATCCCGCCCATAAACCATGCAGCCATAGATGGTGTGAAGGTAAGCGCCAACAGCAGGGAGATGAGCAGCGATACGGCCATAGTCAACGCCAAAGCCCTGAAAAACACGCCCACGATGCCATCCAGAAAAGCCAGCGGAATGAACACAACTACGGGCGTAAATGTCGATCCCAGAAGCGGCCTGAAAATTTCCCCTACGCCCTCTCGCACTGCCTGCAAACGAGGTACGCCGGTCGCTATCTTGGCGTAGTATATCGCATCGACAACCACAATGCCGTCGTCGATAATCACCCCGATAGCAGCAGCGATACCGCCCAGAGTCATAAGATTAAAGCTTAGTCCCATCGCTTTCATCGCAACCAGCGTAATCAGAACCGTAGTGGGAATCACCAGTGTTGCTACGAAAGTCGTCCCCCAGTCTTTGAGGAAGAGATACAGCACGATAACCGAAAGAAACAGACCGAAAACAATCGCCTCCCACACGCTCTTGACCGATTCCTGCACGATCAATGATTGGTCGTAAAAAAACGCCAGTTTCAGGTCGGGCGGTAATTCCTTTTTGAGTTGTTTCAGTTCCGTTTTCAATTGGCGGGCAATTCGGAGTGTGCCTCCTTCCGGCTGGCTGCGAATATTCAGCAATACGGCCGCTTTACCGTCAGCCGTCACGATGTTGAAGACCGGCTCGGGCCCACGCTCAACTCGGGCGAAGTCTTTAATATGAATCGCATGACCATCGACTACGGTAACAGTAAAATTCTCAATATCTTCGAGTGTGTGTACCCGTCCATCGACCACGATAAGGTAAAGCGTATGATTCTCCTCATGCATACCTGCCGGAGCTATGAGGTTCTTTCTTATCAACGACTCGGTTACATCCGAGAGACTCAACCCGGCGGCCTGCAAACGCAGCGGCTCCACTATCACGTGATACTCCGGCGTACGTCCACCAACAAGGTCCACCCTGCCGACGCCGGGAATTCGCAGGAAGCGCGGCTTTAGCGTATAACGGCCTATCTCCCAGAGGTGGGTCATATCGCGAGTTTCGCTGGTCAGACTTACACCAATAATCGGGAACGCCGAAAAGGTCAGCCGGAAAACGTTTGTTACTGCGGTAGCCGGCAAGGTGCTGCGAATCTGAGACAGGCGGCTCAGCACATAAAGCTCCGACTGGATCATATCCACGTTCCAGTTGAAAAAGACACTCACTTCCGCCGAGCCGCGTCCGGTAGCGTCACGGATTGTCACCACGCCCGGAATGTCCTTCATTGCCTCCTCGATAGGACGAGTGATAGTCGCCATCATCTCATTGGAGGGCATAACGCCATTATCAACCAGGATTACAACTCGGGGAAAGTTGGTCTGCGGAAAAACCGATGAAGAAATCCTCGTCGCGGAATAGATGCCGCCCAGGCACAACGATAACACTACAAAAGTAATGGACGCAGCGTGATGACTGGCGAATTGTCCCAAAGCCGAACCCCGAGCCTCCAAATGATTCCCGTTTGCAGTCTCGTGGGTATCTGACAGACCCGTATGTGGCATCAAATCCTCTCTCTTGAGCTTTTATTCGGTGATGATTCTGACCTTAGTTTCAGGGAGCAGGCCATACGCACCTACCGTCACGACCTGCATACCCTCGCGAATCCCCTCTCCCTGTATTTCTACCATTCCGTTTTCGTGCAACCCCGGCTGAACCGCCCTCTGAAAGGCTGTGCCGTTTTCAACAATGGCAACAACCGTCTGACCTTCGGTGGTTGTGACGAGGCTTTCTTCCGGTACGACGAGGCAGTTGCCATTTTCCAAATAAATAGTGCGCACCCTGACGAACTGGCCGACCCTCAGCTCGGACTCGGCCGGCACTGACGCCCGAGCCAGAACAGTATCACTGTCAGGGTCAACCACCGAATCGATAAACGTCAGCACGCCTTGCGCTCGACCCATTTCACTGTTCGGTCCACCGATCCTGCTGCCGGTTTCAATTGTTACCTTCTGTCCCGGTTTAAGCACCGTTATCTCATCGCTTGGGACTCGAAATTCCACTATCAGTCGCTTACGATCGACCAATTCCGCCAGTATGCTTGTCACGCCAACAGTTTCCCCGGGTCGCGCCAGCACTCGCACAATCGTCCCGGATATGGGCGCTGTCACCTGAAGCAGGGACAGCTCAGTTTCGGCCCGTGCCAGTTCATCTTTTGCTTGTGCAAGTTCATACTCCGCCTGTTGCAGCAGCTTCTCCGATGTTCCCCGGCTCTGCATAAGCTCTTTCTGACGTACAAGATTCCGCTCTGCGAATTCCACGGCTTGCCGAGCCTCTTTCACGGTGACTTCAACTGTGCGACTATCGAAACGGAACAGGACATCTCCTTGACCCACCTCCTGACCTTCTACGCACACAGCCTCGCTGATGATCCTATCGACCGGAGCTGTAATTCGAACTTTGGCCGGGGGGCTGTTGCCGCTGGCCGGAGCTGGCTCGACTCTTCCATAAGCCAGAACATAGCCGTGCATGACCGAGCGAGAAATCTCTCCCACGTGCACACTGACCTCAACGGCCATTTCGTCCTCCTGCTCTTCTGAAATCTCGCTTTGCCTGCCCTGAAAAAGATAGTAGACCCCGCAAGCTGCCGCCAACAAGAGTATCAGTCCCAAGAATGTTCCAAGTCTATTCATAACATCAATCCTCACAACGATGCTGCGTCCTGTTTATCGTTCTTGAAGACCGCTCCTATAACATCTTTTTCCCGACACGGTAGTTGAGTTGTGCTGCACTTCGGTGCAGATTGGCTGCCAATTCCGTCCAGCGCATGCGCGCCTCAACAGACTTCTGCTTAGCCTCCAATACGGAAAGATAGGACACTTCCCCGGCCGTCAGGGATTTTTGGGTTTGTTCAAATGCTTTCTCCATGGAAGGAACGATACGGTTGTTCCACAGCTCGAATTCCTCATGGGCCGAGACGTACTGAGTGTAAGCCTGCCGTACCTGGAGAATTATATTCTGGCGGACCGCTTCGTATTGTCGAGTCGCCTGTTCCAGCTCTGCTTTGGCCCGGGCGATTCCGCCTTTGTTCTGATTGAAGACCGGGATTTCAACCGCAAGCGCCGGCCCGATCGTAAGGGAATCCTCACCCTCATCTTTAGCATCGAGAACGGCAATAAGATTATAGATTTTGGATTGCTCCAAGCCCAAGCGCTTGCCGGCCGCCTCGATCGCAAGTTCAGCCGCCCGCAGGTCCGGCCGAGCGGCAAGAGCCGTTTTCAGCAATTCATCAACCGATATTGCTGATCGTGCGGTAATATCCGACGAGATAATATCAAATCCTGTATCATTCGAGATGAGCCCGAGCAAGGCGACAAGTTGCTGTCTTGCGATAATGGCCTCGTTTGAGAATCGCCTGGCGGCATCGGCTGCCTGGAGCGAATCCACGTAGGCTGCCGATGCCGCCAATTCGCTGATATCGCCTGCCTCCAGACGTCCCCGGGCAAGGTCGGCCATCCGGATTCGGAGTTGAGCATCCTCCTCGGCCAGATGGGCCTGCTCCTGAGCCAGCCACAAATCGGCATAGGTTGTTCGGACATCTCGGATGAGGCCCAGGCCATGTTCTATGAGATTCTCGGAAAGACCCTGGGCGTCGAACTCGGCGACCGCGATGCGGCGTGGGCGCTGCCAGAGGGCTTCTACCGGCATGCTCAGGTCGGCTTCGAGCAGCTTGGGTCCGACGGGGAAAAGCAGGGAAAATACCGGATTGGGCAGCATATTTGCTTCAATCAAGTCGGCGTGAGTAAAGCCCAAGACTTTCAGGTCGGCTTGAAATTGGGCATTATTCCAGAGGGCTACTGCGACCGCCTCGTCCTGCGAAAGGCCGTCGTCAAGCGATACCCCTTCAGGGAGATTGAACTGGCCCGGTTTTGTTTCCTGACCTAATTCATAATCAGTACGGTCTTTGATGCCTTGAGAAACATAGGAACGATCGTAGGGAGACTGCACCGCGCAGCCGGCGACCCAAAGAATCAGTATCTTGATGCAGACAGGTCCTATCATTTTCCTGTGGATAGCCATTTTCAACGTGCCGTACTGGAATTGCTTACTCATGATTCAGGGCCAGGCTCAATACCGATATCCGATGCTTTCCATATTCACGACCTTACAGCATTTCTGAAGCTTGCGATACGCCACATTACCAAATTTGTCACAATATGCGTGGTGTTTTCTGTTCCTTTTCAGACATCAATTACGGCCACCGCCTAACGGAGCGGAAGAATGTTCCGGTGAAAGCAACATGGCCGCCGTGCCCTCTGGAATCTCGTTTCCAGCAGGCGTTGATGATAAAAGCTCCTCCGTCCATCGTCCTTTGCATTCGCCGGCGGGGAACGGAGTCATCCCGCACCGGGGCAACCACGGGTGTCTCATACCGCTCCAATGAGCGGATATTCTCGGTGTCTTTTACTCTTCCCATTCTCAAGAGCAAGGATAGAAGTCAATCTTGCCTGGCCGATGAATCAACGTCCAAAACGACTATGATAACAGATTGTTCCTTAAGATAACCTGAAGACCAGCCCAGGGAGGTTGACCGTCCCTGAAAGAACTCTCTTTTTCACGGCCGCGGCATATGTTACAATTGTCCGGCTGGAATTAATTGTCGGAACGAACAAAAAGCATCGGTCTAACGAAAACTCTGAATAGACATGCGTGTACTTATTGTTGAGGATGAGATTAGAATCGCCCGCAACATAACCAGGGTACTGGACGAGGAGTGCTCCTGGGCGGTTGATATTTGCACCGATGGAGAAGACGGCCGGCATATGGCTATGACAAATCCTTACGATCTGATCATCCTTGACTTGGGACTTCCCAAAATCTCCGGCCTCGATGTTCTCAGGGACCTTCGAAAAAGAGGCATGACTACTCCTGTACTTATCTTGACGGCTCGTGACGCTGCCGAGGATGTCATTCAAGGGCTTGAAACCGGCAGCGACGACTACATGATCAAACCCTTCGATATGAGGGAATTAATGGCTCGCTGCAAGGCGCTGGTGCGCCGTTCGTACGGCCGAGCAGCTCCGGTACTGGAAATCGGAGATATGAACATAAACACTGCCAGGCATCAGGTAACGGTCGGCGGCAAGCCGGTGAGGCTGTCCGCCATGGAATACCGCCTTCTGGAGTACTTGGCAATGCGGGCCGGAGAGATGGTCTCCAAAGCTGATATCGTGGATCATCTTTATGATTTCGGTTCGAACAAGTTCTCGAACGTTGTGGAGGTGTACATCAGCTCTCTGCGAAAGAAACTTGGATCGGGATCAGAGGGCGGACTAATCCAAACATTTAGAAATCAGGGTTATTCACTGGGAGAGCCATCTGCATGACGCCCCTTTCTCTAAAATGGCGTGTGTCCCTGTTGGTCTCAATCGTACTTGTGGCCATTATAGCCACTATCTCCATTGTGGCGTATGTCGAGTTCGAAGAATCTCATCTTCGGCAGACCGACCGAACACTTCTGGCGATGGCCAACGGCATCCTGGCGAACTTTAATGACCATGAAGACAAAGAAACTTTGATGGAGGAAATCCGCGCAGTCACGGGAAGGTCTGGCCGAGATCCATCAACTTTGTACAGGATTTGGATGGACGGATCCTCTGCCGATTTGTATGTGAGTGACGCGCCGGACAGCGAATATGGCCGGTGGCTGCGGGAACTCCCGGAGCTGAGAGGTACGACAGAAGAGAATTACGTTTTTGTGAACATCGGCCGTCGTGGAAACGAGTACAGGGCCGTTTGGATGCGTCATGAGATTGATGACGGGATCGTGAATATCGTGGTGGCCGGTGCCAGCCACTTTACCTTCCACGAACTGTATGAATTCCTGAGGTTGCTGCTCATTCTGGGAGGAAGCCTCATTTTGGGCTCGGTTGCGGCAATTATGTGGACCGTTCGATGTGGCCTGCGTCCTATCGATACGACCGCAGAACGACTACGCCGCATATCCGGTCCGGATGCCGGAAAAGCTCTATTCGATGATCTGAAGGTGCCGAAGGAACTGAATCCCTTCGTAGGGGCGCTGAGGGATATGCTCGGTCGTCTCGACAGGGTCTTGCGGCAGCAAAGGCAATTCTCGTCCGACGCCGCCCACGAACTCCGCACGCCTCTGGCCGGGGTCAAGAGCACTCTTCAGGCGGCGCAGATGCGCCCGAGGCAAGCCGACGAGTATAAACGGGCAATTGACGATGCGCTGAAAGACGTCGCCCGCATGGAGCTTCTCATGGAGCAGCTACTGATTTTGGCGCGTCTGGACGAAGTAAACGGACCTCTGCACGCCGGGGTCGTGGAGGTTCGGCTGGATGAACTGCTGGGCGAACTGGCACAAACCTATGACGAGAAGGCGAGGCTCACGGGGGGAAAAGTGGTCCTCGAAGAGTCGTCAACTACGCCCGTTCGCGGCAGTTTGGATGATTTGGCCCGCTTGTTCGGCAATGTGATCGACAACGCGGCCAAGTACGGGCCGCCGGACGGGACTATCAGCATAACCTTGAAATCCGAACCTGATAACTGCATAACAGTTTGTGTTCACGACGAAGGGGGAAACATACCTCCTGAGGCCCTATCCCGCCTGTGTGACCGCTTTTACCGGGTGGACGAGTCTCGCTCCAGTTCTACCGGCGGTGCCGGCTTAGGATTAGCCATCGCGAGGGAGACCGTTTACCGCCACGGCGGGAAAATGTCAATAACCTCGGATATCAACTCCGGCACACTCGTGTGCGTTCGACTGCCGCGCGCGTAACTAATCCGAACGTAAGTCCATCGCTTGCTTCATCTTGAGCTAATTAGGACATATCAAAGTCTTCAGCTTGTTTTAAGGTTCCCCACGTATACTTACCACGAATGAACGGGATTTCTGCCCGGATAGTCTAAGGAAGAGCACAATTGGACATGACCGAACATTGGCAATGCACGTAGCCGTGACTAATATGGAGTCGAAACGCCCGGGATGGCTGAAAAACAAAATGGCACTGGTGATTGTTGCCGTCACAGTTTCCCTGATTGGCTTTGAAGCCTATACACTTGCAGTCGTTCATCTTGGAGAGCAGGCAGCTCTGCCCGAGAATATCGGCAACTTTGAGCGAATCAGGAATTCCCTGAAGGAACAAGGTCCGCACGAGAAGTTTTCTTTTGCCGTGGTCGGCGACACACGTGCAACCAGGACTTTTGAGCGACTTTCTGACAAATTGAGAAACGAACCGCTGTCTTTCATGGTAATACTCGGGGATTTCGTGGAGACATTTACCAGAGGCAACCACGACTACTTCAAGTTCGAGTGTACGCACAAATACAACTTGCCCTTTCCCGTTTTTCTGGTCGCCGGCAACCACGATGTCGTCTGCAAAGAAAAGGATTATGATTTTGATGGCGTCTCACTGACCGATTTTGAAAAAATGTACGGACCGCGTAATTTCTCTTTTGAATATAACGGGTGCCTCTTCGTGGGTCTGTGCGTTCTGCCTCCTCCTTTCGCCACCGGAGAGAGCATTGAGTTCCTGGAATCAGCATTGGCTGGGCGTCGCGAAAAGAACCAGAGAGTATTTGTATTTACTCATATGCCCGTGATCAGGTCGACCGGGCCCGTACCGAATTCCTTTGAGAACATGGAGGCTTTCACAGATGTCGTTGACCGTTATAACGTGGACTACGTCATAAGCGCCCATTATCACGGCTATGACAGGACGAGACACAACGATACAGTCTATCTCGTGACCGGGGGTGGCGGCGCACCGTTGGATGAGGAAGAGACGTTCGGCGGCCTTAATCACGCTGTTGTGTTGACAGTTGACCGTGACTCGGTCTCTGAGAGAACTGTTTTTGCCCGGCACAGCGCCGGGGTAACGAGCGCCGTGAAGCATTTTGCCATCGCGAAGCTGGCTCCTTTCCTCAGGAAGCATCCTGCTTTGACGATTGTTGAGAATGTCCTGGTATTTGGCATGTTCTGTGTGTCTTTGTTCGGTCTCATCAGATCGGGAATAGCAGTCCCGTTGGTGGTCGGCCCAAGAGTGCGGCCGCAGATAAGGGCTTGAAGAGTAGAGAAAATATGACTTTTATCAGGAAATACTGGCTGGAGGGCCTTCTGCTGTTCGCGGCCGGCGTCTTTCTGCTTTCGGGGATCGGAGGCCGCGGTTTGTGGGCTTCGGAAGGACGCTGGGCCGAGGTTGTCCGGGAAATGTTCGCCAGCGGAGATTTCTTCCATCCAACTATTGGCGGCGAGCCTTATTTTGACAAGCCGTTATTGACGTATTGGGTCATTGCGGCTTGTTCAGCCGTGACGGGTCGATTGGATGAATTTATAATCCGCCTGCCCAGCGTACTGGCAGCTCTCGTAACACTGGCGTGTACCATGTATCTGGGAAGACGCTTGTGGTCCAGCCGGGTGGGCACCCTGGCCGCCGGTCTTCTGCTGACCAGTTATGGCCTGCTGATGTATTCCAATGTGGCCAGCGCGGAGACCGAGAACCTCGCCGCGGTCATGCTTGCGGTGACCTGGTACTGGGCTCGACGGGACCGTCCGGGCTTCATAACTTTCCTTGTCTTCTACCTGATTATGTTCGCCGGCTCTCATATGAAAGGTTTAACGGCGTTCGTGGTGCCGGTGGTAGTTGTGCTGCCGGATCTGTTAAGGCAGCGGCGATGGCGATGGATGTTGTGGCCGTCGCACTGGCTGGCCCTGGGAATCGGTGTCTGTGTGTACCTTATGCCGTTTATATATGCGACCCTGACTCAACCGGGCGGTTACGTACAGAGCGGGTTGTACCTGGTATTTCAAGAGAATATTCAGCGCTATGTCCAGCCTTTCGATCACAAAGGGCCAATCTACCTTTACCTCGGCGGCGTGCCTTTGCTGGCACTGCCGTGGGTACCGATTCTCATCGGCACGCTGATAACATTGGCGACCGGGTGGAAGAAGCTTGATTCCAATACTCGCTGGCTCGTACAGGCAACCTTGATGATCTTTGCCTTTTTCACTCTGTCCGGTTCCCGGCGTATCTACTACATTCTGCCCATCTTACCTTTCTGCATGCTTCTGATGGCGGTGTTCCTGGCGGAAGTCCGCGAGGAGGTTGTTGGAAAGCATCGGGAAAGGGGCTTGCACATCCAGAAAGTAGTCCTGGTTGTCACGGCCGTTCTGGAAGCGGTTTTAGGGCCTGTTGTGGTATGGGTACTGATAAGCAGGGTTGGCTGGGAATTGCCGAGCAGCCTCGGCTTGTCGTTTCTTGTAACGGGATTGGCGGCTTTGCTCGTGGGAGCGGCTGTGTACAAGATGTCCGGGGCAGTGCTGCCGAACCCTCAGTTAAAGACTATCTGGGCGTTGATCCTGATGACGGGTGTCCTGCAGGGCGGCTTCTTCGTTTGGCAGTACAATATTTTGGACTCCCGCCGTACCGAACGGCCTTTCGCCCTGGGGATGAAGGCGGCGGTTGCATCATTGCCGCACGAACGGATAGCGTTTTGGCACAAATGCGAAGACAAGACGCTCTTCTATATGGAATTGGACCCGCCCATAACGTTGCTGACTGATGAGAGTGCCTTGCGGGAATTTCTCGAAAGCGACCGGCCCGGCGTGATAATCTCTCAGGACAGATATGTTAGCGGAGCAGTTGCATCGATGCTGCCCTCGGAAGCGACGTGCGCAGAAACCATCTACGCATGGGAATCCCCCGGCACACAACAGAAGAAATTGCAGGCGTGGCTAATCAACCGGGACGTCACCAAGGTTGATGTGGAAATTGAGGAGGCCAACTGTGCGAACTGAGTTCCTTCCATTCTCCCGTCCGTCCATAAGTGAAGACGAAATCGCTGCTGTTTCAGCGGTTCTTCGCTCCGGCTGGCTTACCACAGGTCCGAAGACGGCCCAGTTCGAACAGGCATTCTGTGACTATACCGGATGTTCGGGAGCGGTGGCGTTATCCTCGGCGACCGCCGGGATGCACGTTTTGCTCGAAGCGCTGGGCATCGGGCCCGGAGACGAAGTCATAACGCCATCGATGACGTGGGTTTCTACCGTGAATTTGACAGTCTTGGCCGGCGCCAGTCCCGTCTTCGTCGATGTGGACCGCGATACCCTGATGGCTTCGCCCGAGTCCATAGAAGCATGCCTGACCGACAAAACACGGCTCCTCGTTCCCGTGCATTTTGCCGGGGCGCCGGTGGATATCGAGCCTATTGGCGAGCTGGCCATAAGCAGAAACATCTCGCTTGTTGAGGACGCAGCCCATGCCCTCGGCACGGAGTACAAGGGTGAACGGGTCGGCTGCAAGGGGACGTCGATATTCTCTTTTCATCCCATAAAGAACATCACCACCGGCGAAGGCGGCATGTTCTGTTCGGACGACCCGGAACTGTTGGACCGTATTCGGCGGCTGAAGTTTCACGGCCTCGGCGTAGATGCCTACGATCGCCACACGCAGGGCAGGTCCGCGCAGGCCGAAGTGCTGGAGCCGGGTTACAAATATAACATGACGGATATATCGGCCGTCCTGGGGACAGGTCAACTGGCACGCGTGGACGGCTTCAACCATCGCCGGGCCGAACTGGCCGCAAGATACCGCGAGCGTTTCGAGCAGGTAGATGAGATTCTGCCGCTTTGCGACCCGCCATACTCGATGAAGCACGCCTGGCATCTTTTTATCGTGCGCCTGGATACGGACAAGGCGGGACTAAGCCGGGATGATTTCATGCGCGAATTGAAACAGAGGAACATTGGAACGGGACTTCACTTTCGGGCCGTACATCTTCAGAAATATTACCAGGAATCAATGGGTATGCGCCGCGGCATGCTGCCGAACACCGAGTGGAACTCAGACCGGATATGTTCCCTTCCCCTTTTTCCTGAAATGACGTTCGACGACGTGGATGATGTCGTGAACACAAGCAAGGAGATTTTGAGCAAATGTATGAGGTAGATTTGGTATCAATTGTAGTACCCGTGTTTAACGAACGTAAGAACCTCCAGGAGCTAATCGGGCGATGTATGAAATCCTGCAGCGGGATGAGAAGGCCGTTCGAACTGATACTTGTGGACGACGGCAGCAGGGACTGCTCTGCTGAGATAATCACAGAGGCGGCCGAGCAAGGCGGCGGCAGCGTCGTTGGGGTGCTCTTGAACAGAAACTACGGACAGCACGCCGCGGTCATGGCAGGCTTAGCGGAGGCCCGGGGCGGTATTATCGTCACGCTCGACGCCGACTTGCAGAATCCGCCCGAGGAAATCCCGAAACTCGTCGATGCTGTCGAAGCGGGATTCGACGCCGTGGGCAGCGTCCGTGTTCCAAGATGCGACAACTTCCTCCGCAGGGCAGCTTCCCTCGTAGTCAACAAGGTTGCCCAAAAGGCAACGGGTGTGATTATGCACGATTACGGCTGCATGCTGCGGGCTTATCGGCGATCCGTCGTGGATGCAATGCTTCAGTGCCATGAACGAAGCACGTTCATCCCAATCCTGGCCAACAGCTTCGCACGCACGACGACGGAGGTGGAGGTGAGCCATGCCGCCCGCAACGGCGGTGACTCCAAATACGGCTTGTGGGGGTTGATTAACCTTCAGTTTGACCTGCTGACCAGTACGACGACGTTCCCGCTTAGGGTTCTCAGTGTACTGGGCGCCGTGATATCGATGGCGGGTGTGGGATTCGGCATTTTTTTGCTTATTATGAGAATAATCTATGGATCGGACTGGGCGGCAGAGGGCATCTTCACACTCTTCGCCATCCTCTTTATCTTCGTTGGAGCCCAATTCGTTGGAATGGGCCTGCTCGGCGAGTATATCGGTCGAATCTACCATGACGTCAGGGCACGCCCACGCTACTTTGTGCACAAGGTAGTTGGGCGAAACGAAGAGCGGGAAGAAGCAATACGTACTCAAATGAAATCGGAGTTTGTAATATGAAATCAATTGTTTTAGCTTATCACAATATCGGCTGTGCCGGAATCGAGGCGCTGCTGCGGAACGGATTCGAAATCGCCGCGGTTTTTACGCACAAGGATGACACGCGGGAAAATCTCTGGTTCGATTCCGTGGCGGAACTTGCCGCATCGCACGGTATTCCAGTCTTCGCTCCCGATGATATCAACCATCCCTTGTGGGTGAAGAAGATAAAGGAACTTGCGCCGGACATCATTTTCTCCTTCTACTATAGAAACATAATCAAGCAGCCGATTTTGGATATTCCAGCCGCCGGATGCCTGAATCTGCACGGCTCGCTTCTGCCAAAATATCGGGGTCGGTGTCCGATTAACTGGGTCCTTGTCAACGGAGAGAGGCAGACCGGTGTAACACTGCACTACATGACTCCCAAACCGGATGATGGCGATATCGTCGGTCAGAGAAAGTTCGCAATCGCAGACAGCGATACGGCCAAGTCTCTGCACGAGAAGGCAGCCCAGGCAGCTTCCATCCTGCTCGATGAGGTCCTTCCGCAGATAAAGGCCGGCTCAGCGGCCCGCCAACTCCAGGACCATTCCCAGGCGACATACTACGGCGGTCGCCGTCCTGAGGATGGCCAGATTGACTGGAGCGTCCCTGCAGGGCAGGTAAGGAATCTCGTTCGTGCCGTGACTCGACCATACCCCGGAGCTTTCAGCCACATTGCGAACCAGAAGTGCATATTCTGGATGGTCTCCGAAGTGCCCTATCAAGGAGAGGAATTGGACGGCGGCACCGTCGTTTCCACAGATCCTCTTGTGATCGCCTGCGGCAGTGCTGCGGTGCGCGTGGATTTCGGACAGGCGGAGAAGGGGGTTTACGTGAACGGCTCCCAACTGGCTCGTGAACTCAATCTGGCTGAAGGCATGAGATTCGGCCCGAGTTCGGATAGTCGTATCGAGACTACGAGGAAAAAGCACGTCCTGATTCTCGGAGTCAACGGTTTCATAGGCAGCGCGTTAAGTGGGCGTCTGTTGCAGAGCGGAAAATATGAGGTCCACGGGATGGACCTTCGGTCGAATTACATTGCACACCTGATCGACAGGCCGGGATTTCATTTCGAAGAAGGCGATATCTCGATCCATCGCGAGTGGACGGAATACCACGTCAGAAAATGCGATGTAGTACTTCCTCTGGTGGCCATTGCAACGCCGATCGAATATACACGCAATCCGATAGGCGTCTTTGAGCTGGATTTCGAAGAGAATCTGAGGGTGGTCCGCTATTGTGTCAAATATAAGAAGCGAATCATTTTTCCGTCAACTTCCGAGGTGTACGGAATGTGCGAGGAGAAGGAATTTGACGAAGATAATTCCAAGCTGGTCTTAGGGCCTATCCGGATGCAGAGATGGATATATTCGTGTTGCAAGCAATTGCTGGACAGGGTCATCTGGGCCTACGGACAGAAAGAAGGACTCCAATTCACCCTCTTTCGGCCGTTCAACTGGATCGGGCCCAAGCTTGACAGCCTGACGTCTGCCCGAGTCGGCAGCTCCCGCGCCATCACACAGCTCATCCTCAATCTCGTGGAAGGCACGCCCATTCTGCTGATCGACGGCGGCAAGCAGAAACGCTGCTTCACCGACGTCTCTGATGGAGTGGAGTGCCTGTATAGAATAATTGAGAACAAGAACGGTATCTGTGACGGCAGGATAATAAACATTGGCGATCCCGACAACGAGGTCAGCATCAGGGGACTGGCCGAGATGCTGTTGACCAGGTTCGAGCAGCATCCTCTTCGGCCCAAGTTTCCTCCTTTTGCAGGTTTCCGGGTGATCGAGAGCAGCTCGTACTACGGCAGCGGCTACCAGGATGTACAATACAGAAAGCCAAGTATCCGGAATGCGAAGAAATTGCTTGGCTGGACACCCACTATAAATCTGGAGCAGTCTGTGGAGCAAACGCTCGACTTTTTCCTGCG
>JBDREF010000290.1:0-5448 GCA_043820045.1 Planctomycetota bacterium | reverse complement strand
ACAGTAGATAATCATAGAGAACTATTAAGGTACCCGTGCCTACGGGCATGAGATACGAAGATGCATCATCTCCCGCTGACGAGGATTCAGAAGCTTATCGGCCAACGAATGCTGAAATCCAAGCTCAGCAAGCCCTGTTTCTATATCGAGTCAATGGCCGACGTGACGCAGCTATTGGCTATTCGGCCCAAACTTAGAAAATCATTGGGTGTCAGAATAACCACCAACGCTTTCTATATTCGCGTGCTGGCCCTGGCATCGCAGGCATATCCGCTCGTAACCGGCACACTTGACAGCGACTGTATAAGGCTCGCCGATGCAATCAACGTCGGCTTTGCGGTAAATGCTCCGCAGGGACTTGTGGTGCCGGTGGTGAAGAACGCCTGTGGTAAGACGCTGCCGGAGATCGCCCGCGAGGAGAAGCTGCTGACCGACAAGGCCCGCGATAATCAATTGACGCTCGTAGAGATAGAGGGCGAGACCATCGCGTTGAGCAATCTCGGCGCGTACGGCATTGATTCTTTCCTGGGAATCGTACCGCCGCCAACCAGCACGATACTGGCCGTCGGCAATGTTGAGCCCATAGTTGTCGGCTCAAACGGTGAATTCGTCGGGCGAAAGAAGGTTTGCCTGTCTCTTGCGGTTGACCGGCGAGTTGTGAACGAGATCTATGCGGCCCGGTTTCTTAACTTCATTCAAGAGAAACTGCAAAACCCGGAACGACTGATCTGAAAGCACAGCCGAGCTATTCCACAATAACCGTTTCGTCGAGTCTCATGCCAAGACGTTTGAATCTTTCCGCCCGGCTTTTTTCATCACCGACATTGATTTCTCGAGCGAGTTTTCCGACCGTCAGTGCATGCTCTCTCGGCACAACGAGCACGCCGTCGCCGTCGGCCACGATCAAATCGCCGGGGTAAACGAGGACGCCGCCGCAACTGACGGGAAAGTTGTACGATTCGGCGATAAGTCTTCCCGGCCGGACTCCGCGAGTGCTGTAGCCGTTCTTACAGTAAACCGATATCCTCTTAACTTTAACGATTTCATCGGTGTCGCGGGCGCCGCCGTTGGTCACCACACCCACCACGCCTTTCTCCGCCCAGCCGAGACTGTTGTTGGAGCCGATAAAGCCGCATTCGTCAATTCCGCCGGCATCGATAACCGCCACGTCCCCCGGCCTTGCTGTGCTGAGCCAGGCATCAGGGGCTCTTCCATATTGCTGGGACTTGAACTTATTGAATCCTTCAAGGTCTGGAAACGAGTTCCGCCCGACTCTGACATCAGTTGGTACATGGCGAACAGTGATGGCAAATCCTACGATTCTATGAGAGAATTTATCCACGTCCCGCCACAGGGGCCGGATATCATTTTTCATCAAACCTATGTCCTGCAGGCCGATCAGATCCATGCCGTCCAGCACGTCAGTCAGTCGCAAATCCTTGTACAATTCGAGAATTTCCTTCCGCGCCTTCTCGCTGTCGTCGAAACTCTTGTTCTTCAGCAACCGTACACCTTCAGGCGCAGTAAGTTTCGGTTCGCCTGATTTTTTCGCTTTCGCAGCAGGAAGATGCACCGTAAGGATAAGGAGCGACAGCATGGTAATGACACTGAGACATTTTGGTTTGGCTGAGCAGTACATGACGGCCTCCTAAAAATAGTTGATAGATTTTTTCGTACCTAATCGAAAGGACACAGGTTAAACTAAATGCGTTTCGAAAAAATGCAAGAGTTTTTTAAATCGGGAATCATACTCAAAACAGAAAATGCACTCGGATTTCAGGAGGCAAAGAGATGAATAAAAATCTTAGAACGGCTCTTGTTTGTGCTGTCACGGCTATGACGTTGGCAGCGGCGGTCCCTATGACACAAGCAGCGGACTCGCATAAGGTCGAACTGCTGTGGCCGGACGGCGCCCCCGGCGCCAAAGGCAATGACGACGGCGACAAACCGACGCTGACCATATATCTGCCTGCGAAGGAAATATCTACAGGAGCGGCCGTGGTAATCTGCCCCGGCGGCGGATACGGCCACCTGGCGATGGACCATGAGGGACATCAGATCGCACAGTGGCTCAACTCGCTGGGCGTCGCCGGCTTTATTCTAAAGTATCGCCACAGCAGAAGCGGCGCCGGTTACGGCCATCCTGCGCCTCTGCAGGACACCCAGCGCGCGGTCAGGATGGTTCGCAGCCGGGCCCAAGAGTGGGGCATAGATCCGGGTCGCATCGGGATCATTGGGTTTTCCGCAGGCGGACATCTGGCCTCCAGCGCGGGCACACACTTTCAGAATCGCTACAGCGAGGCGAAGGACGAAATAGACCAGGCCAGTTGCCGGCCCGATTTTATGATACTCATGTATCCGGTCATTTCATTTACCGAATCGTACACGCACACGGGCTCCCGAAACAACCTGTTAGGCAAGGATGCGGATGCAGAGCTTGTGGAGCTTTTCTCCAACGAAAAGCAGGTTACACCCGAAACGCCGCCCACGTTCCTGGTCCACGCGAACGACGATAAGGGCGTGCCGCCTGAGAACAGCATTGCTTTCTATCTTGCACTGCGAAAGGCCAACGTCCCGGCTGAGTTGCACATCTACGAAAAGGGCGGCCACGGATTCGGACCAGGAGCCGGAAAGGGCGCCGTCGCGAGCTGGATGGTTCGCTGCGCCGAATGGATGGAAGGCAGGGGCCTGCTCGAGAACAAAACCAACACGGGTCAAAAGAATTAGAGTCGGCTCGGGTAATTGCGGTTTCGTCTGGTTCGAGTTCCACCTTGCGTAGCGCTGCAAGCAGCAGGATCAAAATCCGGTATGTTCCGTTTCAGCAGCGTGGTCCGGCTCGCTTGTGGTCTGCGTGAAATCCGTCGGTGTTTGTGAATCATGTTGTGGGATTGATCTGATCTCGAAAGGCGGCTGGGATTGGCGATCATCTGCTGCGAAAGGTTGTGCGCTCGGCTCAGTCGGTTCCTGTTGATCAGACTGTGATAGCACATCATGTACGGCTGACGGTTCATCCTGATTTTCACCCGCGTCGGAAGGCTGCGTCTGCGGCAGGGGAGGCTCGGGAGAATCAGACTCCTCTTCAATCTCATCAGGGACAACGGCTGACGTCACTTCGGTCTGGGCCGACGGTTGGAATTGTGCGTGTACGAATTCGGCCACTTTCGCGTAATCTTCGGCGCCGTGGCAGTTTTGCTCGTATTCAAAAATTGTTTTGCCGTAACTGGGCGCCTCGGCGAGTTTGATATTTCTGCGGATGAAGGTCGGCAAAATCGTGGCCTCCGCCCAGGCGCTGTTGGTCCCGCGCGCGTTGATGAGGAACTGCTCGATGTCGGCCTTGACCTCATTGGGAAGCGAGGCCCTGCTATCGAACATGCAGAGCAGAATCCCTTTGACTTTCAGATTCGGATTTATCCTCTTGTTGACAAGCTCGACGGTTTGGAGAAGTTGCCCGAATCCCTGCAGGGCGAGAAAATGCGGTTGCATGGGAATCAAAACCTCCTGCGAGGCGGCAAGAGCGTTGAGAGTCAACAGCCCGAGAGAAGGAGCACAGTCGATGAAACAATAATCAAACTTGTCTCCACTCGATTGAATAGCCTCCCGCAGGACGATTTCCCTGCCGACCACGCTTACCAGCTCGCTTTCGGCGCCGACCAGGTCTATATTTGCGGGCAGCAGCCAGAGATTAGGACGCACGAGCAGAATTTCCTCTTCGAATCTTGCCGACTGGGTAAGGACTTTGTACGAGCCGGCTTCAATCGTCTGCGGCTCGAGTCCGAGGTGTATCGTAAGATGCGCCTGCGGATCAAGGTCAATAGCGACCACCTTGGAACCGGCCGCAGCGAGAGCGGCGGCGATATTGACCGCCGTTGTGGTCTTGCCCACGCCTCCCTTCTGGTTTAGCACTGCGATCGTTCTCATGGCAACCGAGAAAAAAAATCCTAATATCAAAACCCGAAAATAACACGGAAACTCAAATTTTCAAACACCCAAATTCTGCCGTTTTCATTTCCAGCCTTCATTTCTTCAGTTCTTGAGTTTTTTCAGCACGGCATCGAGAACGCCATTAACGAATGCCGGGGACTTGTCGGTACTGAATTTCTTGGCCAGCTCGATGGCCTCGTTTATCACGACCTTGGGCGGTATGTCGGAACAGAACTTTAACTGATAGACGGACAACCTGAGAATACTTCTGTCAACAGGCGAGAGCCTTGCAAACTGCCACTTTATCGTCGAGGTGGTTATCAGCCCGTCGCACTGTTCAAGATTCTCCCACGTCCCTCTTGTCCAATTCAAGGCAAGTTCGCACGTGCTGACGTCCACATCCTGTTCAATGAAGAACCAGCTCAGAAACTCGAACACATCCGGGCCCTGCACATCAAGCTGATACAACGCCTGCATCGTCAGTTCTCTGGCCCTTGTTCTTTTGTCCATGTTATTAGTTCGCAGTGCGCAGCCGGCAAAGCGGGACCCCACGGCTACGAGCTGCTTATCTGTTCCATCACATCGGCCATTTCCATAGCTGTCAATGCAGCGTCGGCGCCGGCGTTGCCCATTTTCGTGCCGGCTCTTTCCACGGCTTGTTCGAGCGTCTCACAGGTCAGAACGCCAAATACGGCCGGGGTCGCCGAATCATAGTTGATTTGCCCGATGCCACGGACTACCTGCTGACAAACATAGTCATAATGGGCCGTCTGGCCTCGGATTACCGCGCCAAGGCACAGAACCGCAACGTATTTGCCGCTGCCGGCGAGCCTTTTGCAGGCCTGAGTAATTTCACAGGCGCCCGGTACCCAGACGACGGATATCTGCTCATCCGCGGCACCATGACGCTGGAGGCAATCTATCGCGCCGGCGAGCAGCTTTGACGTTATGAATTCATTGAACCTGCTCACTACGATAGCGTAACTGCCCTTGCCGGCCGTTATCTGGCCTTTTATTTCATTGATCATGGTCTGACTTCTCCGGAATAACTATCACGCATAGCACTGGTCTTTTTGCTCACTACCCGCTCTTTTTTTGTAACACATTATAAGACTATTGGTTGCGACTTTCCAGAAAAACAGATAAACGCCGGACCGACTGAGGCGTCCACGGTTCATCGCCACAAGCTAACCTTCGCAATTGTAAGAGCTTATAGGCCCGATTTCCAGCAAAATTTTGCGGCCCGCAAAAAGCCTTGAAAGTTCCGGGAAACTGCTAAGGCAACGGCGTTTTGTGGGCGATAAGGGCGTTGGTTATTCTCTGACGGTTGAGAAACAAACGAAGTAAGGTGCGTGTATGATTTTTGAAGAGATGGAATTCGGCTCTTATGATAACGCCGAGCGGAAGGCCCGCAAGGCATTCGAGCTTTACGAAGACGGGGACATGTCGCAGGCTCTCTTTGAGCTGGAGACTGCGATTGAGATAAATCCGGCCAATGGTTCGTGGCATTTCAACATGGGACTTACG
>JBDREF010000289.1:0-4544 GCA_043820045.1 Planctomycetota bacterium | reverse complement strand
GTCGAACTTCCAGACTTTTGTGATCGGCACCTTGGGGGACTTGAGAAACAGCATCTGCTTGGTTTCTTCGTGGTCGATGCCCTGCTCGAAGGCCTCGCCGTAATCGAGCAGCACGCGCGCCTTATCGAAATCTTCGCCGGAGAAGTTCCGCAGCACCAGGTAACTTTTCAGGTCAATGTAAGTCTCGGCCTTGTCGGCGATTGCCTTGTACGTAATCAGCCTGTCGATATTGCTGAGAAGATAGCTGATTCGCACCGTCTCGGCGTAGTCGCTATCGCTGCTGATGTCCCAGACCAGGGCGGCTTCATTAGGCGGATAACTCACGCTCAGCAACGTCACCTGCTTCGGGTGGTCGATGGCCTGCAGCCGGATCGAGTCGGCGTCGATGAAGACGCCCTTCCATGAGAAGTCAACTTTGTTGAGCCCTTTCTGCAGCGTGAGCACCCGCTCTTCCTCGATAAGGGTCGCCTGCGGATTGTCCAGGCGAATCACCGTTGCCGCCCGCTCGGGAAGTGCCACCAGCTTGATTCTCGCCTGCGAGGCCGTGCAGCCCAGCAGCAGTAACATTACTGCGATTAGCTTGATTCTCTTGCCGTTCATAATTCGATCTCCTTTGAAATGTATTTCTCTTATTGTCTTAGCGTTTCTTCTCTACGACCATGATAAGTCCGTACCGTATAATCGAATGTCCGCTTACTTCGCGGCTCAAGGTTTATGTTAAAGCGAACGTGCGTCGCATCGTGCTTGTCGTAAGGGACGTCGGCTTGCAATGTCCAGTACGCAGTTGCGAAGCCGCGGGTGATTTCGACCTGTATCGGAAGCGTTCGCGTGTTCGTAATCTCAATCTTCCATGTCCGTATCTCGTCCCAGCCGGCGACGTTGCCCGTGTTGTCGAAGAGGTAATTTTCCGTTTTGAAATCCATCAGCTTAGGTTCGACTTTCACCAATCTTGCCGGTCCCAGGTTCAGCTCAACCTCTTCGTTCACGGGGATATACTTGATGTTCGTACCGCCGACGAACGATAGAAGGCCCTGCTCATCGGCGCGGCCGTACATCTTCACGCTTCCATCGGGAATCGGAGTTTGGCCCAGGTTGTGCTCTTCGTCGTTTGTGAACTTCACGAACCTTATCGCCTGATTGCCCCACTGCTCTTCATCGTATTTGTACAAGCTCTCCACTTCAATATCTTCAGCCTCGAACGACAGCAGCCTCTTGCCCCACTGGTTGGCTATCGTTTCGGTACCTTCAATCGTGTAAAGAAAATACTCGCTCAGGCCTTCTTTCGTGATCTCCTTGCGCCGCGAGGAGGGCGCGTCACTGTCCATAACACCAAAAAGCATGTTAGATACATCTTTAGCTTGTGTAAGAGACTCGCTCTCGTATTTATCGTGTTCAATCATTCCCGGCCTATCGTAGGGATAAGGTCTTCTTGCCAATTCGGCGATTTGGTCGAGGATATGGACCTTGCCGACAATCAGCCGCGTCTGTGCGTTTTCATAATCTTCGCCGGAGTTGTTGCCGACCCGGACGTAGCCGTCCAGACGCATCGTCTTTTCATCCTGTGAGAGCGTGCCCACATAGAACGCCCGCCAGGACAGACCGCTCGTGAAGTACGTGATCTCGAACGGTACCTGGCCGCTGATCTCCGAGCGAATGAGCCAGCGGCCAAGTTCCCGCAGCCTCGCTGGAAATACTAACTGTTGGATATTGATTTTGTCGCCCTGCTCCAGCGGCTCCAGGGCCAGCGAAGTCGGATCGATCAGCGTATTGGCCCACATGAACTGCAGCCAGTTCCAGCCTTTCTTGAGCGTCAGATTCCGGCGTTCCCGCACTAAGGTCAGGTCCGCGGAGTTATAGATTGTCAGTTGTACCTTCTCCCGCCGGGGCAGCACCACCAACTCAATCGCGCTGGCCGGCGCGAAAGGCGGCTGTTCCGATATGGAATCTAATGCCACGGCGTTTGCCGCGCCCACAGTTGTGGCGCTATCCGCAAGTCCCCTCGCAGGCTGCCTTTCCTTCTCCATATCCACGGCAGATGTTGTGGTGGCGCTGCTTTTCTGGGCTAATTGCGCAGTCGGCGCCGCTGCTCGCGTCGCATCAGGTTCCTTTGCCACCATCAGCACCTGTAGGCTTTCCTCCTCCTTCGGACGCGGCGCCGGTGCTGTCGCGAATTCCTGCTGCTTCGTTTTCTCGCCTGTCAGACTTCCAATCACTATCACGAATCCGACCACAAGCACTGCTGCAACCGCTCCAAACCAGTGCGATTTATAGAACGGGACAATTCTTCCCTGCGCCGGCCGTTTGGCCTGTTCGATGGCCTGCGAAATCAACTCTTCGGATGCGCGTACGTCTTCACGCAGTAAATCCAGTGCGGCGAACTTCGCGTTCAGCCGCTCCAGACGTTCCCGGCACTCGGCGCAACCGTCCAGATGTGCGGCGATTGCACCCGCCTGGTCCTCTGCGGCCAGTTTGAACCGGTATTCGATAAGCTCTCGTTCTGTAAGATGACGATTCATTTCGCCACTCCCGACATATCAGGTAATCTTTGCGCCAGTGCCCTCAGCGCCCTGTACATTTGCGTCTTGACCGTCCCCACCGAGCAGCCCAGAACCGCTGCTACTTCACTGTAGCTAAGCTGCTGATAGTACGCTAAGACAAGCGTAGCACGCTGCTTCGGCGGCAGCAGCTCGATAGCCTGCTTTACCTGTTCGGTCTGCTCGGCTTTCATCGCCTGCTCGGCAGGATTGCACGAATTATCCGCCAAAGCGACGGCCCCCAATTGTTCGCCGTCTCCATCACAATCGAGCTGCTGGTTCAGCGATACGGCCGGCATCCGTTTGCGTTTTCGCATGGCGTCAATGGCCACTCGCGTCGCAATCTTGAACAGCCAGCTCTTGAATCGTGGGCCGCGAAATGTATGGGCTTTTTGATACACGCGTTTGAAAGTCTCCTGAAATAGGTCCTCAGTCTGGTCTCGGCTGCCGCTCATTCGCACCAGGTATCCAAGGAGCCTGTCGCCGTATCGGCGTACAAGCTCGGCGAACGCCGCCGGGTCGCCCTGACAATGAGCGTCGATTAACATTTCGTCAGTTTTTTCCATCGAGGCCTTTGACTCCAACTACCTGTACAGACGTTCATCGTAGCCTAATGGTTGACAAATGGTGAGGCAAATTTTCTGCAAAATCCGCACAAATCGCCGCCGTAGGACCTTCCATGTTCCCGAGGCTGCTTAAGGGCAGCCTTGGCGCCTAAAATGATATTCCATACGCACTCGGCCGTTACCATCTCCTCCGCACGGCCACCTTATATGCTCGGTCGCTCAAAATCAGAAACGACCGATAAAAGCCAATTTTCTTGTACTGTTTTGCGAACGTCAATAGCTCTCGCGTCATTTCTGCTTCGGCACGGGTTTGTCGATTGCCCAGAATACGGCATTGATTAGCAATTTGTGGAAGTTTTCGTTCTTGAAATCGTCCGGGTGGCCCAGCGAGGTAAAGAAAATTCGAGATTTGCCGTAGCTGTTGGTCCATGCGACCGGCTCAGGGGCTTTGTCGGGAATGGTGCCGATCAAGAGGCGCTTCGTTGACTCAGCCAACGGGCTGACTTTGTACAGTGAGCCGTCGCTGGTGAACGGCAGTTTCACACCGGCGAGGATTGGATGGCTCTGTGTATCTGCTGCGGCGGTGACAGTGCACTTTGGCCCGGCGCCGTAATGGTTTTGATAGTTGCCGCCTAAGACCTCGGGGTCGAACTTGGGCCATTCGGCGTAACCGGCCGGAGCGCTGCCGCGGGTGTCGAAAGCGTGACAGGCAGTCCGAAGACCTATGAGCGGCTTGCCCGCGTCCAGATAGTTGCGGAGGTACTGCATCTGTTCCGGGTGAAGCGACCTTCGCCGTGCAAAGACTACGGCCAAATCTGCATTAGCCAGAGCCTCCAGACCTGCTAATTCGTGGCGGTCGGGACCTTTTGCTTCGATGCTGCCCTGGAGTATCTCGCAATACAGGCCGTATTTGGTTTTGAGTTCGTTGGCGAATTCGGGCAGTGTCTCGGCGGCGCCGTATTCGCTCTCGGCGGAAATGAAGACAACGCGCGGGCGTTTGTCTTCTTTGAAACGGAAGGCCGGCTTACCGGTGAAGGCCGTCGAGGTGATTGTCGGGCAGACGAGTTTTTCGACATGCTCGACGACCAGGTCCGTGCCGGTAAAATGATTTACGAATGGGCTCATCCGCGAGTTGTACATTGTATCGGTAAGGTCTCGCATCAACACCACGTTCTTGCCGAACCGGGCCATGTTGCGAAGGCCGAAGGGCCTGCCTAATACGCACATGTTGGTGTGGACGCCCATGAGGATTACGTTCTTGATGCCGTTCTGCTCCAGCAGGTTCCAGATTTCCGCGCCGGAGTCGCTGATGGCGTCCTCGTCGCGGATTTGAATTGTATCGATCTGGCGGCTCCACGGCCACGGTGGGCCCTGTTTGCACGTCGGCTGGCAGTCACAGCCGCCGTCCGAGTGATCTATGGGATAGCCGATTGTCTCCTCTTTA
>JBDREF010000288.1:0-15737 GCA_043820045.1 Planctomycetota bacterium | reverse complement strand
ACCCGCCGCATTTCATTGCTGCCGGCGAGGTTTTCCGTGGCTCCGTCATACAGCGGAGGTTGATTTTCGGGGAATGGCCAGACATCGTACCAAAAGCAATCGACGAAAAGCGGTATCCGGTCCGCCGGCTTGTTATTTATGTGCTTGTAGTAGTTGCTCGCATTGCTGCTTGAGGTGGTTCTATTGCACAGCCACTCATTGAATCCGTAGCTGCCGTACGAGCCGTCCTGGAAAACGCCCCATGCCGCGAAGGGATTACTGCCTCCTTCAGACAGGGGTTTCACCGCCATCGGGCAAAGACGCATATCCAGGTCGTAATATTCCGTTCGCATCACGACCGGCCACCTGCCGTCGCTCGTCTGGCTCTCTCCACCCAGACCCTGGTGAAAATAGCCGTCTCTGTCGTTTGTGAACATCGACCAGATAAGCGTCCACTGGTGCAGACTCGCCTGGCAGGTTACGGCCCGTGCCTGTTTCCTCACTCGTTGCAGCGCCGGCATAAGTATCGCCAGCAGCAACGCAATAATGGCAATCACAACCAGCAGTTCGATAAGCGTGAAACCTCTTTGCCTACGCATGACAGTTCTCCTTCGCTATCCTCAGATACGGCGATTCCAAACCGAGCCCGGCGACTCAGAGGCGTTGAATCTCGCCGGCACGCCCAGCTCTGCCATGATTATAACACAACTCTTCTCGACAGGGCAACACTTCAATGGCTCTTTTTGGCGTCGGGGGCAAACTGAGTCTGTATCTATGCTCCCGGCGCGTCCGGGTTATTTTCCTTGACGCGAAGTTAGCAAAAATGGTACAAATATAGAGTTATCAGCAGGGTAACTGGTCTGGGGCTGGTGAGATTACCCATATAGTCTCGGGTTTTCGCTCTTGGCCGCTCAAAACAGCTTTCGAAGGAGGATTATCATGTACGGGCGATTGATTTGTCTGGCTTCTCTTGTTCTGGTCTTGGGCCTTATCGGTGATGCGCCGGCCGACGATCTTCGGTGGGGCAACAGCAGCGGCGACTCCCTCTGGCGCACTGCGGAAAACTGGGACCTCAACAGACTCCCAGCCGACGGCGATGCGCTCTACGTCGATTGGCTTCGGGATCCGACTGAGGTAGTCATTGACTCCGGGACCGACGCGAGGTGTGACAGTATCACTTTGAGTAACGATTCTGTCGGGGGGCAGGACTATGTCCATCTACACATGACCGGCGGGACTCTCGTTGCAGGCAACCTGATAAGGATCGGACGGGAAGAGCTTGCGATGTTCACGCTCGATGACGGTGATGTTACGTGCAGCGCTCTTCAACTCGGGCGAAAGGATCCCAGCAAGGGTGTGATGATAATCAACGGCGGCACAGTAACTGTTGCGACCAATACCCGGGTTCCGCGCGGCGGATCGCAGGGCAGTGAGCTGCACCTGAACGGCGGAATTCTCTACAGCGACGGTCTTGTGATGAATGACCCCGACGACCCCTTGTCCGGGACGAATGGTCGAACGGACATTGCCGGCGGGGTGATGGTATTGACGCGCCAGGAAGACCAGACGGAGAAGATCAAAGAGTACGTAACGAATGGGTGGCTTACGGCCCACGGCGTCAAGAGCGGCGAGCTTCTTCCCGACGGCCGCCTGGCTCTGGTCCGGATGGATTACGGTCTGACCAATCCCGGCATGACCACCGTATGGGCGACCGCAAGCAATCCTGTTCAAGCTCGGGCTCCGAGGCCCGAAGACGGGGCGATGGTACAACTGGCCCTGACGACGGCCGTAAGCTTCACGCCGGGCGAATATGCCGTCGGGCATGATGTGTACTTCGGCAGCGACCAGGAGGCTGTGACGAATGCCGATGCTTCCGATACGACTGGCGTCTATCGAGGCCGGATCAATGCGGCCGGCTATGTTCTGCCCGAGGCTCTTGAGTGGGGCGGTACGTATTACTGGCGGGTTGATGAGATTGACGCTGACGGGACCATACATGCCGGCCCGGTCTGGAGTTTCACGGTAGCCGATTATCTGCTTGTTGATGATTTTGAAGGCTATAACATTGTGGACAACCCGATATGGTACACGTGGAAGGACGGGCTCGGCTATGGTACACCTGACAGTGAGCCCTATTTCGCCGGCAACGGCACCGGCTCAGCAGTCGGTGATGAAGGGCTCTACACTTACCCCGGCGAGAGCATCGTTCACGGCGGTCTGGGGTCGATGACGTATTCTTACGATAACAACAAGGCCGGATTCGCCGCGTATTCGCAAGCCCAGAAGGCGTTGAGTTATCCGCGCGACTGGACCGCGCAGGGCGTCGGGGAATTATCGCTGTGGTTCAGAGGCTATACTGCGTACATCGGCGGCTTCGCAGAGGGCCCCGCCGGTACCTACACGATGACTGCATCGGGCACGGATATCTGGGCCGCATCCGACCAGTTCCACTTCGCCTATAAGGAGGTCTCCGGTGCAGCTACAATTCAGGCCAGGGTGGTAAGCGTCGGCCATACGGACGACTGGGCCAAAGCCGGCGTGATGATCCGCGACAGCCTCGATCACAATTCCGCGCACGCCATGGTGGCCGTCACACCCGCCAACGGAGTCTGGTTCGGACGCCGGGACGCGGCCGGTCAGAGCAGCACCAGCGTAGGGCAGGAGGGCATCGCTGCCCCTCATTGGGTGAAACTGGAACGCAGCGTAGGCGGGCTCGTCAGGGCCTATTACTCGGCGGACGGGGTTACGTGGACCGCGCTGGGCTCGCCCTCGCCGGTCATCATGGACGCCCCGATATACATTGGCCTGGCGTTGACCAGCCATAATCCTGATGCAAAGTGTGAGGCTGCTTTCTCCGAAGTCAGCTTCCCCGATACGAGCGTTGATGTGCAGTGGGCTCATCAGGACGTAGGAATACTCGCCAATACTCCGGAGCCGATGTATGTTGCCGTCGCCGATAGCGCCGGTACGGCGGCAGTGGTTTACCACGATGACCCGAACGCAGCGGTCATCGAGGCGTGGACGCAGTGGACTATTGAACTGAAGAAGTTCGCGGACCTTGGTGTCGATTTAACGGATGTTGACAGGATTTCAATTGGCTTCGGCGACAGGGACAATCCACAGGCTGGCGGCTCAGGAAGAATGTATTTCGATGATATCCGGCTGTACCGACAGGTTGTAGAGCCCGAACCCGAAAAAATTGTCAGCATACAATGGTTGGGTCATTCGACCGTTAAATTGTGGACGGAAGATTACATCGTATACGTGGACCCCGAGAGAGTGCCTGATTCGCTCCACGACGCTACGCTGGTCTGTGTTACTCACACGCACGGCGACCATTACTCGCCGACGGACATTGCCAGGGTTTCCAACCCCCAGACTCAGTTCATAGCACCGCCCGATGTGATCCAGCGGTACGGCAGCGGGCAGACCATCGCACCGGGGCAGACAATCGAATTGGGCGTCGTCCGCTTGATCGCAGTGCCAGCCTACAACACCAACAAGCCGAACCACCCTAAATCAAACAACTGGGTCGGCTACATAATTGAATTAGGCGGCAAGCGTATATATGTCGCCGGCGATACGGACCTGACGGACGAAATGAAGGCGCTTGGAAATATCAACGTGGCGATACTGCCCGCCGGAGGGACGTACACGATGAATGCCGTCGAGGCGGCCGAGGCGACGCAGTACATCAAGCCCGATCTGGCGATACCGTACCACTGGGGCCAGAGCGTCGGCACGCTGGCCGATGCCCAGACCTTTGCTCAACTGGCGGAGTGCGCCGTGAAGATATTGACGGTCGGCGAGACTATAAGCTCCGACGAATACTAAGGAAGGGCAGAGGAAATCGTGGAGCCGGTGCCTTCGGAGCGACTACTTGTCGCCAGCCGGCCAGTTTGCGGCAAGCACGTATAAATCGTCGATGTCCACCTTGCCGTCGCCGGTCAGGTCGGCGAAGCTGCACTTCTCGTCGCCGGAGTAGTGCCAGCAAGCGGCAAAGACGGCGAAATCCGTGAAGTCAACGTCGCCATCCGTATCCAGGTCGCCGGGTGTGGGTATGCCGCGGTACAGGTGAATCTTTCCGTCGCCGGCGCCGATTAGTACATCGGGATAGCCGTCGCCGGTCCAGTAGCATACGAATGGTCTGGATCGCGGCGAGCCGGGAAGGTCAATCGGTACGCCGTCGGAAGTCATGGGCGAGTAGCCCGAGAACACCGGTTCCGCATCGGTTCCCACATTCCTGTAAAACAGCAATTGGCCGTCGGTGTTGCCGGTAAGAATGTCCTTCTTGCCATCGCCGTCGAGGTCAAGGATTTGGGGGCTTGAGCGTTTACTTGGAACGACGAGGTCCATGCCGTCTTCAAGGACGAAGATTCCGGCGGTCGTTGATGTGTTGAAGCTGGGTGGGACAGCGCCGCCGCAGCCGCAGTTGAGATAGATATGTATCCTGCCGTCAAGTGCGCCGACCACGAGGTCCGTCTTGCGGTCGTTGTTCCAATCCAGGAAGGCGGGCGTCGCCCTCCCCACGACCGCGAGGTTCGCGGCGGGGGAGTCGACCTGTACATTTCTTCCGCCATCGAATGTCGGCTCTTCAATTATGCCGGTATTGAAGAAGATTTTGACGGTTCCGTCCGCCTGGCCGATGAGCAGGTCTTTTCGCGCATCGGCGTCCCAATAGAGCGGGCGTGGGAAGCATCCCATGCAGCCTGAGGCGGGGCAGGTCAAGTCGGTGCCGTTGGACTGGGCGTAGAAGTAATCCGAGAACTGCGGATCCGATTCTGTTCCTATGTTTATGTAAACGCGGACCTTTGCATCTCCGAAGCCTTCACCTTCACCGATGATGAGGTCCTTGAGATTATCGCCATTCCAGTCCTCGAAGGACGGCACGGAATAGCCGGGTACCGTAATATCCATGCCGTCGGCTCGCACAAGCTCTTCGGGCCCGAGATTCAACGGCGAATCAGAGGCGAGACCCTCGCCTGAATTCGAAATCAAGGCGAAAAGTATCGACGTTGCCATTGTCAGACGTTTCATCTTTGCCTTTCACCCGTGCGAATGATAAGAAACCGGCACGAAGAACTGAGTTTCGTGCCGGACTCATGCCGGAACAGTATGCGGATCGATGCCTCCTCGCCATCAATCTGGATAAATGGTAGTGTACGCAAAATAGACGAAAAAGTCAAGGGTAAAGTGGCTGAATTGCCAGGTATGGGGTGATTTTCAGTGATCTTTGAAGCTGTGCATCCACTGAGGCCAATCCTCGGGCAGCGCCCCGCCGGCTTTGGTCCAGGGGCCGGCCGTGTCGTATGAGCGGTACCACTTGAGCGCCCACAACTCCTTGAGCCCGATTTTCCTGGCGGAAAAGTCCAGGAAAAGAGTGCTCACGAATCCATCGTGCCGGTTGAGGCAGATGCGCCCCATGTTGTCGCCTTGCCACTGCTCGCCGTCAAACGTCGGGGGCGTGTCGGTGGGCTGGGGCCAGAAATTGTACCGCTGACCATCGAGGAACAGCGGGACGTAACCTGCGTTTTTGACGTTGGGCGTCCTCCAGTGGTTCTGCTCGAATGTATTTCCGCCGTTGAGCCCTCGCTCCGGGTTATTACACCAGCCGTTTATCCCATAGCTGCCCTTGAGAGGTTTGAGCCACCCATCCTGCTGCCAGTAGCCCCAGGCAGAGGTAGAGCCGCGGAACGTGGCCTCAAGACCGGTGGGATTTCCAGCCTCGTCATACCAGGGCTTCGTTGCGTTCGGGCAGCACATGACCTCGCTTTCGTATTTGTGGTACTCGCCCATCGCCCTGCACCAGCGATTATTGCCGGTACCTTTGCTTGTACCCGAGAAACCTTCCATGAAATAGCCGCCGTATTCCTCCGTGTACATTGAAAACCACAGGCTCCACTGTTTCAGGAGTGACAGGCAGGCGACCGTCCGCGCCTGTTTCCTCACGCGCTGCAGTGCGGGCATGAGGATCGCCATCAGAAGTGCAATAATGGCGATTACAACCAGGAGTTCTATCAAGGTGAAACCTTTTCGTTTGTGCATGATGCTTCCTGTTCTCTTCAACGCAGATGAAACGAGTCTCGTTGGCATGCCTGCATGTACCAATTGTAACAGAATCGGTCGTGCCGATGCAACATTTTTCGGCGAATATACCTGTATTGCGGGCGATTGTTTGCTTGACAAATTGTGCAAGATACTGTATAATATTTATAAAGTGCGAGAGTTCGAGTGCCGGGAGAAAACAGATGCGTTTGGTCGTAAAAAAAGATGGTCAAACCGTCAACGAGCTTAGGTACGAGAGAGGTCCAATTCATATCGGCAGACACGAGCACAGCCAGGTCTTTCTGCCGGACCGTGCGGTATCGAGACAGCATGCGGCGATCTTCGTCGGCCAGGACGGCAAGTGGGTGGTTGAAGATCTGGATTCGGCCAACAAGACATACTTGAATGACGAGGTAATTCACAAAGCCCAAATCAAGACTGGTGACTGCGTTCGTATCGCGGATTTCACCATCGAGATCCACCTCGAAAACGAAGCCGGCGCAGGCAGGGACATCCATTTGGAGGACACGCTGATATCGAGTCCTCGTAAATCCGGCACCGTGTCGACTGGATCAGCTCGCGAGATTATTGTCAGAAGGCCGGATGCCGAACACGCTCCGGAGATCAGGCTGCCGGCCAAACGGGTAAACGACTTCCTGCAGGCCACCGAGGCAATCTGCAAAGCCAACGGCCCTGATGCGGTTGTGAAAACCCTGTTGGCTATCGCGCTGCGGCAGTTCAGTGCGTATCATAGCTGGTGTGCGCTGAGGGCTCTGCCCGAGGGGCCGATGACAACTCACGCCGGCAAGAGCAGGGATGGGCACGCGGTGGAGTTGAGCCAGATAAAGATCGCCGAGAAAATAACTGAAGCGATCGAGAAGAAGGAGTTCCTGCTTGTTCCGCGAGTTTCATCGCCGACGGACGAAGAGAAGATACGCTCGGCAATGATAGCTCCCGTCCTCGACCCTTCCGGCTGCTTCGGCGTGCTGTACGTCGATAACAAGATGGACCACCAACACTACACTCTGGGAGACCTGGACTACCTTATGCTGCTGGCAATCCATACGGCCGCCGTCGTGGAAAACTTCTGATGCTTAGTCAAGCCTGGTGCCGAAACCAGATTTGGCCTACTCATTCTTCTTCGCACGGCTCGCCGCTCATCAATGAAGCGTAAAATCCCAAACGACGCTGAGTATCTTAGGCCATATCTAAGAGGTCCACCAGGATACTGCCATGGCAATGTCTGTATTCTTTGCCGCTTCTGCACACGCAGGGGCTGTTTCGCGTCGCACCCCGAACAACCATGGTAGATACCAGAGATCTAGAGTACGACAACATCTGATGGACTTCGCATTCTTCCTCCGAGAGGATCACGGTGTCTTCGTACGTCCGACCGCCCTTGTTCAGCAATCTGTAACGTGCATCGCATATCTCGATGAAGTCGTCAATCAACCGATTGCCTGATATGTTGAGCTTCTTATTGTTGCGATGGGCCCCGTAATACCCGGCCTCGCAGTCCGGGACGAAAAGAATGCGGTCAATCCGGTATTTCTTCGGGGTTATGTCTATTAGTTCACCGTCTGGTGATTTCCACACGGCGTGGAATTCGGCCTCGATCATGATGTCGGGAATCTGCCAGATCTGCCAGCCTAACTGCATCGAGCCGCCGTCTCGTTGAATCTTTTCTTTGACCGAGGGAAAACATTCGCCCGCCTTGGCAAAAGGCTCGGGTCTGACGTCAAGATAGACGGGCCGCTCGGCTGATCGGATTCTCCAGATCATACGCTTTACGTTATGATCTATGGTCTGAGGTACTTTTTCCATTTTAGATCGTTAGGTGTAACTGCCGGCTGTGCATTTCGTATGCAACGCCGGCAGTTGTACAGCCGTTTTAGTCTGAAGCCAACATCCACGGAATGCTCTCTCGGCATCTTAAGCCTCTTAACATATCTCTGATTGCAATCATACTCCTTATTTAGCTCAGGGGCAAATCAAAAACATGCTAATAAGCGGTGATGTGAAGAAAATCTCCGACTCGGTACTCTACAGTGGTTCGCCAGTCAAAGAAATATTGGTCAGCTTGAATTGTATCTCATGTTTTGTAATTTCGTCGATGACCTTGATGACGATGCGTCCTCTCGGCGGGAATTCACCGTTTGTCCTATAATTGATATCCCATAGCCTGGCGTGTTTGTTCCACATGGTCTTACTCCCTTCGCTGAATGACGTTCATCCAATAGACTTCAGTCGCTCGATTATCCCGGGTATCTGATCGAGGGTCAGGAACAGGATGGATAGGGCCGCTATGACCCACATTGCCGGTTTTATTTCCCTTGCTTTGCCCAATACTATTTTCAGTAGGCTGAACGAGACGAATCCGAACGCCAGGCCGGTGCTTATACTATAGCTCAGGGCGATCATCACCATTATGACAAACGCCGGAAAACCTTCTTCGAGGTTGGCAAAATCGATTCTCTTTACCTCCTTGGCCATAAAAAGCCCGACCATAACGAGCGCCGGAGCGGTTGCGTATTTCGGTACTATTTCCACGACCGGCACAAAGACCAGGGCCAGCAGAAACAGAATACCTGCGACTATCGCGGTCAGGCCGGTTCGTCCGCCCTGTTCGATGCCGGCCGCCGATTCGGCGTACGCCGTAACAGGCGATGTCCCGAATAGTGCGCCGGCCATGGTGGCGACGGCGTCGATTCCCAGTAGCCTGTCCAGTCCTTTTATTCTGCCTTCTTCATCGGCCATATTTGCCTTGTGGCAGCAGGCCACCAGCGTCCCGATGCTGTCGAACATATCGATGAACATGAATGTAAAGATGCTGCCGAAAAAGCCCCATTTTAAAGCACCGATTATGTTAAGCTTGAAGGCTATGGGGCTGATGTCAAGGCTCGAGGATATATACTGCCCGGGCAGCTCGATTCTTCCGCACAAAACCGCTACGACCGTGGCGGTAACAATGCCGGCCAGGAGCGAACCGGTGACCTTTTTGATCTGAAGGTAAACCATTACGAGCAGTCCCAAAAGGCCTATCAGAACTGTCGATGTCATCGGCCCGGCTGCAACCAATGTGTTTTCGTTGCCGACTATGATTCCCATATCCTGCAGGCCGATGAAGGTGATGAACAGTCCTATGCCGACTCCGATGGCAGAGATAAGAGAACCCGGGATCGCCTCGACGATCCTCCTTCGCAATCCCAGTCCGGTCAGTATCAGGAAGAACAATCCCGCTATGAACACAACGCCCAGAGCTGTCGGCCAGTCCATTCGTTCGGAGATAACCATGTAGGCGAAGATGGAGTTGAGCCCCAGCCCGGGTGCCATTGCTATCGGTGCGTTTGCGATGAATCCAACGGCGAGGGTGGCGACCGCGCTCATTATACAAGTTACGGCGATGAGCGCCCCTTTATCCATGCCGGTTGACCCGAGAATGGCCGGGTTGACGGCGATAATATAGGCCATGGTCAGGAACGTGGTCAGTCCCGCCACAAGCTCGGTCTTGAGACTGGTTTGTTTCTCCCGGAACCCGAAGTACTGGCTGAGCATTTTCAATTCCCCAAATTGTCACTCCCGTCGTTTTTCTCGACGGTAGGATCTGAGGCCATGAGACCGACAATTTCCGCCACGAGGGCGGCGGAGTTCCTGACCGCCATTATATAGAACGTCTGCTTGTCCAGCACGGCGCCCTCGTCGGCGTTGTCGCTGATGCTGCGTATGACGATGTGACTGATTTGGCGCTGATAACAAATCTGAGCCACTGCGGCCCCTTCCATCTCCACGGCATCGGCTTCAAGCCTCTTGCGTAATTCTTTGCACTTCTCCGTGGATGCGATAAACGCATCTCCCGTTACCACCACACCGGTTATAATTCGAGGGGTCCTCTCGCCTGTGAGCAGCCTTATCTGTCCGAGGTTGATCTGCTGCGCAGCTCGCTGGGCGACTTCGACAAGCTCTTCATCCGCGTGGAAGAAGACCGGATTCTCGAATCCGTCGAGCGGGCTCTTGACGCCTCTAAAGAACAGGCCCTCGGGCCATACCGTTCCCATGTCATGATGGGCGGTTCTTTCCGCTATCACAATGTCCCCGGGCTCCAATTCCGGGTTCACTGCTCCGGCGATGCCGGTGAAGATTATGTGCTTCGGCTTGAAATGCTCTATAAGCAGCGTGGTCGTCATGGCGGCGTTGACCTTACCGATTCCCGTCCAGACTACGACTACTTCCTGGCCTTTCAGCTTACCCGTGGCAAATCCGATCCCCTCGATATTCTTCTCCTGGGGGTCTGACAGTTGGTCTTCAAGCAACGTGACCTCTCGCTCGAATGCGCCCAATATTGCCGTAACCGGCTTGGCGTGTGTGACCAGAGGAGCTGGGTGACATGAGCCGCACAAAATGATAGCTGTCATGCAGATTAACGCTGTGAGTCTGCCGTCCTTCACTACTTGTTGCCTTTCCGACTTCGTTTGATATCTTGTCTGGCCGGTGTGCTATTGCTCGATGGCTGCACTGCTTACCGTTTGCTGCGACGGCCCTTCCCAGCCCAGGCGTTTGAATCGCCCCCACTCGCCCCAGCACATCGCCGAGACGTTCACGGCAAAATGCTCCTCGCGGAAGATCCGGCGCATTATCAGCCACTTTTCGTCAAGCAGGCGTCTCGCTTCTTCCTTCTCTCGCTCGGTCAACCGTTTCTCGGCGTCGTGCCTCACGTGCCGATATATTCTTGCCTGCAACTCGGTAAAGTCTAACCCAGTGCGCAGAAACGAGATACGTTTGCGGACATGTGTATCGGAGCCCGCCGCCTTGTCGGCTTCGTCGAGAAGAGATCGCAGTTCGCCGATTCTATGCTCCATATAGGGCTCGGTGACATCGGGCCTGGCACCGCCGCGTTGTTCCTTTGTTATGGAGGCGGCCTCGTCGGTAAGCCGCTCGATTTTCGCGAAGTAGCGTTTGACCGGTCCGGCGGCCTGCGCAAAACCTGACTGGCAGTAGTCATCGGCGACTTCGTCGATATCGAGGTCGGGGTTCCAGTGAAGTTTGGCCAGGACGTAGTAGTTCAGTCCCTGCGTCGCCCAGTGATGAATGCAAGAGTCGAAATCCGTGCCGACACACTTATTGTGCGCTATGTGACGGAAGTCATCGGCCATTTTGCGAGCGAACACGCCTGTTGTGCCCTCCTGGCGTCCCCACAGAAGTGAATTCGGCCGGTAGTAGATCATCCTTGCCGCACTGGCCCACGCATCCCAGTCCGCCATTCCCTGCTCTCGCAATTCGTCGCTGGCGTAATGCTCCGTGCTGTGCACGAATCGTATCACGATTTTCGGATGCAGCTTCTCCCTGAGCGGCGGGGCTGCATAGATGCTGTAAGCTTGGCCTGTGAACAACACATCCGGGTAAACCTCTGAGACTTTCTGAGCGACGGCATTGTAGAAGGCAAGCATACGGTCGGTCAGTGATACATAGTCGAAACGCATGGTTCGGCCTGAGCCGTGATTGTAAGTCCATACGTTTGTCAACCGGCCGTCAGGTGGGTCCATCGCCTTGCACGTATCACACATGCAGAACCCTGCCTTACTGCCGCCGTCATTGGTCATCAGGCACGTGCTGGTCTGCCCGGGATTGCGTCTAAGCTCCTTGAGCTTCTCCTGTATAATGGCCTTGATCAGAGCGAGATTGGACTTGCACAATCTCGGCCGTTCCCAACTCGGGTCGAAATATCTCGATCCGTCCGCCTGCATCGCAAGCCATTCCGGATGCTCCTTGAGAAACGTCTCCCATGCCTGGGCCGACAGTATCGTGCCGTCTCCGGTTCGCAGGCCGAGCGTGCCGCCCATGCGGTGCCAGCCCACCCAGCCGGGGTCTTGCGATTGCGTCTTGGTGGCCTCGTCTCTGGCCTGCAGGAACTCCTCTTTGGAGAACCTGAGCCGATCGAGACCTTCCTGTATGCGGCTGCTGTAACCGCTCCAGCGGATGTTACGTTGCTTTAATAATGGTGTGAAGCGCATGTTTATCGCTCCAACCACGATCGTTTTGCGCCTTGGGATTACTTTGCCGCTTTGTCCCGGCCAGAGGTAGCGGCAGCCCAGGGCATCTTCCATGAATGTGGTAACCGCATACCGGCTGCCCCACGGATCGGATGGTGTGTTGTCATCGGGCCCGAGCAGCACCAGGGCGTTGCCGACGGTGCGAATCAGAATTCCGCCGGGGCCGAGGCCTTTGCTGCTTGCCCCGAGTTTCTCAGTCAGCTCGCCCTCGCCGACGAGAATAAATGTTTTGGCAACTGCCTTGGCGGAGGCCGGCTCGATACGGCCGTCCACTACAGTCACTTGCCCAAGTTCGATTTCTTTAAGCACTTTCAGACGGGTGCCGGACATCTCGAACAGGTGCTCAGAGAGGACTCTTGCCCCCTCGGTGGCCGCACGCGAGGCCTTTGACGGCACTACGATAACGGAATGTGGCCGGCCATCGGCGACGAGCGTCACCCCCGGCTCGGCGGCGCCGGTGTAACCGGGCATTGCAGCGGACCAGAGCAGGCTCAATATTACGGCTTTTCTCAATTCAGCTCTCTCTCAGAATGAACTGTTGCCACGCTCTTGTGCAAAAGACAACAATGCGAGCGAGAGGAGTCGAACCTCCACACCCAAAGGGTACCAGGACCTAAACCTGGCGCGTCTGCCATTTCCGCCACGCTCGCGTATCGTATTGAGTATGTCCTACAGCGTATTGTGCTCAGCGCCGTCATTGCCGCCGAAGCAGGAATGGGCCTAATCGGAGCGTTCTTCCTTTCGGCCGCCTTCTTCTGATTTTTCCTCTTTGGTTATCTTCTCGATCCGTTCCTCAGCTTTTTTGAGTATTGTCCTACACTGCTTGATCAAAGCCATTCCTCTTTCGTACTGCTGGAGGCTGTCCTGCAAAGGTATCCGGCCCTGCTCTATCTTGCCGACGATATCCGTAAGCTCTTTGATAGCTTCTTCAAAGCTCAACTTACTAATGTTGTTTTCCTGCTTTTTATCTGCCATGTTATCGATTTCTTCTTTTGCCTTTTTACTGTTATCTTTTTACTTCTTCGTTACCTTACTTTCAATCAAATTCTCGCTCGCAAGTTCGGTCACGATTGAATCTCCCATGGATACGTCCTTTGAGCTTCTTATCAACAGACCGGTCTCCTTGTTCGTGGTAATGCTGTAACCTCGCTGCAGAACGGACCTGGGATTCAATGCGGTCAGGCGATTGGACTGCGCGGTAAGCTGCATCGTGCAATTGCTGATAATTGCGGTCATCCCCGTGTTTGCCCGGTTCCTCCAGTTGTTCAATTCTACTTTTTTGCTTCCTAAGAGCCGATGGGGCTCAATCCTGACGATTTGCTCGTACCCGGCGGAAATCCTCTGGCGTGCCGCGACCAGCATTGCTTTAACCGCCGCCGCCAACTCCGCCGTGAGGTCATCGGCTTGCTGCTCGGCGTTTTGGATGAGCGAAAGCGGATTTCTGAACACCGCGCTGGCCAGAACTGTTTCCAAGTTCTGCTCCGCCAGTTTGATTCTCGCCTGCATCTGGCTTGTCAATCTTTGTTCCATGCCGGTCAACTGTGCCAATACTTCATCCATATCAGGGACTGCTACGACACCAGCTTTTGTCGGCGTCGATGCCCGGGCGTCTGCAACGAGGTCCGCAATTGTGGTGTCAACCTCGTGACCAACCGCACTTATGACGGGTATTTGAGATTTGAAAATCGCCCTGGCCAGAATCTCCTCGTTGAAAGCCCACAGATCTTCAAGTGAGCCGCCGCCTCTGGCGACTATGAGCACGTCCAGTTTGAGTCTTTGGTTTCTTCTGTTTACCTCACGCAGCGCGGCTGCGATTCTTGCCGCTGCGCCTTCGCCCTGCACCGGCACCGGATACAGAAACAATGCCGCACAGGGCCACCGGCTGTGGATGCTGTCGGTAATGTCATGCAGTGCGGCTCCCGATTCGCTGGTTAATATCCCGATTTTCATCGGGTACGGCGGCAGCGGCTTCTTATGCACGTCGTCAAAGAGCCCCTCTTCCTGGAGCTTTCTGACCATTTGCTCGAAAGCCAGTTGAAGGGCTCCGACACCGGCAGGTTCGAGCTTATCGACATACAGTTGGTACTTGCCCGCGACCATGTAAACATCTATGTGGCCTGTACCCAGCACCGCCATGCCGTCTTCGGGGGAAAACTTGATGGTCCGGAACTTGCTCGCCCACATGACACATGGTAACACCGCGCCTTCGTCCTTGAGCGAGAAGTAGCAATGCCCGCTGCTATGATGTTTCCAGTCGCTTATTTCGCCTTTGACCATCAGGCGTGTGGGCAGTTGCTCTTCAAGCACTACCTTGATCAGCGAGTTGATCTGGCTGACTGTATATATTTTTGCTGTTTTCGGCATTTATCGCTCGCAACCAACAGTGGCTGACGAATTCTGTTCTACAACCGCCGATTATAAGCTGGAACGCCTGTGCCATCAAATTCCAATTCGGAGCAAACCTGTGCATGTCATTTTTATGTCGTGGGTATATTTTGGGGGGCTGGAACCGCGCGTTTTCGTTGCCAATTGCGCCCGAAAGGTCACGCTTTTGGTTATCGGCCGGACCGTTTTTGGAGTTGTTATCGGAATCTGTCCATTGGGCTATACATTTTTGGATATTTAGCGTGCTTTGCCGGACAAAGATCACGTTGGTTTCATCCGGGAAAAAACACTTTCATCTCTACGGTTTCCAATGCGTAACTATCTATATTACAAGGCGTTATCTGTTGGCGAGTGGTGAAGCAGAGAATGAGCTTCCGCGGGCAGGCTGTCTGTGGCGACTATTCTGTGGGAGTGCGTTACTATTTAGCGATGGAGGCTTGACAAAAAGCCGATTATGGGTATAAAATTAATAAGTTCTTGGTTGATACCTTCACGGAGGACGGTACTTTCACGTTTGCTGCACAGTCGAGGTACGCTGTTGTGGTCCACGGATGGGTGGTCGATGTCAGCTACTACTTTGGAGCTATATCCTTCGATGTATCCGATTGGACATAAGCCTTTGCTGGGTGGGACTGAAGGTTTCTGCCGTACACAGGGGTTTATGGGCAAAACGCCAGTATGGTTCGCCTGGGTTTTGGCCGTTGTGCTCTTGATATGCGCCGGCATAAGTTATCGTGTCATGGCGTCCCGCCTTGAGCTTATCGTTGACACACCTGTCAAGCTGCCCGTGCCGCTTGAGGCTCTGCCTGAGAGGATTGGCAGTTGGTCGGGAGAAGATGTGCCGATTCCGCCGAACATTGTACGCGTGGCAGGGAACGATGCTTATCTGAACCGGTTGTACGTAAACAACCTTAGCAACCAGTGGGCCAACGTTTACATCGCCTATACCGCGCACCCACGGACAATGCTGGGGCACCGGCCCCAGATATGTTATGTCGCCGGCGGCTGGATCCATGACGACACCGAGCGGAATCAGATAACTTCCAGGCGTGGAATGGAACTGCCGTGCCTGATCCATCGTTTTCATAGGCCGGCTCCGGGGCGTGAGGATGTCGTTGTTCTGAATTTTTACATAGTAAACGGCCGAATCACGTCGGACGAGCGAGTCTTCTCCGGCGTAGGGTGGCGAACTCCGAACATTGAGGGGGATCCCGCCCGGTATGTGGCCCAGGTTCAGGTCAGTTCGAGGTTGGAGAATTCGGTTCGAGCAGCGGCCAAAGA
>JBDREF010000287.1:0-17010 GCA_043820045.1 Planctomycetota bacterium | reverse complement strand
GGCGCATTGCACGATACTGACACCCACGTGCGACACGTAGCAGCAATGGTGCTCGGTATTACCCGCGCGGCAAACGCCATCTCCGCCCTGGAGGGCACACTGCACGACGACAGCGATTCGGTTGTGCGCTCACAGGCCGCTATTGCGCTGGGTCAGATTGGGCAGAAGGGGCCGCTGGCGCTCCTGCGTCAGGCACAGGCCGAGGACAAGTCACGCGACGTGCGACATCAGGCGGAACTGGCCGCGTACGCTGTGGAGCATGGCCTCGGCGCTACTCCAGAACTCGCCGCTGCCTATCGCAGCCTCGACGAAACGCGTTTCAACCGAGTTCGTGTTGGCGAGTTGGCCGTTGACTTCGAATTGTCCGACACAGAGGGCCGATCGTGGCGGCTGTCTGATTTTTGCGGGAAGAAACCCGTGGTACTCATCTGGGTTTTCGCGGACTGGTGCCCCGTGTGCCACGGCGAATTCCGCGAACTGATCGAATTGCACAATCAGTTCGAAGAGGCGGGCGCGCAGGTCTTCACGCTCGAATGTCACGACGTGTTCCCGGCGCGCGTGATGGTCGGCAAGGAACTCGAACCGAAATACTGGTTTAGCAAGACCTCGTTCAAAGAGTCCTACACAGAGAATATCTGGTGGCCGCATCTGGTTGACCGCGCGGCGGCCGGCGGCGTGCAGTATGGCGTGCAGCCCATGGCCTTCGTCGTCCACTCCGAATGGATCAATCGTCCGTCGGTGGTGATCGTGGACAAGGATGGAATCGTGCGGTTCGCCTATTACGGCACGTCTTGGGGCGACCGGCCAAGCATCCATCAGGTGCTCGATATGGTACAAAGCAAGCAATACAAGTTCGAGTCAGACAGGCGGCTGAAGGTCAAAAATGGGAATTGAAAAAAGGCAAACGCACGCACAGGCATTCCCGGAAGCTGTGATGCCCGACTGCCCGAACCGGCAATGTCTCAAGAGGCAGAAAACCCCGGTCACCGGGGCGAACTCGACAATTGGACAGGCGGGCACCGTCGCAGCGGATGATGTCCAGACCCCAGCGCCACCCGTATCATTTGTGGGAAGCGGACGAACTGCTACTTGCTCGGTTTTCGTGAGCCTTGGCAGAACTTGCTCATCAGTTCCGTCGCCCGGGCGGCCTTTTCAGGCGAGCCGTCCATTTTCGCGTAGGCGTCAACCAGTTCCAGGAGCCCGGAGTCCGCATCCGATAGGCCGTACTGGTGGGCGACGCTGACGATGCCGGCGTCAAGGCCGTACTCCATGGCTTTTGCGGCGTAGGCCCGGCAGACACCGATCTTCCGCGTCGGCAGGTCACGTGCGCAGTTGCTCACGCCGAGCGAACAATGCACACCCTTCATGCCGGCGTCGCTCTTGATTTTCTTGATCGTCTCGAATGCCCGGTATGTGTAGCCCGGCACGTTCGGATCCATCGGAGTATCTATCGCCAGCGGAAATACCGTCGTATCGAAGAATATCTCGCCGGGCTTAAAACCATACTGGCCGACGGCCTTCTCGAAGATTTGTTTCGCAAGGGAGTAGAGTTCATCCACCGAGTGCGAGCCTCCGGGGCCGGTGGCCGCTTCTTCGCTGACCAGCAGGCCGACAAAGGCGAAATCGAAGTCCCTCTTGAGCGGCAGGATTTTATCCGCCGTATAGACCTTGACGGAATTCAAGAGCGGCCGTTTGACCGGCTTGTCGGTGTTGTACCACTCCTTCAGGCCGGCTATCAGGACATCGTCGTTGCTGCTGTCGATGCAGATAGGCACGCCTTCGCCGTACTTGCGAACAAGTCTGGCATATTCGACCATTGTATCGACAGCCGCCTTCGGATCGCTCTCACCGAGGGCATCGACATTAACCGCCACGTAATCGGCGCCGTCGGCAACCTGAGACTCGATCAAGGCCTTAACATAATCCAGCGGCGGGCTGGGTTTAGAGTAGGCATTGGGGCCCAGCTCCGCCAGTTGCTTCATTATCTTGCCGGTGGCCGGGATCGAAGCGTGTATCGCCTCGCCGATGCTTATCAACGGACTTCTCTTGGTGTGGTCTCTGGCAAACAGGTAGTTCAGGATCGAAGAAGTATGCTCCAGGGCTGGATCCCGCGGCTTATTTATTATGCCTCGCAGGCGTTCGAGGCCGTCGGTTTCGGATGCCGCCGCATCGTAAATCCGCTCTCCTATACACATCCGCTCGAGGTTATTGCCGCAATAGCCGTCAACCGTCGAGTCGCCGCAGGGAGCGTTGTCCATTCCCTTCTCGCAGCCGCCGATAGTGCAAAGGCTGAAGTTCTCCGGAAGGAAACAGTCGCCGCATTCCTCACACTCGAACAGCAGGTATTTGAAGTACTTCTCGGAGGCGTTGAACAGCTTGTAAACGGCACCTTTGCCCTTCTGGGCCCCCAAGACGCCCATGGTCTTTTTCACCGCGTTAAATCCCATGTGCTCGGGGTCCAGGACGGCCCGGTGGAATAAGTTGAAGAACTTCTGCTTGAACTTTTTGCCAACCTTCGGCAGTTGCACCCGTCGGCCGGCTTCATCGTACAAATAGAACGCTTCTTTCGCGGGCCAGCACAGATTGGCTTTGAATTGTTCCCAGTCGTCCCCAATCTCGGCGGCGCGTTCAAGCACCCCGACGAACATTTTGAAATCGTGGACGCCACCTATATCGACGCCGGAGGCGCCAAGAGCTTTGTACATCGCAACCTGCTGGGCCGCGCGCTCGAAATGGTCGTCAACCTTCTCGGAATATATCTTCGCCAGGAACTCGTCGCTTACGAAGCAGCCGGGCAGCTTGATATCGTGCATCAGCCTCGGTGCGGGCGTCAAAGTGCTCAGGCAATAGACGTTACCGAGCACGGGCACGTCGAGGTTGTTCTCCTCCAGGTACCTGAACAGCTCCACCGATTTCTTCCAGTCCCAACCCACCTGCGTGATGAGGAATCTGGCGCCGGAAGCGATCTTCTTTTCCATCTTGTAATACTGCTGCATCTGCGAGCCAGCGGTGTACTTGAAAGGCGAGACGGCCGCACCGGGAAAGAACTGATGCACCGCTTCCAGGCCGTCGGGCTTGGCTTTCATGTAGGACTCGTTGTTGATACTTCGGATCAACCGCAGCAGGCCGACCGAATCCACTTCAAAGACGCCTTTGGTCCCGACGGGCTTGTCGCCGGTCATCGCCAAAACGTTCTCCAAGCCGGCGTGTCGATGCTCCACGAGTTCACTGACTATGCCCGAAGTGTTCTGATCCTTGCAGGTAGCGTGAGGGATTATGTCGAGATTGCTCAACAGGCCTTTGGATTGCAGAAGGCAAACGACGTCAGCCGGCCTTATGTTAGCCACGCCGCCGGGATTCTGAGGCAGGGCAATGCAGGTAAAATCGAAACCTTTCGGTATCGCGGAATCGCCCACGGCGTTATACGCCTCCACGAACTTTTCAATTGGAGCGCGGTTGAATCCCGGCGCGCCTGTCAACTCCACACACACAACAAAACTCGACTTATCGTTTAACTTTTCCTTTAATCGTTTGCGCTCCATCGCTGGCTCGCCTCCATTAACATGCGGCAAGACGAATCCTTCACGACTCGCCGCGCCAATAAACTTAAAAACCAAGATGTCGAATATCTCATACGGCTACTACATTATTTATAATCTGTATTGGCAGACACTTACAAGCGCCGCATTATTTTTACGCACATAATTCATATTAAGACGGCCCGGAAACAATGAGTCTGAAAGCCCCCTGTGTATTGTGGATAACCTGTTGAAAACCAAGAGGTCGCCCGGCAAATTCCGTTCCAGCCACACAGAAAATACCGGAATTGGCAAGCGACATTTCAGATTCTTGCCCGCCCAGCCCGCCGGACAAGGCGCAACCCTCCCATAACTTGCTTCCAACAAATACTTTATATCCAACCATCAATTCATACCGTCAAGTCGCGTGACCTTGCTGCGGGCAAACCGGTAGTATATGACGATTTTTCAGAATTGGCAATCGCTTTACTGAAAAATTGCAGCGACGGTGGATAATTGGTAGAAAAAGCCCGTCGCAACCAGGGGGAAAAACCGGCGAAAAGACCCCGTCAGTATTCAATCGCCACCAAAGTCCGCGGCGTTATACCGGCAAATGTCAATTCTTCGCCACGGCAGGAAAAATCCACACGCCCTTCCGCCGGCAAGACCAGCGACTTTCGCGCGCCGACAGCCCTGGAGAATCTGATGGTTACATCCACCGGCTCGTCGTTGAAATTCTCGACAATCAGGCAATCATCGCCCATCAGGTACAAGGCTACTTTATTGGGCGCATCCAATTTTACGCCGAAGGGCGCCAGCAACTTGTCTCTGATGGGTCCGAGCTGCTCTCGAGTCAACTCAAGCAGGCTGCGCGGACTTCCATTGACCTTGAGAATTGTTACGTTGCCCCCATCCAGATTCACACCATCAAGGCGTTCGGACAATCCGTCTGTTATGAGCACGGGTTTGCCGGCAACCAGCATTTTCTTAAGTTTGCCGGAGAAAGCCGGATCCTTCAGCGCGTGTACCGCGAAAAATGCTGCGCTCGCATCCGTATCAATCTCCGCAGCCGGCACGAGGGGCAAGCCCAGCATCCCGACGAAATCGAACACGTACTGCTCACCATACGCATCGCTGTTCGGCGGCTTCGGCGCGGCGACTCCCTTGATGGCTTTGCCCCTTACAAGTTCGGCCAGCTTGAAAAGGCCGGGGATCTCGGCCCGCAGTTTTTTGATATTCGCCGGCCCGGTATCGCTCAAAAGCGAGCCATAGCAAAACAGCAGCATCTCGCGCGCGTCGGCAAGAACGGTCTGCCGTGCCTGCTCGACATACGTATCTTCCGTCGTGCCGTAGGGATCGAACCAGCCGCCACCGGTTTTGCCGCCCCCTATTTCGCCGAGCCAGCGCATGATGTAGTAGGCCTCGTACTGAACTTTGCCGCCCCAGCGTTGATTGTCAAAATCGCGAGTCTCCGTGCCGACCCAGATTTTGTCATAATCGGCCGTCTCGCGTAAAACCTCGTATCCCCGGCTGTGGAAGCTGTCGTACCACTGCGGATACTTGATGATGATCTTCACGCGCGGGTTGACCACTCTTGCCGGGCCCAGGATTCTCTCGCGGCTCATTTTCACCATCAGTTCACAGCGATAATCCGCCCAGGACCGCCCGCCTCGCGCAGCCTTGCATTCGTCGCATTCACAATCGGTGAAAAGAAAGTCGTCGATCATAATCTCGTCGAAGATCGACGCCGTGTATTCGAATATCTCCTGAAGCTGGTCCTGCGTACCTTTGTTCGTGTAGCAGGAGATAAGTTTCCATCCGGTCGATATCTTGCCGACATTAGTGGTTGTCACGCAGCCAGAAACGTCGAAACCCTCGGCTTTGAATCTTGCCCGCGCGTTCTCAAGGACTTTTCGCTCGGCGGTGTAATTGCTTCTGAAAGTCTCTATGAACACGTGCGTGACGCCGGTGTCTCTGCACCACTTGACGGCCGCTTCTAACCCCTCCTCGCCGGATAAGTGGTCGCGAACGTTCTGGGCGGTGAAAAGCGTTGATATCCTGAGCACGTCCTTCTTCTGATTCGCCAGCTCCCACAACGACTGAGATTGAGCCGTTGCGCTTACCAGCAAGATCACAACTGCCGCCGCGAAAACACAACTCGAACGCGTAAAACGGATCATTTCTTCTCTCCTTTAATCTTTGTACGTACTACCTTGACCTTGCTTATTGCAAGCTCCAAATCCCCGCCGAGAATCACGATACGAAAGTCGCCGCCGTTACATCGATTCATAAAGCGGCACTGCGGCAGCCCGAACTCGACCGTCTTCCAGCCGCCAGTACCGCCAATGGACACCTCGCCGATTCCGCGGAACGCGCCTTCGAAGACGCTCTTCGCCGGATTCACATTGTCGTACTCTATGTTAAACGACGAGCATCCCGCGTCGCGGTAAGTGACAGACACAACGACAGTCTGATCAAAAAGCTCAAAGGCAAATGCATCGTCCATATCGAAGTAGAGGTAGCGGCTCTTATCGGAGTGAGGATTAACGTCGGCCACAACCGCCCGGACTCCAGAAAACGCCTCCGTCCTCCATACACCATCGCCACCGCTCGCACTAATCTCCAGGCCTTTAGGTTTACCCGGCTCCCAAGTGACGGCGTCACCATCCAAATAAGAAGAACCAAGTTTCAAAACCGTTTTTGCGCGCCACATATCGGAGAAAAGCCGTGTCAGGACGATGTAGCTCCGCCCGTACTCGCGGGAATCCGCGACATCGGTGCCCTCGTGCCATTCATTCCAGGTCTCTACGTGTACCATCCAGGGCCGTCGGGCGGGGTCAAGCTGGAGCATTTTCACCCAGCGATCTATGTAAGTTTGTCCGCAGCGGCGATCGACGACCAGGGGCTGTCTGCCCGGCACCGCACTGTGATCGTAGCCGGGACCGAGAGCAACGACCTGTCTGTAAATGAGCGGCCCGTTAACGGCCCCGCCCCAGGAGTAAGTAGCGTCCGTCTGCCCCTGCCAGCCGGAAGCTTTCACAATGTACGGCTCGACGCCGAAATCCGCCTTGAATCTGCGCTTCACATACTCGAACTGCTCCGGGTCCTGCCCCTTTGCGAATGCCGAAGCGTACAGGAAAACAATCGGCCTGCCATCGACACGCGCCCATTTCGCCGGCGGAATCAGACTGAAAAAATCGCGTATGGGCGTATAAAACCAGTCCTTGCCAAAGTCCGTTGCCAAATCCACGTGATAGTTCGTCCCGCCCTCGCCGAAAGCATTGTGCCTGAGTATCGACGTATCGTAAAACATCCCGATAGCCGGAGGCGCGGCTCCGGCTCCCTGCAAAGCACTGTGGGCCTCGACCAGCGGCGGCAAGCCCGCGAAACTCCAACCGTCATACTTGCCCGGCACACCCCAGAAGACCGGCAGCAGAAAATCGATCCCGGCCGCCATCATGTCTTCCAGTTGCGTCTCATGCCACGAGATGCGCTTGTAGCTGATGCCGTTCACGTCCGACGGATGAGTAGTCAAAGCATCGGTCCCGTCATGGTCAACGATGTGACTGCCGGTATCTATGTCGTACCAATAGAAATACGTCGCACCGACAATCGGCCGGCCGGCCTCGAATGAAGGAATGTTCCTGTGGTCTTTGGCGTCTAAAGGAAAGAACTCCCCGGGCGGTTTCTTCGGCCAATCACCCGCCGCCGCAACGACACCACAGCACAAACACAACAGGAGAATCTTGCGCACAAGCAACACGCACTTAGTCCTTTCCAAAGCGTTCTATTTTATCTTTCAACGCCCTGCACGCCGCAGTCGGATCCGCAGCTTTCGTGACCGCGGCGCAAACAGCAATGCACCCGGCCCCGGCATTCAGGACCTCATCGACATTATCAATAGTGATACCGCCAATGGCGACATGCCCTATGCCGGTATCCGCGAGCAGTTCCGTGCCCCGCCTGATGTACTCCAAGCCGACAGCGGGCGCAGTCGGCTTCGTCGCAGTCGCATGGACCGGGCCCAGGCCCACGTACGTGGGCAACTCCTCACAGGCGGCTCGCAGTTGTTCCAGCGAGTGCGTGCTCTTGCCGATTATCAAAGGAGCAAGCTGGAGCTTGCGGGCCTGTGCGACGGGCAGGTCGTTCTGGCCGAGGTGCAATCCATCGGCCCCGGCGGCGACAGCGATATCGGCGCGGTCGTTTATTACACTCAGAACCCCACTTTCCCTGCAAATTCCTGTGAACTCGAAGGCAAGCCCATAAAGCTTGTCGTCCTCGATGTTTTTGGCCCGCATTTGAATGCAGTCGGCACCGCCGGCGGCACATTTCTGAGTCAGAGAGAGGATTTCGACAGGCAAGTCGCTTGTTATTACGATATACAGGCTGACGCGATTGAACCTCCCGTAAGCATCGGCGAAAAGGATTACATCTTTTTCGAGCGTATAAGCATCGTACCGCAATGCCTCGATCGTCTTGGCCAAGGCGAGATCCTCGATTCCACTTACTTCCGCAATGGCCCGCAGCGCTTCGGTCAGGCGCTTGCACCCGGCCACGAGACAATCATTCAGGTCGCCGCGAGCAAGCTGGTTGTTGACTATCTGGCCGAGGCCGACATCGCCAAGCGTATCCCTGCTTGATATAAGCCGACCCGCATCCAACCGCCTGATTGCCGCCGACAGTTCATGCCTAAGCTGCTTTGCCCGTTTCGACAAAGGTGTAGAATTCAGGGCGAACCTGCAGAACTCCTCTATCACACGAGCCGCCTCGCGGGCCCGATTGAAATTGGCATCGATAATTCTATACGCCGAGCGTTCCATGACATTGTTGATTATATGGCTCGATGCCGCCCGCGGACAAACAAAAAGAGGGCGAAGGTTTGTGGAACCGACGAAGGCTGACTTATAGACCCCCACTGATAGCGCGGCCAGCCTGCAAGAACGGGCTGCGCAAAAAATCAGGAGCCGCCCCTCCTCCGGAACGACTCCATGGAATGCATTCGACTATTAGCAAGACCGCTTACATCGGCCTTGGACCTGTCAAAAAAATCGGGCGGACATAATCCTCCTCCGAAACGTTTTTAGGCCGTCCGCCCAATATAGCTGCCAGAAGAAGGCTAAAAGCAGTAAATGTGCAAAAAATATGCCAGAACGCGATGTATCCACGCAACGAACGCTTAAGCCAATCTATAACACCTTACAAAGACAAGGCTTACCTTCTAAAACGACGCCATTCACTTGAAAGGTGGAATTCGCAAACCTCGACGTGGTGTTGTTTTTGCACAACACCCATCCCACCCGAACACCCCACTTTTAGGTGTAATTGCGTGGCTTGCGAGGGACTTACGGCAATTCCCGCCCACTGTTTATGAAAATCAACATCGCAGCCAACAAAATGAACGCTGGGGTGCGTCGGACGAACCCGCCGGGAGAGGCTATCTGTCTTCTTTCCTGCGTTTGGCGGACGAAACTCGGTTTGTCCAGCGACAGAGCCAATGATCGTACAGTACTGTCTTGCCGGCCTTCTGCTGGTTCAGCCTGAAAACTGTACCTTCCCGCCAGGAGATAATATCCTGGGCCACCTGCTGCGACTGCCCGTCCGGCAGCTCCACTCTTTCGCGTTCCATAGGGTCGGCGGCGAGATCGTACATGCATGCGGTTTTGTCGGTAGGGTTGTATATGAATTTGCGGTTGCCCATAACAAAGCCGGCTGGCCCTTCCTGCATCCAGCCCGAAAAATACACTTTTCGCTCTTCCGGCACAGGCCCAAGCACATCAACGCCGTCGAAACCACCTGTTTCAGCCTGGAAGCCCAAAAGGCCTAATAACGTCGGAGCTAAATCGACGGAGCTTACCGGACACGTGACTTTACGGCCGGCTTCTAACAGAAACGGCGCACGAATACAAAACGGGATGCGAAGAACTTCCTCAAACCCGATCCGCTCATGGCCGAGCAGGCCATGTTCGCCAAACGCTTCACCGTGGTCGCCGACTACGCAAAGTATGGTCTTGTCCGTCAGATTTAGCCTGGCAAGCTCCACATCCAGCGCGGCGAGGAACTTATCAGTATAGAAAATGGCCTCCTGGTAGCGCTCCAGCGGCTCCTTTGCCTCTGTGCCGAACCAAGCTGGAACTTCATACGGATCGTGAGTTACCGAACAAAGAACCGTCAGGAAAAACGGTTCCCGGCAGGTCTTTATCCAATCGGCAATCGGCCCCAGCATAGCGAACTCGTCGCAGGCAAGATAGCCGACAAAACTGTTGGGATCGGGGCAGTCGTCTCTCGCCCAGAACTTATCGTAACCGAGGTTGTGAACCAAGCCCGGCCGGGACTCGAAACTGCCCATAGCTGACTGAAAGAAGGCTGTCCGATAATTAAATTTATCCCGAAGAATGGTAGCAATGCTGGCATAGGGCTTCCGGACCGGCACCGCCTCGGCTATATCCTGTGATGCGGAGGGAAAACGCCCACTCAGAAGCGCGAATAACGCTTTCGTTGTGTGAGTAAGTGACGAGCGGGTATTCGCAAACTCCATCCCTTCTTCGGCCAAGCTCGCCAAGTACGGTGTTAAATCACACTTACCATCCGCCAGCGAAGTGTACCTGTGCTGGATACCCTCAAGAATAACCAGAACCACATTCTGCTCTATCCGCCCGCCGGGCGACAGTGATATCTCCACCTGATCGGACGACGGCACTTCGCGCCGCGGTTCTGGTATGCGCCTGTAACTGGGAAGAACGAGACTCATCACGGCCCGCAACTGGGAATTGTAGCGCAACCCCACCGAAGTGACCTGCGATGAGCCGCGTTTCGCCACGACAGGGCGAGCTATTACTGCGCTGAGAATAACAACAACCGACAGGATAGAGAGCGCTATGAATCTTTTGCGGACGCGGAGCCGCAGACTTGGTCTGGCCAGGGCGAAAAAGAAGAACCCAAGCGCCAAAGCGCTCGGCGCCAGCAGAATAACCGCAGCTATTGGCATCTTGGCAAGGTTGACCCCTACAATGCACAGAGAGTTCACCGGAGCACGAACTACAGGTAACAGAACCCTGGGTAATATCTGCGTGCCGGTCCTGATGAGCCAGCCGGCATTCATCACCGACCAGGTGCAGACCACCGCAGCAACAATTGTCGCCGATCTCGTGACCCACTTGCTCGGGCATCGAAAACAGATAATCGACAGCACGAGCTCAACCGCGAGCAGTACGGAGATATCCGCCAGTATCCAGCCGAAGTATTCCGATGTGAGATCGTAACGCCATGCGTGAAAGAATTTGACAACCAGCGTGCAAAAGAGAGCCGCGAACATAATTAAGCTGCAAGCGCGCGGAACGAGAAATCCGCGCAGGCAGCGAGTTACCAGCATCTGTCTAATTTTAGAGCCGGATGGCAGGCAATGGGAATTCATGGCAGGCAAGGATACTAAAAGTATTACCAATTAGCAAGACGGTTCTTCGCAGGGCAGGAAAGAATATTATATCCGGATGCGTACTTGGATTTTCCCGCGATACAAAGCATTAAATTATGTAACCGCTAATGATGCGTTTTGTGCTCTGCTAATATAGTACTGATTCTTATAAAAAAGGTAGTATCAGTACTCATATAGCCGGTGAACTTGTTGCTTTAATATCTTCGGGTCTTCTAAACGGCTATCCGCCCAGCCGTTACACCGAACACGTCCTATTTTTGTTTGGGGAAAAGTTGTTGGGTTTGCTGTGGTGTTGCGGCAGGAACTTCACAGCGATCCTGACCTCAGTGCAACGATCGTTGTTCTTTTGGCGTATGTAACATCTTTTCTAACAGCTTGTCCACATAAGCGGGCGATTGCTGTTAGTTTCACCAAGTTATGCCTGCCGCATATATCAAAAGACGCTTGCAGATTCGGGTTCTTCGGTTATAATGGTGCCTTCGCGCAGGCTGTGTGTGAGAGGTTCGTATTGGTGTTAGGCCATTGCGTTTGGGTGACAACAGGGATATGGGAAGGGATAGAGTGGAGAATTCGGATAAGCTTTTATTTACCGGCTTTGATGTGGGCAGCAGCCTTGTACATTACGCGGTGCTCGCTTCGGATGGTGAAATCGTGTACTCGCCGCGGGCTATAATACACTTTGCGAATCCGGTCGGCGCAGTCAAGGAGGCGTGGCGGGACATAGCAGAGCGCTTCGGGGCCGAGAAGATAGCAAACACCGCTTTCACCGGTAGCGGGGCTGAGTCGTTTGAGAAGGTGATGGACGGCGTGACGTATGTTTTCGACAGCGTCGCGATTCCCAAGGGTGTCGAGGCAGCGAACCCGCGGGCGCAGTATGTCTTTCACATGGGCGCGAAGGATTCTTACTTTTTTCACATCAAACAGACAAAGGGCGGGAAGGTCATCCAAGAATGGAGAACTGGCACCAAGTGCGGCGGCGGTTCCGGGACATTGATTGAGAAGCAGTGCAGGAGATTATTTGAGGGGGAAATTCCGCATCCGGCCCTCGAAGATCCTGCGGCGGCAAAGAACGCCCGGCAGCGCGAATCTGTCAGAATAACGAACAGAGTGCAGCTCCAACGAAGGCTGGAAGAGATGTTCCTTCGGGCCGAGCAGGAGGCGGCAAGGTCCTCTGAGCCGAGCGAGTTTTTGGCGCGCTGCGGCGTCGTTATTCAGTCCGACCTGATCCATAAACAAAATGAAGGTGCCGGACGAGAAGATAATTTAGCCGGCCTTTTCAGGACGGTGGCGAGAAACTATAAGATTGACGTTCTCGGAGCAAGGCAATTGACGCCCATCGAACATCCGGGGGGCGCCATTGCCACCGGTGGTGTGATGGCGAGCGAGTTGCTAAGGAAGGATCTCGAAGAATTTCTTGGGATGGCTATCGACAGGCCCGAGCACTATAACAACATGGCCGCCATAGGCGCAGCGCTCAAGGGCATCGAGCAGGGTAATAAATTCGTTTTCAAAATCGAGCAACTTGATGAGGTCGCCGCGCACGGCAGGCAAAACAGGAAGTTCGCGCCGGCCCTGTCGCTATCTTTGGAGCGGGTGCACGAGAGAACGGAGAACCTGACCGAACAGATAGAGCCGGGAACGGAAGTAGTCCTGGGAATCGACGGGGGCAGTACCACCACGAAGGGCGCGCTGGTCGAGTTGGAGACGGGCAGGCTGCTGGACAAGCTCTACATCAAGACGCACGGCAATCCAGAGGAGTCGCTGAAGCGCGTTCTGAGGTACCTGAGCAGGCATAAAGATAATGTCGTCGTCAGGGGTGTCGGCGCGACCGGCTCGGCGAGAAAGCTCTACGAGAACATTCTGGTCAGCAAGAAAAGGGCCGCCGAACTGACGGAGGCCGGCACCGCGGTTGCAGACAGAGTCACCGACGAGATCACCTGTCATGCTCTCGGCGTCAGACACTGCAATCCGGACGTAGATACTATCTTCGAAGTGGGCGGACAGGACATGAAGTTTACCAGCTTCGGCCCGGATGGGACGGTCAAGGAAGCGAAGATGAATTATAGCTGCCAGGCCGGCTCGGGGCAGACCCTGGAGAATATGGCCGACGTGATCAACCTTAATGTCGAAAATTCCCTACAGGAAGCCGCGCTGGCAGCGCAGAGAGTTCCGCTGATAGATTCGACATGCGGCGTTTTCATGGAGATGGACGAGAACAGGCTCATCGCCGAAGGCTTCAGCAAAGAAGAGATAGCCGCGGCGATAGTGCGAGGCACGGCGGCCAGCTACTACTACAAGTTCGTCGGCAGCTCCGGCCACGGCAGTAAGAAGTGCTCCGCCCAGGGAGGCCCGCCTTTGGGCAAGGCGTTCCTTGCAGCCCTGGCGCAGGTGACTGAGAAGGACATAGAGGCTTATCCGCACAGGGAAATGTTCGGAGCGTGGGGTCAGGCCCTCGACATCATCCATAATATCAAACATCTGGCCGAGCGGGGCAAGGTGTATGGGTCGGCGTTCAGAGGCTGGGACCTGGTCGAAATGCCTTTCGATAAGCGCAAGGTCTCTTGCCGGGAATTGTTTGAGGGAAAAACCTGCGGTATGAGAGACTGCCAGCTTGAGATTTTCTCTATCGAAGACGATGAGGTAATCACAGGCGGTTTCTGTCCGAGGGGCAATTCCGAGACCTCGAGAAAACCCAAAACAAACTACGTCGATAGATACCACAAGATATACGAAAAGCACTTCAAGACACAGGGCGGCCTGCTGCAGGAGCTTTCCGAGGCCGGCAGCGAGACCGACGGCATGATGACCGTCGGGATCAAGAGAAGCACCGCCACGCTCGGAGAGAAGGGAATCTGGAGCGCGGCGCTGTTCAGAAAGCTGGGGTTCTATCCGGTAGTCTCGCCGCGGACCGACAAGGAGATTGCAAAATTAGGCGTGGATAACTCGCGAACGGAGTTTTGTATTGCGCGCAAGCTCGCGACTGGACACGCCGCCGTACTGAACAGACATCCCGGCATAGAGTACCTGTTCAATCCAAGCTTCATCGAGCAAAGAATGGACAGGCCGCCCGATTTGAAGTACTGCATTTACACCGAATCGGAAGGTTACATTCTCAACGACGTACTGTCTCTCGACAAGAACAAGCAGATAAACCCGATCCTGCATTTCGGCGACGAAGAGCTTCTGGTCCAGGAGTTGAGGCGGGAATTCGGCAGGCTGGGATTCGCCTTTACGGCCGGGCAGGTGAAAGCCGCCATCAAGTACGCTTATCAGGCGGAAGGGGAATTCAAGAACGAGCTTTGCGCCGAAGGGGACAAATTCCTCAAAAGGATCGAAGAGAATAACGAGAAGGCCTACGTCGGAGTCGGCAGGGATTATGTATTGCTCGACCCGGAGGCAAGCTCGAATTCCGGGGCGATGTTCTCACAGATCAGGGGGCTGAACTACATCCCGCAACTATTCATTGAGGACAAGTTCGCAGACATCCCGCTTGGCGATATCGTCGATAACGAATTCTGGGTCCAGAGTGTGAAAATCCTAAAGGCGGGCCTGTTTGTGGCGGACCATCCCAATCTGTTCGCTATCAGAATGATGAATTTTGCATGTGGCCCAGACAGCTTGAAGCTCTATCAGGAAGAAAAAATTCAGCAGGCGGCGAACAAGCCGATGCTCGTCCTGCTCACCGATGCACAGACCAACAACGCCCCGTTCGTCACCAGAACCGAAGCCCATGAGCGGGTTGTAGATCAGAGCACTCGGAAGAAGCTGGCGACCGAAGGGCTGAAGCGTCGCACGCACGACACATCCGAAGAAAGAACCTGGCTCATCCCTAACATGGGGGACGCGAGTTTCATCGGAGCCGCCGGGCTCAGGTTCTTCGGGGTAAACAGCATGGTCCTGCCTACCGACACGCCCAGGGGCTACGAGGTGGCAAGGAAGCACATCTACACGGAGGTCTGCCATCCGCTCAAGGGTGTCGTTGGTGACGCGATCGGCTTTCTTCAGGAAGAAATCGAAAGAAAGGGCGCCGAATACGTTGACAAGAATTACCTCGTGATGATGCCCACGACGAGCGGCCCGTGCAGATTTGGGAAATATAGCGAACTGGTCAGGGAATTCCTGGACCGGGAAAACCTGCAAAACGTTCCCGTCGCGGGTCCATCCTCGGAAACGGATTATCAGGACATACCTTTCCCGAAGAAGCTCAGTGTATCGGACAAAACGAAAATGCAGCAGATGCTGTACAAGGGGATAAAATCATCCGATTTATTGGAAGATATTTTTCTCAGGTTCAATCCCTATGCCGCCGACAAGAAAGCGATGGAGGTGTTGAGAAAAGAACGATTGGACGAGCTGGAAAAGGTTGTGGAAGCCGGCGCCGAGACCGCCGAGCTGGTGGAATGGGGCAAGAAGACGGTGTCCTTATTTAAGGCCTGTAAGCTCCGCACCCACGACCGATATCCTCTCGTTCTGTATATAGGTGAGATTTATGTGCGTCAGCACGATCCTTGCACGGGTTATGTGGTTCGTCAGTTGGAAGAAAGCGGGTTGGAAGTCGTAAGGGACCCGGTGACGGATTGGCTGGATTATGTGAATAAGATGAACCAGAGAAATTCGAAAAGAGACATTGGTTTGCGGCTGAAGGATTTCAACTTTAGCCGGGCGTGGCAGGCTGCCCGCAAATACGGCAACACCCTTCTGAAAGGAAAGTACATGTCTTCGGTCGAACACAAAATAGCCGATCCGTTTCATGAGGTTCTCGACGGCAGGCACGTTCTACCCAAGCCGATGCAGATTATTGAAACTCTGGAAGAGAATCATGAATTTCACGCCAACATCGAAGGGGAATCTCCGTTGAGTACGGGCATCGCGTACCATTTCATGCACGATATGATACGGCCCAGAGGCGACGCTTATATCTCAGGAATTTTCCACGTCGGTCCCTTCACCTGTATGCAGGAGGGAGTGGCGACGGCGAAAATCGAGGCTATGGCGACGGAGCTGCGAAAGAAGAAGCCCGACTTGGTCTTTCCGATCATCCACGCCTTTTTCGGCGATTCGGCAAGCGCCAATCTTGACTCGGAGATAGCAGTCTTCGCCGAGCAGTGCTACCAGAAAAGAGAGCTGCTCAAGGACAAATACGGCCGTAAAGCGGCGCCGGCGAAGGCGCAAGGCGGCATCGAGATCCGCTCCGTCTCCGACTCTAAGCGCAGTAGCGAATCTGTCACGCAGCTAAAGAGCTGACGGGTGTTATCAATCGCCCGGCGCGGCTACGGCGTTGGTAATCTTTATGATAACCGGATTCGGCCACTTGGAGTTGTTGTAGATTCGCTGGGCGCGCATCGCCGATATGTGCAGGCCCTTCTCGTCCTGTGTCCACGTTGCTTTGGGATCGACATCCATCTGATATTCCAAAACGCGCCCTGACTGGCCGAGAATCTCGATCTGGCTTTGCGCCGTGGCGCAGACGCTTTTCAGCGTGAACATTTTCCGCTCGCCTTTCGGCCAATCGGTTTTTGTGACAAACGCATACACAGTGTCTGTGTCTTTGGCTTTAGTGAACCAGAGGTCACCTTCGCGAATGACATGCCAGGGGCGGATATTGTATATGGCCTCGCGGTTGATGAACAGCCACAGCGCCAGCTCTCTGGCGCGGCGCTCCTGCTCGAAAGGTATCTCGCCATCGGGCGTCGGGCCGATGTTGAGCAGGAAGTTGCCGCCTTTGGCGCGTATTTCGATGAGCATCTCGATCAGTTGTGTGCCCGATTTATACTCTTCGTTGGTAGGTTTGTACTGCCATTGAGTCCCGAGCGTATAACATGCCTCCCACGGCCCGGGCATGGGCTCGTCCGGTGTCTTCTGCTCAGGCGTGTCCATCTGGCCCCGCGTGATAACCAGGTCCGGTTGCAACTGCCAGGCGAGTTCCTTGAGGCCGTCCGGCACGCCGTCGATAAATAGAACGTCGATGGGGCCGTATTTTGTGAGCAGTTCGCGAAGCTGGGCCTTGTTGTGGGCCATGAGTTCAGGGTTGTTTGTCGGCAGCGCCTCGGGCCGCCTGCG
>JBDREF010000286.1:0-3758 GCA_043820045.1 Planctomycetota bacterium | reverse complement strand
TACGATTCCCCCCAGGACGGCTTACAATCCCGACCCAGCCGATGGCACCGAATTTGTAGCCGTGGATGCAGAGCTTAGCTGGACGGCAGGCTTCGGAGCCAAGCTGCACACCATCTATATCGGCACAGATTACGATACCGTGAACAACGCCGCTGGAGGCTTCCCCATGGGAGTCACAAAGTACAAACCTGCCAGTCCGCTCGAATTGGAGAAGGTTTACTATTGGCGTGTCGACGAGTTCGATGCCGCCGCAACATATAAAGGCGACATCTGGGGCTTCACAACTCCTGGCGCTGCCGGAAACCCGAACCCGTCCAATGGCGGCGCCGGCGTGCAGATGACAGCGACTCTGAGTTGGACGCCTGCAACTAATGCCGTCTCGCACGATGTGTACTTCGGCACCGATGCGGACGCCGTGCGAAATGCCACTGCAGCTTCGCCCGAGTTCAAGGGCAACAAGGCGCTCGGCTCTGAGAGCCTGGATCCCGGCAAACTTGCCTGGCAAAGCGATTACTACTGGCGCGTGGATGCAATTTACAACTCTGGCCCGGTTAAGGGCCTCGTCTGGGGCTTCACGACGGCCGATTTCATCGCGGTGGACGGCTTTGAGGCCTACAACGACATCGACCCACCCGACCCGACGAGCAACAGGATCTTTGAGTCGTGGATTGACGGCTTTGGAACCACGGACAATGGCGCTTTGGTCGGTAACGATCTTCCTCCCTACGCCGAGCAGACTATTGTCCACGGTGGCGCGCAGTCGATGCCGTACTTTTACGACAACAACCTGAAAACATCCGAGGCGACGCTGACGCTGGTCTATCCGCGCGACTGGACCGAGGAAGGCGTCACAAAGCTGTCGCTGTGGTTCCGCGGCGCAGCGACTAATGCTGCCGAGAAGATGTATGTTGCTTTCAACGGCACAGCAGTAGTCTATCATGATGATCCTGCGGCAACGCAGATAGGCCGATGGACCGAGTGGGTTATCGACCTGCAGGCATTTGCCGACCAGGCCGTGACCTTGACCAATGTCAACACGATTAGCATAGGCATTGGCACCAAAGGCAGCCCTGCCGCCGGCGGTTCAGGTCAGATGTACTTCGACGACATTGCCTTGTTCAGGTAGGTCGGAATGGTCAAGCATTTGCACGCTTGAGACCGTAAATGTGCACTAATTCAGGGCCTGTACCGATTGACTCGGTACGGGCCCTGTTTATGTAGTGAAGCCGGGGAAAACATCGGCTGATTGCTCCGCCTACATAGACGACGAGTGGTAAGTCATGCCTCCTGAAGAAAGATTTTGCAGCAGTAGCCAGACATGGCTATAATACAGACTAATAACAAAAATGGGTGCTGTTCAGGCTGTTTTTGCTGTCATCGTGGATATAATGAGGAGCCAATAACGTTTCCCGGGTGTTCATTCGGGAAATCTTGAATAGCTCATAGGAATTTTTCTTTGGGAACAGGCGAGGCAAAGGTGAAGGGTAAAATGGATCGCAGGCAATTCCTTTCACTTTCGGCTGTGACATGCCTTGGCATAACCCGCAGCACATCGGCCGTCACCGGGCCAGACACACGGGGCGTTCGCGACTTCGACATTGCTCTCATTACCGACGTTCATATCGAGCGGGGCGAAGTCGCCGCCTCCAAATTCAGCAGGACCATCGCCGAGATCAACTCGCTACGGCCCGCATTCGTATGGGACATGGGCGACATGAGCCTCTACCCCAACTCAGGCAAGGCCTATCTCGATTGTGTCAACCAATTCCAAATGCCGCTCCACGCCTGTCCCGGCAATCACGATATCGCCCTGAACGACACAAACCCGCGCAAGCTCTTCAATGATTGCTTCGGACCTGCATACTACTCTTTTGACTTCGGCGGCGTACACTTCATCACGCTGGACGGCAATACAGTCTTCGACCGCCAGGGCAAGAACACCATCGATGCCTCTCTCGATCCGGACCAGATGGCCTGGTTGAGGGCCGACCTTGAAGCCACACCGGAGCAGACACCTGTCATCTGTGGTGTCCACATTCCGATTGTATCAACCTATATCAAGCGACGAGGCGGCGGCACTTTTCCCCCGGACTTCCCCATCGCGCCGCAGTTCAATGAATCACGCGCCGAAGAGCTTATCGATATCCTCTCGCGCCACAATGTAAAGCTTGTCCTCCAGGGGCACGCCCATGAAAACGAACGCACTACTGTCAGGGGCATTGAGTTTGTATCGAGCATTTCAGTCTGCGGCTGCTGGTGGCACTCGGGCGAAGGGTTCGAACGCGGCGTGGACAACGTCCCCCGAGGCTATCGGCTCATCGAAATCAGGGCAGGCCGCATAAGCCATCGATACGTTTCGAGCTGCGAGTCGAAAGTTGACCGCCGTGGCGAATTCACGGGCCTTGACAACCCGGTCGTTCCCTCAGAAAGCACCGCGATTGTCTTCAACTGCTATGACGCCCCCAACGGCTCAACGGCAAAGGCGCGTATCGACTCCGGTCCCTGGAGATCAATGCAACAGTACACTGAAAAAGGCGGCTATGTAAAAATGCAAATGCCCCACCACTTCAGCCTTAACACGGATACCACAAAACTTGCCCCCGGCAAGCACGGGATCACCGCCCATGTCACCTGGCCGGACGGAACCATTGTAAAAGAGACGAGCAGTTTTACCGTTGTCACTTAGGAGACATTAATATGGAGAATTGCAACAGAACCGACAAGTCAGAGAACGCAAGAATTTCACGACGTGACTTCATACGTGGCACGGCTGCCGCTGCAACTGCTTTTGCCGTGGTCCCGCGGTATGTCCTGGGACGCGCAGGATACGCCGCACCGAGCGAAAAACTCAACATAGCGATTATCGGGACCGGCGGACAGGGCACACAGAATATAAAAGGACTGCTCGGACACTCGGATATCCAGGTGATGGCCATCTGCGACGTCAACGAGCAATCCGATTACAGCCGATTCTATTACGGCGGCACGGCGGGAAGAAAGCCGGCGGCCGAACTTATCGAAAAACATTACGCCGACAACAAAGCGACCGCAGAGTACAAAGGCTGTGCGCGTTATATTGATTTTCGCCAGATGCTGGAGAAAGAAAAAGCGATAGACGCAGTGCTCGTCGCTACACCGGACCATATACACGCAGTCGCGACGATGGCGGCCATCAGGCACGGCAAGCACGTATATTGTGAAAAGCCTCTGACGCACTCGATTTACGAGGCCCGCAGAATCGCCGAGGCCGCGCGCGAAGCCAAGGTCGCCACGCAGATGGGCAACCAGGGCCACAGCGGCGAAGGCATTCGGCTCACAGTAGAATGGATACGGGACGGAGCAATAGGAGACGTTCGAGAGGTACATTCATGGAGCAATACGGGCGGCGACTGGGCCGGCGGCAGGACGGCCAGACCCGTGGAAACACCGCCGGTGCCGGCCGGATTTGACTGGGATTTGTGGCTCGGCCCGGTGAAGCACCGGTCGTATCATCCGGCTTATGCGCCGTACAACTGGCGAGGCTGGTGGGATTTCGGAACCGGCGCGATCGGAGATATGGCCTGCCACAACATGGACCCCGCCTTCTGGGCGCTGGACCTGGGCCACCCGGTCAGCGTGGAAGGCAGTTCATCCGGAATTAATCCCGAAACCACACCGCTCAAATCCACAATTCATTACGAATTTCCTGCACGCAAGAATATGCCGGCCGTCAAGGTGACATGGTATGGAGGCGGACTGATGCCCCCCCGCCCGGAGGA
>JBDREF010000285.1:0-4800 GCA_043820045.1 Planctomycetota bacterium | reverse complement strand
AACGAGTGGGTCATCCCGTTGCAGGCATTTGACGATCAGGGCGCGGCGCTCACCAGTGTCAATACGATTAGCATCGGCTTTGGCACGAAAGGCAGTCCTGCGGCCGGCGGCGCAGGAACGATGTACTTCGACGACATCCGGTTGTATCGATAGGTTCATATTGACCATCTTTCTTGATGGAGGATTATTATGCGCAGGAAAACTGATTTATCTAATACAGGAAAGGAGAGATTAAGATGTTAAGACACATACTTTTCGAGAGGCAATTCTCTATTATTGTGATGGTTCTTGCAATTACCATGCTTGTTGGAACGGAATCCGCTTTCACTGCCCAGGACGTAAGAGTCGGCTTCGTCCCGGGCAGAGGAGATGACGCCGCTCTTGAAGAGCAAGCCTTTGCGGCAGCCGGAATTGAATTTCAAAGGATCGGTACGGGCGATTACAGGTTGGATCGCCTCCTGGAGTTCGACGTAATCGGTGTGGGCGTGGTTGCCTACGATAGTAACACGGATCTGAAGGCGAACTTTAACGTGCTCAAAGAATATGTCCAAAACGGCGGTTACCTGGTCACGCTTGATTTTCAGCAGGATTCCACCTGGAATCCTAATTTCCTGCCTCATCCACTCAGCCTTCTCGATCCGGATGTGGACGACGACGTCGGCGTCATATTGGCTGACCACAACATCTTCAAGCAGCCGAACACAATCACCGAGGGACACTTCGGACCGGGCGTTTGGGGAGCCGGAGATTTCATGGCTGACGGTCCCCATGCGGCGGCGCCGCCCTGGCAGCCACTTGTTACAGACAGACAGAACCAGTGGCCTCTCGTTGTCGGCGCGGCGGCGGGCAAAGGGTATGTTGTTTTCAGCTCGTTGCAGACCCTTCAATCACTGGGCAGATCGGGCGCACAGGAAGTTGCTGAAGTCTTACAGAACTTCGTGCTCTGGCGAGGTCCCCTTGGCGGGCGTGTGAAGGCCTTCGGCCCGACCCCGGCCAATGGCGCCATGAATCTCGACACGTGGGTGAACCTGACATGGCTGCCGGGAGATTTTGCGGTCTCACACGATGTTTACCTGGGCGATAATTTCGACGATGTAAACGATGGCACTCCCGACTCGCCGGTATTTCGGGGCAACCAGACCTCGACGATGTTTATGGCCGGCTTTCCGGGGTTTGCCTATCCGGACGGGCTGGTTCCGGGTACGACCTACTACTGGCGAATCGATGAAATCAATGAAGCCGAGCCGAACAGTCCGTGGAAAGGCGACGTCTGGAGCTTCTACCTTCCTCCTAAGACGGCCTACAATCCTGACCCGGCCGACGGCGCCGAATTTGTCGACCTTGATGCAACCTTTACCTGGACACCGGGTTACGGCGCCAAATTGCACACTGTTCATATCGGCACGAACTTCGACGATGTAAACAACGCCGCTGGAGGCGCGCCGCAGGGTCCTGCGACTTACAAGCCGTCCCTCGAATTGGAAAAGGTTTACTACTGGCGGGTTGACGAGTTCGATGCAGTGGCGACGCATAAAGGCGATATCTGGGGCTTCACGACTCCTGGCGCTGCCGGCAGCTTGCAGCCGGCCAACGGTGCGACGGATGTACAGATAAATGCGACACTCAACTGGACACCGGCAACAACTGCCACCTCCCACGATGTGTACTTCGGCACGGATGCAGATGCCGTGCAGAACGCCACGACCGCTTCGCCCGAATACAAGGGCAATAAAGCGGCTGGCGCCGAGAGTCATGATCCCGGAAAGCTGGTCTGGCACAGCGACTACTACTGGCGCGTCGATGCAGTCTATAGTACAGGCGCTGTTAAGGGTCTTGTCTGGAGTTTCATGACGGCTGACTTCCTCCTGGTGGACGATTTCGAGTCCTACAATGACATCGATCCGCCTGACGCTGCGAGCAACAGGATATTCGACAAGTGGATAGACGGTTTCGGAACCACGACAAACGGAGCCCTCGTAGGCAATGACCTTCCTCCCTATGCCGAACAGACGGTTGTTCACGGCGGCGTTCAATCTATGCCATACTTCTACGACAACAACCTGAAAACCTCCGAGGCAGCGCTGACGCTGGTTTGGCCGCGCGACTGGACCGAGGAAGGGGTGGCTAAGTTGTCGCTATGGTTCCGCGGCGACCCGGCCAACGCTGCGGATAGGATGTGTGTCGCCCTCAACGGCAACGCAGTTGTCTATCATGACGATCCGGCAGTAACGCAGAAAGCCGGATGGACACGATGGGTCATCGACTTGCAGGCATTTGCCGACCAGGGCGTGAATCTCGCAAATGTCAATACGATTACCATTGGCCTTGGAACCAGGAATAGTCCGGCCGCCGGCGGCTCGGGTCAGATGTACTTCGACGACATCCGGCTGTACCGGTAGGTTCCGCGGCGACGAAGATCTTGCTGAGGCCGCAACATTGAATTGTTCATGATTTAGGGGCCCGTGCTGATTGATTCAGTACGGGCCCCGTTGTTTGGCCGCCGGTGCGGGCTGTTTGGTCGTAAGTTGTGTTGTTATAGTCAATTACGCCGTTTAGGCGGCACCGCTGTTGCCCTTTTTCGATTGGCCGTCTGCGGAAATCCGAATGATTTCGGCCACGAAAATTGCGGCCCGCGGGCGGAGCTTTTTTCTTGCGTTCCCGGCAGGTTTGTGGTAGATGGGACAGTGCCGAAGGAAGCGAAACAGGCCGTAGCTGTTGAGTGCGGCTGTGGGCTCGCAGGAAAACCAAGACAATCACAAATTTAGGAGTGCTTATATTATGAGCGATTATCCGAAGATTACGTATAAGAAACACACGTTTCTGTCCGCTCTGGCTTTGGGGCTCAGCGCCTTAGCTATTACATTTATTGTTTGCTGCACGGTGATAGTCATCTACGGAATGCACTTTGCCGGTGACAGGGCCGAGAAGCTTTTTGTGTTGATGGGGGACGCCGTCGAGCACCTGCCCAAATTGCAGCAGGCGCTGCCGCCGGCCCTCTCCGACGTTCTTGATGACCATCGTCAGCCGGATTATGCAAACCAGCTTCTGATCTCAGCGAGCACAGCCCCGTCGCAGGACGAACAAGGACGTTTCCGGACGGACGTGAAGGTCGTCAACAACGGCACAGATGTCGTTTCGCTTCTTTCGCTGCGAATCGTCGTGCTCGGCGCGCAGGGCGAAGTTGTATGCGAGTCGAACGAATGGGCCGCGACGCCCTTTGCGGCCGATAATGAATGGCGTGGCCCGCTCCTGCCCGGCTCCCAGCGGTATTTTACCTGCTCTCGCAGAGGCTCTTCCTCGCTCTCTACGAGTGACTTGAAAACCGAAGTGGAAGTCACGGACATCAGGCTTTGGAAAGGCCGTAAGGAAACTCCGCTTGTCGGCACCGAAGTGTCGCTGGAGACGGAAATATCTGAGCCTCTACCCGCCGAGCCGGGTGAGAATTGAGAGTGTAGGGCGGGAGACTATGTCACGCGCGCTTTGGGCGTTCTGTTTGTAAGATAAACGCCGGAGACGACCAGCGCCCCTCCCACCGCCAGCGAGATGGTGACAGGTTCCCGCAGGAAAAGGAAGGCGCACAGTATCGCAAAGACCGGAACAAAGTTTATGAATAGCCCAGCTTTCGTCGGGCCGAGGCTTTGCACGCCCTGATAATACCAGACGAATCCGATGACGGTCCCGAAAACGCCCAGGTAGGAAATGCACAGCCAGTCCAGGAAAGACTGGCCGGCCAGGTTGCCGATTAGTCCTTCGAAGCAGGCCGGGACGAACAGAGCCGCCGCTCCGATTACCGACGAATATGACACCGCGGCCAGCGGCGATAAATTTTTCATTACGCCTTTTCCTATCAGCGAATAGGTGGCCCAGCTCAGGACGCAGCAGAAGATATAAAGTTCCCCCCGGCCCAGGCCTCCTTCGAATATCCGGCTCATGTGGCCTTTCGAGACGACCACCATTGCCCCGCATACAGAGATGGCAATTCCGAGGCCCTTTACCGTGGTAATCTTGTCTTTCAGGAACAGCGCCGAGCCGATGGTTATGAATATCGGACACGTTGCAATTATGATCGCCGCCCGCGATGCTTCGATAATCTTCAGCCCCTTGTAGAACATGACATTATATGCGAAAACGCCTATCATCCCGAGCAGAATAACAGGTACGATTTGAGACTTCTTCAGCACCGGGAATCTGCCTTCGATTCTGTAGGTCAATGCCAGCAGAAGCGTTGAGGCAATAGCGAATCTGAGGAATCCGATTGAAAAAGCCCCGACGTTTTGGGCGGTCAGCTTGCCCGCAACGAACGTGCCTCCCCAGAATAGCGCCGTCAGTATAAGTTTCACATAAGTTTTCATAGAAGGACCCGTCTATCTTACTATCGCGGTGCATTCTCACTGCAATAGCTCCCGCAGTCAATAGTCTGCGATGAGATTGTGGACGATAGATGTCACCCCGGGGGTGCTGCACGGCCAAACGCGGCCGGTTTTCAATTGCCTTTTATTCCGGGACAGTGTATAGAAAACAAAAACGATGTGCTTCTTAAAGGGTAGGAGGCGAGCTATGAACGAAGCCGGATTGTCACGACGCGAATTTCTGCACAACTCTTCCTTGACGGCCGCCGGTACGATTGCCGGGGCCATCGCCGCAGCGCAGGCTCGTGGGGCGGATGAGTCTGTTCAGGCCGTTATCCAACGGGCCGGCAATGCCGACAGCGACCGGGTGCGTCTGGATTTGCTCAAGAGACTTTACGAACGGCCGGGACTGGATGCGTCGGTCAAGCGGGACCTGGCCGAACTCATCGCC
>JBDREF010000284.1:0-31271 GCA_043820045.1 Planctomycetota bacterium | reverse complement strand
AATGGAGCGTATGAGCAACTGATAGGCATTGGGGCCAAGAATGTTACCATTGAGTATTCGGTGGACGGGGCCAACTATCAGACATTGGGAACTACTCACGAGTTTGCCCAGGCGCCCGGTGCGCCTGATTATGCGCACAATACCACCGTTGATTTTGCCGGCACAACGGCGAAGTACGTCAGGCTTACGGTTAATAGCAACTGGGGGGATGTCTTTACACAGTATGGTCTCAGTGAGGTTCGCTTCCTCTACGTCCCGACACATGCGAGGAAGCCCTACCCGGATTCGGGGGCTACGGATGTGGACGTGGACGTGGTTCTCACATGGAGGGCGGGACGAGAAGCTGGCGAACACAAGGTGTACCTCAGCACGAATCAGCAGGCCGTCACAGATGGGACAGCGCCTGTCATTACGACGACCGAAGCCAGCCACGGTCCCTTGTCCCTTGAATTGGGCACGACCTACTATTGGCGCGTTGATGAGGTAAATGACTTAGCGACACCCGCGAAGTGGGAAGGCGATATCTGGAGCTTCACGACTCGCGAGTACCTTGTGGTGGATGATTTTGAATCCTACAACGACATTCCTGAGGGAGAAGAAGGCAGTCATCTGATATATGAGACATGGGTAGACGGATTTGGGACGACGACCAACGGCTCGACCATAGGTTATGTTGAGCCGTTCCAGCCGTCCATGGAGACCGCCATCGTTCATAGCGGCAATCAGTCAGTACCATTAGTATATGACAACAGCGCCGCAGGTCTATCTGAGGTTACTGCGAACGTCACCGGCCTTTCGATTGGCGTGGATTGGACAAGAGGTTCACCTCAAACATTAATGATTTGGTTCTATGGCGATCCGGGTAATGCTATTACTGAACAAATGTATGTCAAGGTTAACGGTGTCAAGGTGGCATATCCTGGTGATGCGGCGGACATAGCCGAAACAGCGTGGAGATCGTTCGATATCGACCTGGCAGCTTTGGGCATCAATCTGAGCAATGTAACGCAGTTGAGCATGGGTCTTGAGAGAACTGGCCCGAACGGGGGCACAGGTATTGTGTTCATCGATGACATTCTGCTGTATCGGTCGGCCCCTGGGATCGTGGTTCCTTAGGAAGGGTTTTGGATCGAAGCTGATGTGGTGGCTCAGACCACGCTGAAATTCTCGGATAGCGGTCTGTGTGTTGCTGCCGCCAGGGACCTTGAGGCAGACAGCGATTGACTATGTACGTATTTACGACACGGCACTGAGCCCAGAAGAAGTCGCATCCCTGGTTCAGTAGGCCACCACAGACAGAAATTGAACGCATAATATAGCCAAAGGGCTGGTAGCCTGAGACAGTTGTCAGCCCTCATCATTTGGGCCCCGTTCATTGAATCCGTTTTTCACCATATTTTCTTCTGAAAAAGCCATTTCTTGGTTAAAAAATCACATTTATTCGGACTCGATTTGAGCAAAATAAAGGCATGTGGAGTCAAAATAGAGACACGAGTTTTCGAAGAATTTTAGCATTTTACAGGTTGCGACGATAGGCCGTTTTGGGGGTACTTTGTCACTCTTCTACAGCCTTCGTTTGCGGCAGTTTTGCTCGCCACTCGTCGGCCTTTGATTGCTTCGCGCAGCAATTTCTCTGGATCGCTGTACCGAGCTTGCTCTTTGTACGGCATGGCCAAGTCGTTCTTGGTTTCCAAAGTCTCAGGCAGGATGGCCGTGGCCAAGTTGGTTTGTCTGCCTAATGCCTCATCGAATAAGGATTTGGCCTTCGCTGTTGCATTTGAAAGACAAAGGGCATATTATGGGAGACCACTGTGGCTGAATCCATTCGAGGTTTGACGAGTCGCCGTATGTTAAGGTACGGTATGCGTATCCGGATGTGAAGGAGCTTATGATGGGGAAATCCGTCATGGAGCGTGTGAGTTGATTCTGGGATTGTTATGAAGCGTTCGGGGAGTCTGCAAGTGCAATATACCTCGGATAATATCTTGGTGAAGCCCGGCATTTTTCCGGATGATCCGGATATGATCTTGTCCATCACGCCGGAACAGGCAGGTTGGGAATATATTTCCTTTCAGGCCAGACGGCTTGCGGAGAACAAGAGCTGGTCCTATGAGACCGGAGAAAATGAGCTGGTCATCGTGAACCTAACTGGGCGCTATACCGTTAGTTCGAACCGGGGCCGGTGGTCCGGGATCGGGTCGCGAAAGGATGTCTTCGCAGGGGCGGCGCACGCATTGTATCTACCGCGACGCACCACGTTCACTATCACCGCCGAGCAGAGCGGTGAGTACGCCGTAGCCTGGGTGCCGACCGACCGGGACCATGAGCCCTGGCTGATCGAGCCCAAGGATGTGGCGGTGGCGGTGCGAGGGGGGGATAACGTCAGTCGTCAGATCAATGATTTACTGCCCTCGGGTTCTCCCGTTCATCGCCTCGTGCTGGTTGAGGTTTATACTCCCAGCGGCAACTGGAGCAGTTACCCGCCTCACAAGCACGATGTGCACTTGGAGGATGAGAACGGCAATCTGCTTGAGGCCGATCTGGAGGAAGTGTATTTCTACAAGATTGACAAGCCCGAGGGCTATGCTTATCAGCGGGTTTATACTGATGAGACATCGCCGCTGCACAGGGCGGGTAATCCCATTGATGCCCTGGTTCGAGCCGAAGATAACTGTGCCGTTTTGGTGCCGGAAGGCTATCATCCCGTGGTGAGCGCGCCGGGCTATACAACGTACTATCTGAATGTGTTAGCGGGCAGCGCCCAGACACTCGCCAATCAAGACGATCCGAGATACGCCTGGGTTAAAAACATATACAAACAAAGAGACAACCGGCTTCCTTTATACTGACTTGCGGGTCAGTCAGTCCTTGTAGGAGTATTATATGAGCGAAACTGAACGGACCTATGACACGCTTCACATGGGGCGATCATCCATTGATCTTTACAGCAATGACATCGGCTCACCGTTTGTTGATATTACCAGCTTCGCCGCATATGTCGGAGGTTCGCCGACGAATATCAGCGTAGGAGGGCGAAGGCTTGGCCTGAAGACTGCGTTATTGACGGGACTCGGGGAAGACCCAGTCGGAGATTTCATTCTGAAGTTTCTGCAAGAAGAGACGGTGGAAACGCGGTTTATCCGCCGTAAGCCCGGCACGCGGTCAAGTGCCGTGGTCTTGGGGATAGAGCCGCCGGACCGTTTTCCCCTCGTTTACTATCGCGACAATTGTGCTGATATCGCATTAACGATAGACGATGTTCTCGACTCACCGATTTCTGACAGTAAAGTCTTTCAGTTTGCCGGCACGAATCTGTCCAGGGAGCCAAGTCGCAGCGCGACGCTATTTGCCGCCGAGCTGGCCCGCCAGGCGGGGACGAAAGTCATACTCGATATAGATTTTCGGCCCGATCAATGGCACGATCCGAGGGCGTTCGGCGTGGTGGTGCGCTCGGCGCTTCGGCTGGCGGACGTCGTCATCGGAACGGAAGATGAGATCAATGCGGCTATGCTAACGGATGTCAGTCACATAGAACTTACAGATTCGGTTTCGGATACCCAGGTTCGAGGAGATGTGGACCGGGCGATTCGTGACATGCTTTCGATGGGGCCTGATGCACTGCTGCAAAAGAAAGGTCGTCAGGGTGTCTGCATTCATTTGGTGGACCGGCAGGGGAAAATCGAACAGATCGATGCGCCGGGATTCCCGGTTGAAGTGACAAATATTTTAGGAGCCGGAGATGCCTTTGCCGCCGGTTTTCTTTACGGGTATGTCAAAGACTGGGGATGGTACAAGGCCGGGCGCATGGGCAATGCGTGTGGTGCGATTGTCGTTACCAAGCACGGTTGTGCCAATTTCATGCCCACGTATGAAGAGGTCATGACATTTGTTCAGGATTATGGTGGACTTGAATAGCATATAACTTTTGGAGGTTTTGACATGAGTGCTAAAACTGTTCGTTTGACGATGGGGCAGGCGCTGATTAAGCATCTCATCAACCAGCACGTGGAGCGTGATGGTGAGGAACAACCTTTCTTTGCGGGGTGTTTTGGTGTCTTCGGTCATGGTTGTGTATCTGGGATAGGACAGGCGTTGCAGCAGTATCCGCAGCTTCGGTATTACCAGACCCGTAATGAACAAGCGATGGTACATGCTTCCGTGGCTTATGCCAAGATGAAGAATCGAATGCAGACGTTCGCCTGTCTTTCATCTATCGGTCCGGGGGCGACGAATATGATTACCGGGGCGGCGGTGGCGACCACCAATCATCTTCCGGTGCTATTGCTGCCGGGTGACATATTTGCGCGTCGCAACGTAGCTCCGGTGCTGCAACAGTTGGAATCGGAAACGACCCAGGACATATCCGTAAGCGACTGCTTTAAACCGGTAAGCCGATACTGGGACCGCATCAACCGCGCGGACCAGATACTGACGGCCTTGCCTGAAGTGATGCGCGTCCTAACCAGTCCTGCCAACACAGGAGCGGTGACTCTGTCCCTCCCGGAGGATACCCAGACGGAGGCGTATGATTATCCGGTTGAATTCTTCAATAAACGTATTTGGAGCATTCCGCGGAATCGAGCGGACAGCACGGCTCTGGCCGAGGCAGCCCGGTGGATACGCGGCTCTAAACGTCCCTTGATCGTTGCCGGAGGCGGGGTCATCTACAGTGGGGCTGAAAAGGTTCTCGAAGAGTTCGTTGAGAAAACCGGTATCCCGGTTGCTGTGACGATGGCGGGCAAGGGCAGCCTGCTTTACGACAACAAGCTGAATTTGGGAGCCATAGGTGTGACGGGCAACTTCGCCGCAAACCGCATAGCACGCGAGGCGGACCTGGTTATCGGTATCGGGACGCGGTTTAGTGACTTCACTTCGGCGAGCAAGACGGCTTTTCAGAATCCGGACGTTCGTTTCGTCAATATCAACGTAGCTGAGTTCGATGCGTATAAACACGCCGCCTTGCCGTTAATCGCGGATGCGCGCGTGACTCTTGAGGAGCTGATAGGATTGCTTGAAGGCTACCGTGTCGGGCGGGACTATCAGCAAGAAGCCCGGAAACTCCACGAACAGTGGCAGGAGGAAGTGGATCGGATTTACGCGATTCGCAATGAGCCTCTGCCGAGTCAGGGCGAGTTGATCGGAGTGGTCAACGAATTGAGTGAGCCCGATGCAGTCATGATCAATGCGGCGGGCAGCATGCCCGGCGACCTGCACAAATTGTGGCGCACCCGGCATTCGAAGAATTTTCATCTTGAATACGGCTATAGCTGCATGGGTTACGAAATCGCCGGCGGGCTGGGAATCAAAATGGCCGCCCCCGAGCGAGAAGTGATTGTAATGGTGGGCGATGGAAGTTACCTCATGCTTTGCAACGAAATTGTCACCTCCATACAGGAAGGATACAAACTTACGATTGTTCTGATGGATAACCAGGGCTTTAACAGTATCGGCGGGCTTAGCCGCTCGCTGGGCCAGGAAGGATTCGGCACGCGTTACGCTTTCCCCATCAAGGACAAGCTCCCCGACGATACGGCAAAGGAGATTAAGGCTCTCCCGGTCGATCTTGCCATGAATGCCCGCGGCTTGGGTGCGCACGTTATTGAGTGCTCAACATACGACGACTTTGTTGCAGCTTTCAAAGAATCGAAGAAGATCGACCGGACCACGGTGATTTACATCCGGAACGATCGTTACGTCGGCGTGCCTGGTTACGAAAGCTGGTGGGATGTGCCGGTGGCCGAAGTTAGTGAGATGGACAACGTGAGAAAAGCTCGAAAGGAATGGGAGCAGAATCGCAAGCTGGAGCGATTTTTCTTCTGAGAAGAGCGTACGCCGATTGAACCGCCGAAGTTGGGAGGACCTGGATGCCGACGATTCGTATTGCGAATGCTCCATGCTCGTGGGGCTCTCTGGAATTCGAGGCACTGGAGGGCGCAGCCGTGCCTTATGCGCAGATGCTCGATGAATTGAAGGAAACAGGCTATGATGGGACCGAGCTGGGCGACTGGGGCTACATGCCTGCCAGGCCCGAAGAATTGTACGCCGAATTGGCCGGGCGCGGGCTGGTGATGCTCGGCGCGTTTGTGCCGGTGGCGTTGAAGGACGGCGATGCCCATGAAGCGGGTGTGGCCGAATCGTTGAAGATTGCTCGCTTGTTGGCTGATGTCGCCCAGAAGGGCGAGTATGAACAATTGCCGTTCCTGGCGCTTGCGGATGATAACGGGACCGATGCGATACGGACCGCCAATGCCGGCCGGACAAGTCACGATATGAGCCTGAACGAAGAGCAATGGAAGGTGTTCGCTCGCGGCGCTGAAGAGGTTGCCCGTGCGGTGAAGTCGGAAACCGGCTTGCGTACCGTGTTTCATCACCACTGTGCCGGCTTTATTGAAAGGCCGGATGAGGTCGGTCGCCTGCTCGGCATGACCGATCCGGATTTGTTGGGGCTTGTGCTTGACACAGGTCATTATACTTACGGCTCCGGAAAAAACGACCCGGAGATTGTGCTGGAAGGTCTTGAGCTTTTTGCCGAGCGCATCTGGTACATGCACTTCAAGGACTGCCATCCGGAGGTCGCCGACCGCGCACGCAGCGAAGGTTGGGACTATTTTGAGGCTATTCGACGAGGAGTCTTCTGCGAGCTTGGGCAGGGCTGCGTCGATTTTTCGGCAGTTCTGAGCCGGCTGAGGGAGCAGAACTACGATGGTTGGGTGGTCGTTGAACAGGATGTCTTGCCGGGCACGGGCTCGCCGAAGGACAGCGCCCGACGAAACCGCGAGTACTTACGAGCGAAAGGAATCTAACAGGAGGTGCGAAACCATGCCAATGACCATCGGCAAATGGCGGAGGCTGCAACAAACTGCCGGTCCGACGGGGACGTTTTCCATCGTGGCGATTGATCACAGAGGGCCGCTTCGCCGTTCACTGGAAAAAGAATCGCCACAGGGCAAAACAAATGAAGCTTTGACCGCTCTCAAGAGGGATATTGTGCGGCAGTTGGCGCCGGTTACATCCGCCATTCTGCTGGATCCGGAGACGGCCGCCGGGCAATGTGTGGCCGATGGTTCAATGCCGGGGCAGACCGGATTGATTGTTGCCCTTGATACCGGTTCGACCGGCGATCCTTTGAGCCGCACGACCAGCCTGGTCGAGAACTGGTCGGTCGAGAAGACCGTACGCATGGGAGCCTCGGGCGTGAAGATGTTGCTCTACTATCACCCGGAAGCCCCTGATGCCGGCGAGCGTGAGACGCTCGTTCAGAAGGTGGCCGAGGACTGCGCTATATACGAAGTCCCTTTCTTTCTGGAGCCTTTGTCGTGCGCTTCCGACGGTTCGCACGGGCCGTTGCCGCCCGAACAAAGACGGAAAGTGGTCATTGAAACGGCGCGCCGCCTGGTTCCGTTAGGTGTTGACATTCTCAAAGCGGAATTTCCCGTGGACGTGAGCGCCGAGCCGAATGAAAGCATCTGGCGCGAGGCGTGTGAAGAGTTGACGAATACGAGTCCGGTTCCCTGGGTACTATTGTCCGCCGGTGTTTCTTACGATATCTTCTTGAAGCAGGTGCGCATTGCCTGTGAAGCGGGAGCCAGCGGCGTGATGGCCGGGCGGGCCGTCTGGAAAGAGGCGGTGACATTGGACAGCGGTGCGCGAAATCATTTTCTCCGAACTGTTGCGTATGCACGAATGCGGCGGCTGCGATCGCTCTGCGATGCGCTGGCTCGACCCTTTACCGAAGTCTATGATTCTCCTGAACTCAATTACGATTGGTATGTATAAGCCGGATCATTGGAAGTGCGTACAGTTACTCGGTCTGTCCTCCAGCCTCTGCTTTGGAACGTGCCAGTTGATCCACTGCCACCGCCGCAATAATGATGGCCCCGATTACGATGAGCTGGACATTTGTGGAGATGTCTAACAGCGTGCATCCGTTTCGCAGGAAGCTGATCAAGAGTGTCCCTATGAGTGTGCCGATGATAGTCCCTCTGCCGCCGGACAGACTCGCGCCGCCGATCACCACGGCGGCAATGATGTCAAGCTCCAGCGTGACGCCGGCCGTTGGCTGAGCGGAGACGGCTCGACTGGTTGTAATCATGGCGGCTATCCCCACGACCAAACCCGTGAGTGCATAGATGCGAATCAAATAGGAATCCACGTTCACACCGGCATGAAAGGCCGCTTCTCTGTTTGATCCAATGGCATACGTATAGCGTCCCAGCCGCGTGTATTTCAATACGAAGCCGGCAAGGACAGTAACAACGGCAAAAATCAAAATGGAAATCGGGAGCCCCAGGATAACGCCCTCGTTGAGGTACTTGTAGTGAGGGATGTTATAAGGCTTTCCGGCGTTCATGACATAAGATATCCCGCGAAAAGAACTCATAGTGCCTAAGGTTACGATAAACGGTGGGAGCTTGAGCTTGGTAATAAGCACGCCGTTTGTGAGGCCGCAGACAAGCCCCGTAATGATCCCAACCAACGTGCCGACAACGAGGGCTGCGCCTTCTGGATTGGGACCGCCGATGACGATCATCACCCATGCACCGACCATGCCGCTCAGAGCCATCATCGATCCTACGGATAGGTCGATACCAGCGGAAATAATGACCGCCGTCATTCCCACTGCGATAATGCCGTTCACGCTTGAACGGCGCAATACATTCAGGAAGTTGTCCGCTGTCAGGAACGTGTCCGGTCTCAGGGCCGAGAGGATACAGACTATCAATGTCAAACTGCCAAAGGGCAGCAACTGCCTTACTAACTTGCTCATAAAGCGGCCTCCACTGCTGCCAAGTGCATCACTTCTTCCTGGGTTGTCTCATTGGGATTGACGTCTCCCACGAGTCGCCCACGGCGCATCACCAGGATTCGGTCGGCTATCCCGAATAATTCCGGCAGCTCGGATGATATGAACAGGATCGCTTTGCCTTCTTCGGCCAGTTCGTTAAGCAGACCGTACACTTCCTTTTTCGCGCCGACATCGATACCGCGCGTGGGTTCGTCAAAAATAATGAACTTTGACTCAGCCAGCAGCCACCGGGCGATAAGGAGTTTCTGTTGATTCCCGCCGGAAAGGGAATCGACCGGCGCCTGTGGTCCGAGCCATTTGATGGAGATTCGCTTTGCAATGTCTGTCACGATTTTGGCTTCTCGGCCGGGTCTGATGAAGTTCTTCATGCCCATCGCAATGAGGTTCGGCAGGGTGACATTCCAACTGCAGGGAAGCTCCAGACACAACCCGGTGCGCTTACGGTCTTCGGTTAGGTATGCAATATGGTTGGCGATGGCATCTGTCGGCGAGTGGATCTCCAATTGGCGTCCGTCAAGCTCGACGGTGCCGGAGGTCTTTCCGTCAATCCCGAACAGCGCCCGGGCGACCTGGGTCCGTCCGGCGCCGACTAATCCCGCCATTCCCACAATCTCACCTTTTCGAATATCGAAAGAGATATCATTAATCCCGTTTCCTGAAGAGAGGTCTCTAACCTTAACGTGAGTTGCGCCGACGTCCGTCGTTCGGGTCGGGAAGAAATCCGTCAGCTCTCTTCCCACCATGTAGTGGACGATTTTGGGAATGTCAAGTTTCGCCATCGGTCCGGAATGGACCATTCGCCCATCCCGCAGCACGCTGACATCATCGGCCAATCCCACAATCTCTTCCAGACGGTGAGAAATGTAGATGACGGAAAGCCCCTGGTCTCGCAGAGCCCTCACTAACTCGAAAAGCATCGCAGCCTCACTCTCGGATAAGGACGAAGTCGGCTCATCCATGACAATGATCGAAGCATGACGCATCAATGCTTTGAGGATCTCAACAATCTGGCAATCTCCCGTGGCGAGTTCTTCTACGGCTGCCGTCGGTTCAATCTTGAAGTTAAGCCGGTGGGCCAGTTCCGCCGTTCGTGCGATCATCGTTTTGCGATTCGTAGTGAAAGGCACCCGGCCCGTCGGCTCCACTCCCAGGAAAACATTTTCCGCCACCGTCAGGTGTTCAGCCAGATCGAGTTCCTGGTAGATCATCGATATACCGGCAGCCAGGGCTTCCGCCGGTCCGGAGAATATCTGAGGCTTGCCGTTCATTTCAATCGATCCGCTGTCGGGCTGATACACGCCTGCCAGGATTTTCATTAACGTCGATTTCCCGGCCCCGTTCTCACCCACCAGGGCGTGGACCGTACCCCGGCGGATCGTGAAGCTAACGTCTGAAAGAGCGTGCACGGGTCCGAAGTGTTTGGAAATCCCCCTCATACGCAATGCAATTTCCGGACCCGACATGCGATTTCTCTGCGTGGATGTTATCATTACAGGTTAAGCAAGGCTTTGATCTTAGGTTCTTCTAAGCGTTCTGCGGTGACCAGCTCAACTCCCGTGTCTATCGACTTGGGGACTTCTTTGCCGTTGATTTTGTCAACCAGAGTTTTGACACCTATGTATCCCATTCTGTGAGGATCCTGCACCACTAACGAATCAATCACTCCCGACCTAAGCTTGTCGATGAGCGTCTCTTCAGCATCGAAACCAACCATCTTGATATCTCCGGCTCGGCCCTGGCTCTGCAGCGCCTGTGCCGATCCCACGGACGTGCCGGCGTTGCAGGCATACAGACCATCCAGTTCCGTGTGTTTCGTCAGCAGGTCTTCGGCTGCCTGCAAGGCTGTCTCCACCGTGGCCATTCCGTATTTCGTGTCCACGATTTCGATATCGCCAAACTCTTTCTCGATCGTATCAATGAAGCCGTTCTCCCGATTGGTCGTCGAGCCTGAGCCGGGCATGAACTTGACCACGATGACCTTTCCTTTTCCGTCGAGAATCTTTCCCATCCGCCGGGCCGCAATGACCCCGCCTTGATAGTTGTTGGTAGCCGCAAACGAGACATACTTGTCCGTATCGATCTCCGAGTCGATGATGACGCAGGGGATGTTCTTGGCGAACATCTCTTCCACCTTGGGAACGAGGGCGGTGCTGCCGTTGGGCGCCAAAACAATACCGGCGACTTTCAGAGCGATAAAGTCTTCGACGATCTGTATCTGCCTTTCCCGATCGCTCTCAAGCTCCGGACCGTTCCAGGAGATTTCATAGCCGAGTTCCTTACCTGCCTGTTCCGCCCCGGCACGTACGGATTCCCAGAAAACCGATGACGTCCCTTTGGGAATCACGGCGATGCGGTGCTGCCCACGGCCGCTGTCTTTCCGGACCACGCCAATGATGACAAAAACAGCCGCGACAGCAATCAGGGCGATTATACCAGCGGTCTTCTTCATAACTCATACTCCCGTGGCAAAAGTCTGCTCTATGAACACATATAATTGTGTTGGCCATTTCCTCATTTATATTCATAACCGAGGATGTGTACAAGAATTGTAACAATAAACACCGCCGGCGACAAGCTTAACGTTATTCCGAGTGAAGATAGTCTTTCGGGATAGGGATTTTTCAGTCTTGAGTTCACAAACAGGTTGGTTTGAGCTAAAATGGCCCATAAAGTTGCGCGTCACTGGCGTTGAAGTTCCTGGGAGACTGGTATTGGATTCTGAAAGAAGAAACGAGCGTTTAAGGGTGAAAGGCGATGAGGATTTCGCTTCATTGCAGCAGAAATACCTGATGCAATGCTGGGCAGCGCAGCGCCATTACGATCCTATTGCAGTTGAGAAGGCCGACGGTTGCTGGATTCACACGACGGATGGCAGAAAAATCTTCGACCTGCGAAGCGCCCATGAATGTATCAATCTGGGGTTTCGGCATCCGAAGGTACTACAAGCGATGCGGGACCAGATGGAAAGAGTGGTTTATGTCACCGATGATTTTGCCACCCGGCCAACGGCTCAGTTGGCACGGACGTTGGCCGAGATAACGCCCGGCGATCCCAACAAACGCATAGATCGGTTGGAGACGTCCGGGGCATTGGCCTGTTCTGGACTCTCGAACTGGTGAGAAATAGACAGACGAAAGAGCCATTCAGGAAACACATGGAGAAGTATGCTCGCAATGTTCTCACGGAAATCGCGGAATACTTGCTCCGGGAAAAGAATATCTACATACCGGCGGACAAATTTGGAATTTGGGTTGTACCTCCGTTGATTGTTAAGAAGCACGAGATCGATTTCATTGTAGATTCTATTGACGAGGCCCTGAAAATAGCGGACGATGAGGTGACGGAATAGACCTGTCGAGGAAAGCCGAAGTCGGTCTCCTTCGATTGCCCAAGCTTATTTTGGAGAATAACTAATGGCTGAGATATCACAATTCAGGTTCCCGACCGACATTCGCTTTGGTGCGGGCGCGCGTTCGGTACTGGCGGAGTTCGCCAGGAAGTGCGAGGTGCGCCGGCCATTACTGGTTACGGATTCAGGATTGCCGGGGACTGAGGCATTTTGCCTGGTTGCCGACGAGATGGATCGTCTCTGGCCCGGAGCGTATGTGCAGTTCACGGGCGTCCACCCGAATCCTACGGACCGGGACGTCGAGAATGCCTGGGAGTCGTATGCTCAGGGCGATTGTGACGGCGTGATCGGATTAGGAGGCGGCAGTGCGCTCGATGCGGCGAGGGCTTTGCGGCTAAAGATTGCTTTTCCGGGCACAACTCTAACGGAAATGCCGTTTGATGATCTGCCGGCGACTCTGACGCCTATGTGCGCGATTCCGACCACGGCGGGGACGGGTAGTGAGGTGGGGCGAAGTAGTGTTATCACAATACAAAAGATAGGACGAAAGGCAATATTCGGTGCCCAGCCACTGATGGCTGAGATGGCGATTCTTGATCCGGAGCTAACGGTTGGGCTGCCGGCGCATCTGACAGCCTCGACAGGTATGGACGCAATGACTCATGCCGTGGAGGCACTTGTATGCCCGGTCTTTCACCCGATATGCGATGCTATAGCTCTTGAGGCAATACGCATGGTGTGGGACTATCTGCCCCGGGCTTATTCCGATGGAACGGACCTTGAAGCACGCGGAATGATGCAGATTGCTGCAACTATGGGTGCGATTGCTTTTCAAAAAGATCTCGGAGCGGCGCATTCCCTGTCACATCCGTTGTCCAGTGAGTTTGGCATTCAGCATGGTCTTGCAAATGCCATTTGTCTTGTACCGGTGATGAATTTCAATAGAGAGGTCTCGGCATCGCAATATGCCAGGGTGGCACAGTGTTTCGGAATCAATACTTTCGATATGTCGGATATTGAAGCGGCTGACAAAGCCATCGAGGCAATTGCCGATCTTAATAGACGAATCGGGATACCGAAATCGCTGGCTGAAGTAGGTATAAAAGAAGACCAGCTTTGCATTCTGGCGAAGAAGGCCTTTGAGGATCCCTGTCACCAGTCAAATCCTCGGCCTTGTACCGAGGAGGATTTGCTCATGCTTTATAAAGAAGCTTTTACACAATAGCAGGTTAGGGCAACCACACCGGGTTGCCCTTACCGTGGAGGCATGTTATGTCCAACGGTTTTACGGGAACCATCCTTCGAGTCGATTTAACAACCGGCGCAATTGTAAAGCAAAAGTTCGACGAGGAATTCTACCGCTTGTATATGGGCGGCGGTGCTTTCGGGACGTACTTTCTGCTGAAGGAAACTGACGCCGAGACGGACGCTTTAGGCGAACAAAACGTACTGACCATCGCACCGGGCGTCACCACCGCGGCACCGGTCAGTGGTGTGAGCCGTTGTTGTGTGACCGCTTTGTCACCGGTTACCGGCGCCGTTGGCGACAGCCAGACCGGAGGAAATATAGGGCCGATGATCAAACGGGCGGGTTATGATGCTATTGTCATTACCGGCAGATCAAAAACGCCGGCCTACTTGCTGGTCGATGGGCCGAACGTGCGAATCACCGAGGCGAACCACTTGAAAGGCCAAAACGTTCTTGATGTGTACGATGCTCTGATAAAAGAATTGGGCGGCGGCAAGCTCAGCATATTGCAGTGCGGACCGGCCGGCGAAAAACTGGTGCGATTTGCGTGCCTTGTGGCAGACTTGAACGATGTGGCCGGACGGACGGGTATGGGGGCCGTCTTTGGAAGCAAGAATCTGCGAGCGGTTGTCGTAAGAGGGGATGATAAGGTCGCCTTTGCAGACCCGGCGGGATTAAAGAGACTGGGCCGCCTGGCTGGAGAACGTCTGCCTGATTCGGGCTTTCCAACGACGTTGAGCAAGTACGGAACGCCGGGGGTGGTGGGCTTTCAAGCCCAAGCCGGCAACCTAGCAACGCACAACTACTCTCGCAGTTTTCACGAGGATTACAGAAAGCTGGATGGAGCTACCTTTGAGCCCGAGATAGGGGCGGGCCATACTACATGTTTTGCCTGCGTTGTTGGATGTCGCAGGAAAGTGAAGACAGAAAAGCCCTACAAGGTGACCGACAGGCTCGGCGGGCCGGAATTTGAGACCCTCGGGCTCTTAGGTTCCAACCTGGATATTACCGACCCGGCGGCTGTAGCCAAGGCCAATGAGTTGTGCAACAACTACGGAATCGACACCATAACTATGGGTGGTTTAGCTGCGTACCTTTTTGAATCTGCGGAAAAAGGCCTGATTACGCCGGAAGCAACGGAAGGCAAATCGCTCGGCTTCGGTGACCCGGAAGCGCTGCTTTGGCTGATTGAGCGCGTAGCTCAGCGTCAGGGCATAGGCGACATACTCGCCGAGGGATTCGAAGCCGCGATTGAACACTTTGGCCCGAAAACCGCTGCTTATGCGATACATGTCAAGAACAATGGTTTGGCCGTACACATGGCACAGGTTAAGCCAAGCCAGGCACTAATGTATGCCGTTTGTCCAATTGGGCCCGATCATATGTCGTCAGAGCATGATTGGCTTCTGGCCAGCGATTCCGAGGCGTGCAAAGGCCTGGGGATTTTCAGGAGCATTGATCCGGATTCTGCTGAGAGGTCCGGGATTCGCTCGGCCGCGGCTTCGTGTGACCTGGACAAAGTTCGAATGACCGTGTACTCACAGTATTTCTACAGTCTGCTGGACACCTTGGGTCTGTGCATGTTCTGCTGGGGGCCCGGCAACCTTTATAACTACGGCGAACTCGAAGAGTTACTCCGCTATACTACCGGCTGGGAGTGTACACTTTGGGAGTTGATGAAGGTCGGCGAACGCCGGGTCAACATGATGCGCCAGCTCAATGCCAGGAGAGGTTTTGCCCGTGAGCACGATCACCTTCCGGAGAGGCTCGGCAAAGCGCTGCCCGACGGCCCGGCAAAAGGTAAATGCGTTAACAGCGAAGTCTTCGCCGTGATGTTGAATCAGTACTATGCTTTGATGGGCTGGGACAGTAAAACCGGGAATCCCACACATGCTAAATTGCTCGAACTCGGTCTGGAGTGGTCTATTTAAGTCGCGTTGCACAGAGGCAGAACGAGTTTGTTGATCCAGTTCACGAATTCGCACTGTCGGATCGAATCGGAAAGAACATCGTCATCGATAGCGAGCTGCCAGCGCAGGTCTTTTCGATCCGGCTCTTTGGCAAGTGCCTCCATGCGATCCACCAGATCCATCAGGTCCTCATGACCACGGAAAAATCCGGCAGCTACAAGTCTTTTCTCGCGGGCGACGATGAGTCTGGCCATCTCGTGGAGGTCGTATTCGCAATGGTACTGCGTAGCCCAAAAAGTCCCGTTCTTGTGAGTAACCGCGATTGCCTGAACGCGGGCGAAGCCGTTGCCGGCCAGCAAAGTGCCGCCCGGTGGGATTTTGATGACCATATCATCGTGACTTACAAAGCCCTCGAATACACGAGGCTTACCCTCAAACATCGGGTGATTGTGTGCCTCGGAGGTAAGGTATATCTTCCGGCCCAATCCCATCTCCCGCCCCTTGGGATTGGGCTCCACCTCTCCTCCGGCGGCCACGGCGGCCATCTGGATTCCCCAGCAGCTTCCGAAGCTGGGCACGCCGACTTCATAAGCGTTCTTCGCTAACTCGATCTGACTACAGACGCTGCGGTTGGCTGTGTCATAGATAGTGAGATTGCATCCGGTCCAGATGATGCCTGCATATCTGTGGAGATCCTTTGCCGAAGGCATGTCCACGCCGGGGTCGCTTGGAAGCGAAACATCGTAAACCGCCCGAGGCTGGTGCTGCAGAAGCATGTCGGCATAAAGCTCCCACGCAAGTTTCATACCGGCAGTCTGAAGGTCGTCACGGCTTTGTTGGGGATAGCCGTCAATTATCAGAAATCGTAAGGGGGTTGTCATCCATTGCTCCTGTGGTTATTGTTGGTCCAACTTTTTCAAAATGGCAGGCAAATCCGAGAAGTCGCTGCAGATGGCGTCGGCCTTCGTGTCTTTGCTGCCGCGGTTTTTGACTACCGTACACAGCACAGCGCGAGCGCCGATAGCATGCGGACCATCGATATCTTTTGGCTCACGGTCTCCGATATGCACGATCTCGCAGGGCTTTACGCCCAAATCCCGGGCTGCCGTCTCAAAGACGCAAGGCTCGGGTTTGGCGCAGCCGATCTCATCGGAGAAAACAAAGGTATCGAAGAACTTCAGAATGTCATAATGTGCCAATAACCGGCGAAGAGCACGGCCCGGACTGAAGATGGCATCAGAAATCACACCCATCCTGTACTTGCCGTGCAGGTTTTGCAGTACCTCGGCTACGCCGGCCGCCAAGTCGGGCCGGATCGCCAATTCCATATCTTCGTGCAGCCGGACCAGTTCATCAAGCTCGGCGGTCGGTAAATCACGTTTCAATCCCCTTAGCAGAACTGAGAGCCGCTCTCGGACCGTCCAGGTAACGTTCTGCCCATACCAGACCTGGCGAAATGCAGCATCCACCGTGTCGTACGCCGTTTCTACCAACTCTTTGGGGATAGGCTCATGCCGCTGCAGGAATTGATGAACCAAATTTCGTCGCTCGACCGGCTTGGGTGCAAGCCCCAGAGCTGTCCGTTTTGGCTCGTCTGAATCGTCAACGAAGACAGTATCCCACAAGTCAAACGTAACGGCTCGTATTGCGGCTCTGCCCATCAAGCGTAATCCTTCTCCCCAAACCTACGTTCCACGTCGGCGATGCGCCGGCAGTTGTGGAGGTCTCGCGGCAAATGTCGGCGGTCGGTTCCGGGTGATGGTAAACTCCTTGTACCCATAGAAGAACTGTATCGGGGATTCTATTCCAGCTTGCCCGTGTACCATTTGCGGGGAATGTCTTCGCCGGTAGTTTCCTCTATCCCCGTAACGTGTCCATCCAACCAGACGGTCATGGATACGCCGCGGTGGCGAAAGCACTCCTGCACTGCCTCAGGAAAGTCGCCCAATGTTCCACCATTGCGCCACTGCGGCAGATTGATGTTCTCCCCGGGCCGGATGTGAAACATGTCTCCATTGTCGTCCAGTTTTTGCTCGATATGATCCTGGAAGGCAATCACTTCGCTCGGATGCTTGAATTCGAGGTCAATCTTCTTATCTGTGATGTACCCGTTAATGCCGTACGAGCAATATTTGAAGTACTGCTGTGCTGGCAATCCCCACGGCGAACCCCATTCCGGCCAATCATCCACACGTTTTGTGCCGGGGCAGCGGAAAATCTTCTTGTTCTTGGCGTATGGCTCATATGCGATTCCCCAGTAGGCCAGAGAGTCGTTTGGTCCATACTTCTTCACCACCGCCGGGTGTTCATGCGCATTGTCCCACAGACCATTGTTTGGTGCTTTGTGCGTTTTTCCATCATAGTCGTCTATGTACATTCTCACGGCCAGTACGAGTCCCTGGAGGTGCCCAGTGCAGACAGTCTTCTTTGCCTGATCCTTCGCGGCCCGCAGAGAAGGCATCAGAATCGCAAGGAGAAGTGCTATGATGGCGATTACGACCAGTAGCTCGATTAGGGTAAAGGCCTTTTTCTTTCTCATCTTTATAGCCTCCTGAAAGAGTACTTTATGCCGTGTTTCCCTATTGCGTCTACTCCATTATCGTGGTGCTTCATTACACACAAAATACCACAGACAGCCCTCATATTTCAAGTTTTTTCTGAAAATACACCCTCGTGCGCCGCTGAAGCGAAAAATGCCTTCAGTGTCTGTGCCGGTCCGCGACTTGATCAAACCGGCAAGGGCTTCAATACAGATTAGTGCAAAATCTCCAAATGATTCAGCCTCCTTCAGGCCAATATCTTTCGGTGATGATCTTCTCTTCCGTGAAAAAGCTGACAATGGCCCTGCCTTGAGCTTTGATATCTGCGAACTGTGACGCCTTCATCCCGCCGAAAGGCAGATACGCCACAGGGGCCGGAATTCCAACATTTATGCCGATCATCCCACACTCCGTTTCGAGCTTGAACTTACGGGCGTAGTAACCATTCTGAGTGTAAATCGACGCGCCGTTGCCATACTGGTGGTCGTTGATGATTCTGATCGCTTCATCGAGGGAGTCCGCCTTCAAGACGACCACGACCGGGCCGAAGATCTCGGTGTTGTGAATGTCCATTCCGGGCCTCACATCTGTAAATACGGTTGGGCCTATAAAATACCCCTTTGCACAACCCGGCACGGCGATATCACGTCCATCAAGAGTTAGGGTAGCGCCTTCTTTGATGCCGGTCTCAATCATACCAAGAATAAACTGCTTTGACTTGGCCGAAATCACCGGTCCCATGACCATAGGTTCGTCGGCGACCTTGGGATCCAGCGGGTTGGCGACAAGGACGCTCTTGGAAGCTTCGACGAACTTCTCACAGATGGTTTTGTACATGGCATCCCCAACGGCAACAATCGCCGATGCCGCCATACAACGCTGGCCGGCACAACCGTAGCAAGAAGTGATCATGTTACGAATCATATCGTCAACCTTGGCGTCCGGCATAGCTACAAGATGGTTCTTGGCTGACCCCATCGCCTGACAACGCTTATGGTTTTGGGCACACTTTTCGGACACGATCCTGCAAGTCCGCGTGGACCCAACCAGTGAGACACCTTTAACAATAGGATTTTCGATAAGAGCCTGCCCTGCAACCTTGTCTCCGTTGACGAGATTGAAGACCCCTTCGGGCAAACCGATCTGGCCTATGTATTCCGTAATCAATTGCATCGTCAAAGGCACCCGTTCCGAGGCCTTGACCACATAAGTGTTCCCTGTCGCAAGCGCATAGGGTAAGAACCAAAACGGAACCATTGCCGGGAAGTTGAACGGCGCTATCATGGCGAAAACGCCGATTGGCAAACGAATCACCTCGCCATCAATGTCGTGGGATGCACCAATTAGCTTGTCTCCCTGCTGCAGCACAGGCATACCGCAGGCAACTTCGATGTTTTCGAATATCCGCTTCATTTCGGCCCGCGCGTCCGACAGAGACTTCCCCATTTCCTCGACGAGAGTCCGTGCGATGTTCTCTTCGTTTTCTCGAAGCAGCGCATCCAATTTGTACAGAGGCTGAACTCGGCGAGCCACCGGTGTTTGGCTCCAGGTCTTGAATGCTTCGGCGGCAGCGTCGATCGCACGGTTGACTTCGGCAACGGTTGACAGAGGCGTCTTGCCGATGATCTCGCCCGTGCTTGGATTCTCAATGTCCAGGTAGCCGTCGTTCTCAGGTGTAACCCATTGGCCGTTAACGTAGTTTTTGACGGTTTTCACAGCTCTTGTTCGCTCCATTATTATATTTGGCCTATTCTTACGTCTTTTTCGCTGCTGGCGAAACTCACGGCTTGTCACCCATTTTGAGCCTTTGTTCGATCTCGGCGATGACAGGAGGCACGTCTGCAATGGACTCGACGACATAGTGAGCGCCTGATTTGGCCAGGCCGTCCACCGCTCTTTCTATCTTGCGCTTAACTTCATCGGCGGGCAGGGCGGCCAATTCCTTCTCATTGAGCCCCACCTCGTTGCCGGTCCTGGCCAGGCCGATGGTCCATGTTCCTGCGTTCAATCCTTCCGCAATGCCCGGCTTCGTATCGTCAATCTTAACGACGGCTTCGGGAGGAAAAATCCGGGACTGCTGCATGTTGCTAATCACCATCCAGGGCTCTGGTCGGCCCGCCGGAACGTCACTCGCACACGCGTTGACATCAGGTACGTAACCTTGTTTCTTGGCCTCACGGAAGTTGATCTCCATCGCTTCGGTGAAGTAGCCGGAGGTGGAACCTATCGTAATGCCGCGACCTCTCAGTTCGTTTACGGTTTCAACAGTTCCTGGAATAAGCTTGCTGTAGTCAGCAATACAGGCGACCTGGAGCGGCACGAAATCTTTCTCGAACATCTCCTGCACATCCGCTTCCGTGCATGCTGTGCCGTGTACTTTCTTCCAAAGCGCAGAGATTTCATCCTGCTGGGAAATCGCCCGGATGTGGTCGAGCTTTTTCAGCCCCATAGGCCGGCGGGCCTGTTCCATCGTAATCTCAATTCCACGGCGTTTGAAGACTTCGACGAAAACTACCGCCGGGGCATAACAGCCGTAATCCATGGTCGTCCCCGCCCAGTCAAAAATCACCAGCTTCACCGGACCTTTGTAGATTCTATGATACACAAAACTCATAAAATATTCCTTTCAAGCTTTCAAGAATATTGCTTTAACACGCACATCACTATCTTCCAACATCGCCAAGACATTCATCCAGAATATCCAGGGCCCTGTCCATTTCCTTTTGGGTAATTGTTAATGGAGGTGTGAGCGTTATGATATTGCCCATCGTTACCTTAAAGTTCAGCCCTTTGGCAAGCGCGTCGTACATCACCTTCTCGGCTTCATCGACGGCCGGTTCTTTCGTCTGTCGGTTTTTGACCAGCTCCACTCCCATCAGCAGACCAAGACCTCTGACGGCTCCGACTATCTTGTGTTGTTGCATCATTTTGTGCATGCGACGGATAGCATAATTGCCCACATTCTCAGCGTTCGCCAGCAGATTCTCTTCTTCCAGGCACTCAATTGTCGCAATAGCCGCAGCACAGGCGACGGGATTCTTCTCATGGGTATAGTGGCCCAAGGCACGATCCGGCGCGATGTCCAAATCGTGACGGGCTACAAGCCCAGCCAAAGGGAAGATTCCCCCACCTAAACCTTTGCCGATAACCAGTATGTCAGGAACAACATCAAAGTGCTGGCAGGTAAACATTTTCCCTGTACGGCCGAGACAGTGGGGTATTTCGTCTAATATCAGCAATGTGCCATGTTTATCACACGCTGCGCGAATTCTCTCCCAGAAACCCGCAGGAGGAATAACGGAGGTGCTTCGAACAGTCTCCGCGATCACCGCCGCGACATCCCCCTCCTTGTCCAGAACGTACTCGATGTAGTCGGCACATTTAAGAGTGCAGTTGCCTTCTTCGCATCCCCAAAGACATCTGTAACAGTCAGGCGGTGGGACGTGCTCGGTGCCCGGCAGGAGCGGTCCGACATCCTTGCGAAAGATAGCCTCTCCACCAACAGAAATTGCATCGAGTGAGGCGCCGTGAAAGGAATCCCACATTGAAATTGTCTTGAATCTGCCGGTTGCCATCCGCGCAAGTTTTAGCGCCATGCCGATAGCCGCCGTTCCGGCAGGGGCAAGGAGAACCTTGTTCAAATCTCCGGGTGCCAGTTGGGCCAGTTTCTCGGCGAGCCGTATGGCAGGGATATTGGTGTATCGGCGTGTGCAGAAAGCAAGATTCTCCATTTGACTTTTCACGGCGTCAATCACTCGCTGGTTGGCAAATCCGACCTGATGGACATTGTTGCCGTGGAAATCCATGAAGCTGCGACCCTGAAGATCCTCAAGATTGATGCCCCGGCAATGGGCCAACACGTTCAAACAGGGAGTTGAGAGCGATTGATGCAAGAAATAACTGGCGTCCAAATCAAGCCAACGCTGAGTTTCTGCGTCGATATGCTCTTTCGCCCAGGCATTGCGGCGAGCGGAGATGTTCAGGTCACCTTCGGATCGAAGGCTGTCGATATCTTTCTTTTCAAATCGCATTTACTTAAGTTTAACACCCATCTCAGTAATTGTCTCGGCGATTGCGGCAAGAAGAGCCTTGACATCAGTTTCAAAGATGCGGCCGATATTGCCGATCCGGAAACAGTTGGCATCACTGACTTTGCCGGGATAAATCACGTAGTCCTTTTTATTTAGACTTTCATAGAACTTCTCAAAAGAGAAATTGGGGTCATCCGGATACAAAAACGAAGTTATGATGTATCCCTGATCCTCGGGTTTGAGGTATTCCTTAAATCCCATCCGGCGCATACCACAGACGAGAGTCTCATAGTTCCTGCGGTAACGCTCAGCCCGGCCGAGGACACCGCCTTCAGCTTCCAACTCTGCAAGGGCCTGCCGAAACGCCACCAGTGAATGAGTGGGCGGCGTGAAACGAAACTGCCCGTTCTTCTCGAAGCCCCGATACTGATCCAAAAGATCAAAGCTAACGCTGCGTGCATAACCGGCAGTCTCCCTGAGCGAATTGAGCCTGCATAGAATAAATGAAAAACCGGGCACACCCTCAATGCACTTATTAGCAGAGGAAACGAGATAATCAATGTCGCACTCGGCAAGATTGATCGGCACCGCGCCAAAGCTGCTCATGGCATCGACAAAATACTTAGCGCGGGATTTTGCCACGATCCGGCCTATTTCCCTGACGGGATTGACAATCCCGGTAGTTGTCTCACAATGTACCACGGCGACGTTGGTTATCTTATCATCGGTCTTTAGCGTCTCTTCAATCTCCCCCGGATCAGGCGTTATGTTCTCGGCATATTCGAGTATCGCCGTATCGATTTGGAGCGCCGATGCGATCTTGGCAAGTCGTTTTCCGTACGCCCCGTTAATGATTACCAGCAGCTTGCCGTCCGGCGGCACCGTGGATGAAACGACTGCCTCCAGGCCAAACGTACCGCTGCCCTGCATGAGGACGGCTGTGTATTGATCCGGGCCGACTTGCCCGAGTTCGACCAGCTTATCCCTGATGTCCTTCACTAATCCGATGAATTCAATATCGCGAGATCCGAGATCCCGCAGCATAGCCTGCTTAACGGTTTGGCTGGTCGTCAGAGGCCCCGGTGTAAAGAGTATCTTGTCTTTCCAGCGGGGAATCTGCTTGTTTGTTTTCATCCTGTGGACTCCTTAACTTTCAGCAGCTTGCTTATGAGCTTCGGGGACCCAATTCCATTTTATGGCGAGCAGGCAGCCCGCGACAGCGGCAATTGCTACAAAGAAATAAAACAGGCTGTCCCAGCCCAATCTACTCGCTATATAAGCGACGATAAAACCGGATACCATTTGTCCGAGTGAGCCGACACCATTTATGATACCGGCGGCTAATCCGGCCGCCTTTGGCGAGCCCGCGTCGATAGCTGCCGCACCCGACATCAAAGCATCCGGGCCGTATGTAAAGAAACCGATCAGAGAGATTCCAATTGCGTTGCCGAGGTGACTCCAGGCGGCTAATTGAGGCTGGAAAAGGCAGGTTATCGCCAGGCCCCACATCCCCAGGGCTCCCACCGGCATTCGCTTAGCCTGAAAAAGCTTGTCCGAAACATAACCGGCGGCGACTATGCCGACAAAGCCCGCTGCTTCATACAGAATGGAAGTGTAACCTGCCTCGGCGAGACTGTATCCGAGATGTTCGACCATGTACAGCGGCAGCCAGAAGAATATCGCATATCGCCCCATCTTCGTGAAAAAATACATAAGGCTGATGAGCCAGATCACGGGATTCCTCAGCACGAGAGCAAGAATCTCCCTTGAAGACGGATCCGAGCCGGTTTTCGCGCTCTGCGGCGACTGGCTGTCGGCCGGACCGTCTTCGGCGATCTCGGGAAGACCGACATCTGCGGGTTTGTTTCGCGTGAATACGACAAAACACAACGCTATCAGGGCCAGCAGGGCGGCTGGAATCCAAAAAGTGCGGCGCCATCTCAGCTTGAGTTTATGCGGATAGGATTCCTGCAACAGTACTTTGTTCAGGGAGATCAGTTTGCCGCCTTTGAGTTCTTTTTCTCGCTCCTCAGGCGTTTTCTTGAGTAGATTCTCTATGTTAGTGCTCGTTCTCTCTGAGAGTTCGATGCCGGCAAAGTTCTGTTCGCTGTAAAGCCATGGCCCTTGAAGCGCCGCGTTTAACTCTTTGACCATTGCCCGGTGCAGCGGCTCCGAGACGGGACCGGATCCTTCGTATGTGCCGAGCAGTTGACGGCTTTCAGACGAGAACTTCAATCTGAGATGTTTTGAGAGCGAATTGTCATCATCTCGCAGTTGAATTGCCAAACCGGCCGGATCTTTCAGGTCGTTCATTCGAAACAGTATTGGGTGCGTCACTACAAACGTCGCAAGACTGGTTGCAGCGACAGCGCCGACGACATAGCAGGTTGACCACCAGGACATAACGACGCCGCGTTCTTTTCGCCGAAACCAGGGAGCCATATTCTTGACGGTCCCGGACCAACCTGTAGATTGTCCGGTTCCGTTGACGCACAGCAACAACCCGAATACCAGCAGAGCTGTGCCGCAACCCAGGAAAATGTTTGCCAGCACCGAAAGGAACAGCCCGATGCCAACAACTAAGCGAGGACCGAACTTGTCAGAGAAGAACCCGTTGTAAAACTGACCCAGCGCATAGAACAGGCCGTAGAAGAACAACACCATCGCGAAACTATCTTTCGTAAATCCGAGATCCTGATTGAGCAAAGGCATGGCAATGCTGAAATTCTTCCGGCACAGATAGAAGCCTCCATAGGCAAGCCATGACAGCGCAAAAATCCGGTAGCGCCAAGATCGGTATTCTCTGGTAAGGGTCATTGCCATATCCATGTATCCACAACAGCTAATTTAGTGCGCCCTTTTGCTCTGCCAAGGAACACGCCTGGCATGGAAACACACGCCGGAGATAACAGGTTCGAATCCTACTTTACGGATCCAGCAGATTTCCGCAAGGCTATTCTGTATTTGACTGATAAATCAAACCTGGAGTCCTCTGAGTATGCCCACCCGGACACGCCTTTTCGATACGTCAAAAACGAGCAATTGTTACCGGAAGTCGCTTCTTTAGGTGCTCCAGTCAGAGCTACAAGTTTTGGGATAACCTGCCGGGGGCGCAGATGTCCAGGTGAATCCGACAAATTCCCCTTTCTGCATCGTAAGGAGGGACAGGTCTTATCGGAACGGGTTATCCTCCGAAAAGGCCCGCAAGGAAAATGCCGAATCCGGCAAGGATTCTTGTTGACCCGAAGTGCACAATTTCATACACTAAAAGTGTTTAAGATGAATCCGGCCTGAGATCCGCCAGTGGGTGGACATCTGCGGAATTCTGGCGTCCCGGCAGGCTTTCAAGGATTCTCCGAATGGCACCGAACAACATGGTGCAGAGGCGCAGATAGGACAGTGGAAGCCGTATGCTTCGCAGAGAAGGTTCCGACCTTGTCGTGAAGCGGCATTTCTCTTCGGAGAGGAGGCAAAGTCAAGTCGCAGCAAAATGCCGAGGGGACACATGGATAACATGAAATGCAGGTGAGAATTCTTGTCGGTTACTTTCATCCGTAATTTTCTTCTTGAAGGAGGACGTATCATGAACAGAAAAGCAGTCTTTGCATCTTTTGTGCTGGCGCTGAGTCTGGCTCTGCCAGGCGTGACGGACGCTGCCAATCTTGTCGGATTGTGGAAATTCGATGGCGATGCATCAGATTCGTCAGGGCTCGGCAACCACGGCACACTTGCCGGCGACCCGGAGTTCGTGGATGGCCTGCTCGGCCAGGCCGTGTTCCTGGACGGCGACGACTATGTAACGATGGATGGTGTCGCTGACGATGTTCCGAGCAATGATGTCACCATGAGCGCCTGGGTCAAGACGACCGATGCGGGTGACTGGTTCTCCGTCAATGACGCGGGAGGCGGTAACGTGGCGTTGTTCGCCACGGATAACCAGCGTGCTGCGATGTATGACGGCGGCTACGAAGGTCACTCTACGACCATCGTCACCGACGGCGAGTGGCACATGCTTACGTACGTTCGCAGGGGCAACAAAGGTTATATTTATGTCGATGGCGTACTGGAGAACAATCACGATGCCGGTTTCAACCTCAGCCCCAACGATCGCTGGTCGATAGGGCAGGAATGGGACGGGGAAAATCCCAGCGACTTTCTAATCGGCACTGTTGATGAAACCCGCGTCTATGCCGGCGGTCTGACGGATGCGGAGGTGATGGACGTATTCAACAACTCGACCACGTCAAAGGCTGCCTGGAGGCCGCAGCCCATAGATGGTCAGACCGAGGTCATGACGAATGAGGGTCTGAGCTGGACCCCCGGTCTTGACGCCGTTTCTCACGATGTTTACCTGGGAACCAACAAGGCGGATGTGGCCGCAGGCACCGGCGGTACCTTCAAAGGGAACCAGACGGCACTGAGCTTCGACCCGGGCCCGTTGTTGCCCGGAGCGACCTATTATTGGCGCATCGACGAGAAAGCGTCCGATGGGGCGGTCACACCCGGTGACATCTGGAGTTTTACAACGGTCGAGTTTGTGGTTGTAGATGATTTTGAGGGCTACAATGACTATCCACCAAACGAGATATACACTACGTGGGAAGACGGATTCCAGGACCCGGCAAACGGCTCCGAGGTAGGTTACCTCACGCTTCCTTCCGTTGAGACTCAGATTGTTCACGGCGGCGTCCAGTCCATGCCGTTTTTCTATGACAACACTGTGGCATCCTATTCCGAAGCTGTGCGCACATTGGACGGGGATCCGTGGGATTTTACCGTGAACGGGCTTGTGGGGCTGACACTGTGGTTCCAGGGTCAGCCGTCGGCCGTCGGCAGTCTGAGCTTTGACGCGACAAGCCAAAGCTATACCATGACAGGTTCCGGGGCGGACATTGGAGGGCCCTCAGATGAATTCCACTATGCGTTCAAGCAGCTTACGGCCGGCGGCTCGATCACAGCCAAGGTCGAGAGTCTGACAGATACCCACTCATGGGCCAAGGCCGGCGTGATGATTCGCGAGACCCTGGATCCGGGTTCACCTCATGCGATGGTGGCTGTGACGCCCAATGGCAGAGTGGCTTTCCAGTTCAGGTCCCTTGCGGACTTGGATAGTCACAGTACGCACACCGCGTCTGGTGCGATCACCGTTCCTCACTGGGTCCGGTTGACTCGTTCGGCCAGCAACGTGTTCACCGCTGAACACTCTTCCGATGGCGTGAACTGGGCGCCTGTGAAAAGCTCCGATCCGACGGATCCGTCAGGTTGGACCGTCACGATGAGTCCGACTGTCTATGTCGGTCTTGTCGTGAGCGCTCACGACGCTGAAGCAACATGTGAGGCCAAATTCTCTAACGCTGCGATCTTCGGTAACGTGGCCCCTGGGCCGTTTACTGAGTCGAGCGATGTCGGAATTGGAAGCAATTCCCCGGGGCCGCTCTATGTGAGGCTTGAAGATAACGCCGGCAAAGCCGGAGCAGTGTACCATGAAGACGGGCCGGACGCAGTCCTCGCCGACGACTGGAAGCTCTGGGCGATTCCCCTCGAGGATTTCCAGTCCAAGGGCGTGGATGTCACAGCGATCACGAAGATTGCTATCGGTGTCGGCGACAAGGACAATCCGCAGCCCGGAGGCACTGGTAAGCTGTTAATCGATGATATTCAGGTGGTGCGCCGCATGCCGACAACAGGAAGAGTCCTGTTGTTTGAAGAAGATTTCGAAGGTCTTGTCCTGGGTCCCAATGTGGATGAGGGGCTTGCCGGCGGCGAAGTCTGGACAAAGGCTCCTCCCGAAGGCTGGATGATCGATGACAGCGGTGTTCCCGGGGCCGGCGATCCGGCCAATGACGGGGTCACCGAGTGGGCCGGTTGGAGCTTCGCCGACAAGAACTGGTGGGTGGAAACAGCCGGCGATCAGGAGCGTTCCCAGTTCGTATTGGGTAATGGCACCGTGGCGGTGGTCGATCCGGATGAATGGGACGATCAAAACCATGCACCCGGCCTTCTTAACAGCTTCCTCAGCACACCTGAGATTGACGTCTCGACCACAGAGGCCGGGATTGGTAAATTGCAGCTTAAATTCGATTCGAGCTGGCGTCGAGAGGACACGCAGACGGCCAATATCATCGTGCAGTTTGACGGCGGCGATCCAATCGAGGTCCTGCGATGGGAATCCGAGGGTGGAAACCCGAGTTTTCTCAAAGACGACGCCGTCAGCGAGGCCGTAACCGTCAATATCGACAGACCGGCGGCAGCCAGGAAGATGGTCGTCACGTTCGGCATGCTCGACGCGGGTAACGATTGGTGGTGGGCGATTGACAACGTGCAGGTCAGCGGTATTCCGAAAGAGAGAGTCATCGCCCTTTACGAGGATTTTGAGGGTCTGGAGCTTGGTGTGAGCCTGGAAGAGGCTCCTGGCACTGAAGAAGTCTGGACGGACACGCCTCCCGAGGGTTGGATTGTTGATGAAAGTGGCATTCCCGGCATCGGTGATCTTGCGACTGACGGTATGACCGAATGGGCCGGCTGGGCCTTTGTCAACAAAGAGTGGTGGATTACTGTCGCCGGCAATCAAAGACGAGTGGAATTCGAGTTGGGACAGGGCACGGTTGCAGTGGCCGATCCGGACGAGTGGGACGACTCCGATCATCCCGGTCCGATCGCAGACAATCCCTATGACACCTGGCTCACCACGCCAGAGATCGACGTCTCCGGTTTTGAAGCCGGCACGGTTCAGCTCAAGTTTGATTCGAGCTGGCGTCCGGAGTACGATGACAACTATCATCAGACAGCCAATATCACCGCCTCGTATGACGGCGGAGAACCAATCGAAATCCTGCTGTGGGAATCCGATCCGGCCAGCCCGAACTTTAAGCCCGATACGTCAACCAACGAGACGATTGTCATTAATCTGGACACAACAGGAGCCGGCAGCATGGTCCTGACGTTCGGTTTGTTCGAGGCCGGTAATGACTGGTGGTGGGCGATCGACAACATGGAAGTCAGCGGTCTTCCCAGAGAAAGGGTTATAGTCCTGTCCGAGGATTTCGAAGGCTTGGAGCTGGGTCCGAACGTCGATGAGGCCCTTGCGGGCGATGAAGTCTGGACGGACACGCCGCCGGCCGGTTGGACCGTCGACGAAAGCGGTGTTCCCGGGGTTGGCGATCCGGCTGCCGATGGTGTGACGGAGTGGGCCGGATGGGCTTTTGCCAATAAGGACTGGTGGATGGAAGCCGCGGGCAATCAAAGACGCGTCGAATTCGAGTTAGGACAGGGCACGGTTGCGGTGGCCGATCCCGATGAATGGGATGATGCCGATCACCCGGGCCCGAATTCTCAGGACCCCTACGATACCTGGCTTAGCTCACCGGCAGTTGATATCTCCCGCCTGGAGGCCGGCTCGCTCCAGCTTAAGTTTGATTCGAGCTGGCGCCCGGAATATGATGACAACTATCACCAGACGGCCAACATCACGGCCTCATATGACGGCGGAAGCCCAATTGAGATCCTGCGATGGGAATCCAATCCAAATAGTCCCAACTTCAAGCCCGATGCCACCAACGAAACTGTCATTGTCGATTTGGATCCCCCTCCAGGGGCGGTCAGCGCCGTTTTGACGTTCGGTTTGTTCGACGCCGGCAATGACTGGTGGTGGGCGATTGACAACGTGAAAGTCATCAGTGTTCCTGGTGGGTAGCACCTGTACTCAGTGATGACAGGCAACTTGTGCTATATCGGGGCCTATGCCTGATACGGTGTAGGCCCCATTTCCTGATACTGCAGCAGAGAGACTCAGCATAAATCGGCAAAGGAGAGGATTACCTCAAGGCGTTCCACGGAAATGCTCTGAAGGAGGGCAGGTAGCTGCCAAGGATATGGAGTGCGTGTAAGTTAACACTTCAGACTCTATTGTATTAGGAAGGCCTCTATCCAGAGAATGACGTGAGGGGCCGGGACCAGGACCGGAATTCGGGAAATCTGACTGTCCGGTGGGATGCAGAGTTACAGGAAATCTGTCCGAATTGGCCACAGCAGGCGAACTCCTGGGGGTGAAGACAAAAAGTCTGTCGCCCACAAGCGCCGGTGTTGAATCAGTACCCACTCCGACTGCAACTTTCCACTTCTGTGTCAGCTCGGCCGGCCACTTCTTCGGCACAGTAAAATTGCTGACCTTGCCGTTCCGATTGGGTCCGAGCCATTGCGGCCAATCCTGTGCCAGCACACTGCCTGCAAACCGCTTGTTAATATTGCCTTACGGCGGAACCTTCAGGTTCCCTTATATTCTAATGATGGTTTAGAGTTGATCGTGGTACTGCTGCATGCGCTCAATTGCAGGTCGAATCGCCTTTTTCAGGCTCTTAGCGTAGATTTGCGTGGTCAATAAATACTCGTGACCGAGTTGGCTTCGACGGTGTTCCATGCTCCCGCCTGAATTGAGGAAATTCGTCCAACAGGTGTGGCGCATCCGATGCGGTTTGAGTTCTTTGACACCCGCCCGCCGGAAGGATTTTGGGCGTAGCGATCAGCTCTGTTTGCGATGTTAATTCTCTTGACCTCAATGGCAACATGGGCCATAATTTTTGGCGCCTGAGGAATTACGGCCATGCGTGCCGAGGAACAGCATGATGGAAGATGAAGTTAGGCAGACAATCGAAGAGATCATGGGTAAGCTTCAGTGCCCGAATAATTTCCAGTGCGCTGAGTCGGGATTTAAGGTACTTTGCAGGGCCAGGCGAGTCGGGCTGGAAGATTATCTCGAATGTCTCGAACGGGAAGCTTTGCCTTGCAAGTTTGCTTTGCCGTTTCGTGATAGCTGCATCTGTCAGTGCCCTGTGCGCATATATGTCTTCGAGAAACTTGGGAAATAACTGCTGCCGTAGTTGTTTTTCCCCGGTTTGACCGGTCGATGCGAAGGTGCAGTACCTGGTCGAAGATTTGCAATCAAGAACAAATGCGAGAAGAATACAGAGGAAGAATCCGGGAGATAGTCGGCACAATGCAATGTCCGAAGAACTTCGCGTGCGCAGAAGGCTGGTCCAAGAATCTGTGCAGGGCCAAAGACTTCGGCGACGAGGAGTCTTTGCACTGCCTCGAAGATACGGCCCCTCCCTGTCGATTTGCCGTGGTGTACGACGGCGGCTTCGAGATGCGTTTCTGCCGATGTCCGCTGCGGATATACCTGGCGAAGAATGTCGGTGTGTAGGTTGCGAGAAGTACGGCACCGCCCGGACATGATGCACACAAAAAAAGGGCTGTGGGTCGAAGCCCACAGCCCTAATCAGTTCTTGTGACAAATCACTCTATGGACAATTCGCGAGCCACTGGGCCGTGAATGCAGCCAAATCGTCGATGTCAATGGTCCCGTCGCCGTTAATATCCTGGCATAGCGG
>JBDREF010000283.1:0-4402 GCA_043820045.1 Planctomycetota bacterium | reverse complement strand
ACCTGCCGTAATAAGAGAAACGTAGTTGAGTACGATTACGTAGGCGGGGTTACCGAAGAAGATGTGGATGAACTTATTGCATTTGTAAAGGAATTGCACGAGGAAGTCATTCAATGGCTGAAAAAACAACACCCGGATTTTCTTACGGGAGATGTGTGAGACTGTGCAGAATTACCTCAGCCTCTTTCCCCTACTGACAACAAATACAAGTGCTCAAGGCGACTGATCGGACCATCTCATTGAATACGGAGTGAAAAGGTGCAATTTTCGGAGGGTGATTTTTCTGATGATCGGGGGTGTTTGTAACTTCCTGAAGTCAGCAAAACGTCAACCTTGAGAAAAATGATTGCTTTCGACTGGAAATAGAGCGTATTGTTTTTTTAAAAGGCGTGGGCGGTGATTTGAGGACAACTTCCTGAAATCCACAGACTCACTTTTCTTGCATGGATACAAGAATTCAATGCGTAATGATTATGTCTACAGTAATCCAGACAACCTCGACAAGCACCTTTTATGACACAAACACGAATTCTCTTGACATGCAAAATTTTCTTAATATAATTAATATAATTTTAACATATGGCGTTTGTTATAGATTTCAGTAATCAGGGTGTATCTATATTGATCGCGGGCTCATTCGTTGCCCGGAGGAGTAGTGGGTATGCCGATCAAAGACCAGCCATCCGTGTTCCTTAGCTGTATCGCCCTCGTAGTCATTTTCATTTTCTTCATAGAGCCCTTGGGCAGTCTTGCCCAAAATCAACAAGGGCTTGGTCCGGGCGGCCGCCGCCTCACGAAACCGGACCCACCTTCTTCCAGCACCGGCTTCGGCCCGAATACTGGTTTCGGGGCCGGGAGCAGCTCCTCAAGCAGCGGTTCGACGGGCACCCGGTGTGTTTCCATTCAATGTGCCGATGGCACGGTAGTCCCGTGCAATAGTTCTTGCCCGCGGCCCAGCGCAAGTCCTTCCTCGCCAAGCAGTCCAAGCACAAGCGGTGCCGGAGGTTACGCCGGCCCGCAATCTGGGCCTGCACAGCCGTCCGGGCCAAGCCAGACCGATTCCTGGCGCGAAGAGCAGGCCCGCAGGGAGGCCGAGGAACGCCAAAGGCGTGAGGAATTCGAGAAGAGCAAACAAAGCGCTCTTAAGGAGCTCAAGGGGGTTGAATCGACGGAAATTGCCCTTAAAGGGTTTGAAAAGGAGGGTGAACTTGGTCTGAAAGACGCCACGGACGGTAGTGCGCTTAAAGACATCAATTCCGATCCTTCTGTCGTAGACCTTCGGGATAAGAAGAAGCCTTATGCATTGGACCTTACTGTCGTGAAGGGGGCTAATCCACAACTGCTCAAGGAACTTCTCGGTAACTTTTCCGAAACAGTCACTCGACGAACAACTCGGTCCAATGAGCAGGCACAAAAGATACTGCGGTCATTCAAAACGGGAGAACCGCCCAACCCGGTCAAGAATATAAGCAGCCTGGCCCCCGGAGATGTGATCCTGGTGGCGCCGGTACCGATGAAAGCTCGTCTTGAAGAGGAAACCGAAGAGCACCTGAAGGACGTAATGATAAGCAACGGCATCAATTTTCTGGACCGGTGGGGTTCGGACAACTGGACATCACCTGCATCGCATGCGGCCATCTTCCTGGGCACGCGTAACGGGAAGAACTGGTATCTGGACAACACCGGTGTGGGTCCCGTTATCAAAGATGAAGAGCAGTTTCTCAAGCAATACGGCCAGCGCCGAATGGATGTGGCTACACTGGTCGGTCAACCTCTCTCTCAGCACGAAGGTCAGGAACTGTGGAAAGGTGCCCACGAATTGAGAAATACAACATCATATGGGATCAGGGTTCTTGCACACGACGGTAATGACGCGATGGTCTGTTCAGAGGCTGCGCGCTGGCTGCTTGTGCGCGCCGGCCGCAGGGTAACAGAAACGAGAAACCAGAATAGGACGATAGCGGGGATCGATACCGGCCTGAACAAAAAGATGTTCGTGAACTTCAGCCCCTCCGATTTCTATGAAGAGCAACAGTATTTCGTCATTCACAAACTGGGTATGGGGAAGCAAGCACAATGAAGGGAGGAATCCTCATGAAAAAAGTATGTGCTTGGATGCTATTAATCTTCGCGCTCCTGGTCGCCTGGACGGCTCCCGGCCTCACTCAGGCCGGCCCTGAGCAAACCCTCAAGCAGTATCTTTCGGAACTGCAAAAGAACACCAATGATTATGCATTGCGGGAAAGTATCATCAGGCACGTCCAGACGATGAGACCTGCTCCCGCGGTCCCTGAAGATGCTGAAAGATATATGGCAAGGGGAAAAGTGGCATTCGGGAATGCCAAAAGCGATGAAGATTATAACTCTGCAATCGCCGAATTCAAGAAGGCTGTTGATTCGGCGCCATGGCTTGCTGCCGGATACTACAACCTGGGTCTGGCGCATGAAAAAGCGGGCCAGCTTGATGATGCGATGAAGAATTTCAAGCTTTACCTTCTTGCGGACCCATCTGCCAAGGATGCTCAGGCGGTTAAGAACCGCATATACGGGCTGGAATATAATCTGGAGCAGAAGGCAAAGGCGCAATCTTTTATCGACAAATGCATAGAACTTGATCACGCCGAACGCGACGCGGAAGCGGTCACGCACTGCAAGCAGGCCGTAAAACTCGCTCCGAAGAACGACAATGCGCGGTATAACCTTGGAGTAGTTTTGCGGAGGCAGTATGGCCGATCGGATGATGCATACGCGAGGGGCTGCCGTGAGGCAATACCTGAGTTTGAGGAAGCCATTCGTCTTGGCCACTCCTGGGAACTGAGGGCCTATCGTAATCTGGGCAATTGCTATAACAATATCGATAATTTTCAGAAAGCAATAAGTATATTAGAAGAGGGAATGATGAAATATCCCTCGATGACCCCGACGGCGGATATATATGGTGAGATCGGCTACGCCAACAGTAGATTGGGTAACTACGAGAAGGCAATAATATATTACGAGAAGGCAGTGTCTCTCGGACATCCTAATTCTGATATCCTGAGAGAGAACATAAGCAATTGTAAGCAAAAACTTGGCAGGTGAAAATAAGGAGGTCGTCTAAGGAAAACAGCAGCGATTGAAGTGGCTCAAATACCGTTTAGGGCAGTAACAAATAAGAAAAACGAGAATAGTGTATTCAGAAAGCTGCCGTTCTGGGAAGGGATAAATTCAAAGAATGCGAATGATGGCGGCATGTCATTCAAATTCACCCTTTCTTTCCATAATCATCAATATCCAGACTTTTCATAATCATTTAGTAGTAGGTGGAGACGTGTTCCGCCACATCCCCTTTTTTCTGCCATCGCGGGTAAGCAGTACGGGTTGTAGTCTGCTACACAAATGCATCGGCCTCCGTCGTTGACTTCAATAAATAATCAATAACCTATTAACATGATAGAGGTTATTGAGAATTACGATTTGAAATAGAGTATAAACAAATAATTAGTAAATTTATATCATTTAGGCGTTACTACTCAGGTAGCCCCACCACTGAGCCACAATTGACTGGCGAGTAGTCTATCCCCCCCCGCGAATGCAAGTTAAAAAATAAAATTATTTTCTGCTGGACTCGTGCGGCAGAATGCTGTAGTCTATAAACCATGGCAGAAGTCATGGTCATTCAAGGACGGGAAATACACGCCGAAGACACCGGGCTGATTCGATCTCTCCTGGCGGAACACGGGGACTGGTGCCGAACGCGGCTCAGCGAGGAGCTTTGCCGGCGCTGGGACTGGCGCAATGGACAGGGCCGATTCAAGGATATGGCGGCCCGCACACTACTGCTGAAGCTGGAACGCGCCGGGCTCATCCAACTGCCTAAGCGGCGGGGTCCTTCATCCAACGGGTCCCGTAACCGCACCCCACCCCTTGTGGCTCATGCAACCGATTCGATCCGTTGCGCGTTGCGCGATCTAAGGCCTCTGAGAGTGAGCATCGTCGAGCCCGGATCGGCAGACCTGGGGTTGTTCAATTGCCTGTTGAGCCGCTATCACTATCTCGGCCATCGCAACACGGTAGGCGAGAACATTCGGTATCTGATGCGCGACTGCACGGGACGGCCGATGGGCTGCGCGCTGTTCGGCTCGGCGGCTTGGAAGTGCGCGGCGCGCGATGCCTGGATCGGCTGGGATCGCGGCAGACGGGAGGCGAACCTCGGTTTTCTGACGAACAACACGCGCTTTCTGGTGTTGCCCTGGGTGACTGTACCGCACTTGGCCAGCCACATGCTCGCGATTTTGGCAAGACGCGTTCGCGCCGACTGGCAGGCCAAGTATGGGCATCCCGTTCATGCGCTGGAAACCTTCGTGGAGAGCGACCGTTTCAAGGGAACCTGCTACCGGGCGGCCAACTGGCTGCGGCTCGG
>JBDREF010000282.1:0-2817 GCA_043820045.1 Planctomycetota bacterium | reverse complement strand
CAACCGCCCATCAGGAAAGCCGGCAACCGGGCAAGGCTCGCGTGTCCGCCCCGCCGGATCGACCTGCACCTGCCGCCAGCCGTCCGCAGGACTCCCTACGGAGGAATCGCCCCGATGAAAAAGCATCCAGCGGCAATTGTTAAGCGGCTTGAAACTTTTCAACGTCTCGATGCCGCTGGCGAAAACATCCTCGCCGATGCGCACAAGGCACGTCGAGCCGTGGCACCACATGGGCCCGGCCCCATTGTCGGCGGGTTCATACTGATAGACCTGCTCCTCGGCTTCCACCACCGGTCGCAGTCCGCGGGACTCCTTACGGAGGAAGCGGATGCAGACCGGCCTTCCGACGGAGACCTTCTGTCCCGTCGGCTCCAGCGCTCCCGTGCTTGCATCGACGCTGAAGACAACGACACTATCGCTGCCCTGGTTGGCGACGAGGCAGAACTTGCCGGTCGGGTCGATGTTGAAGTTTCGCGGCGTCTTGATATCGGCGGTCTCGTGCTCGGCAAAAGTCAGCGTCCCCTTGTCCGGGTCGATTCGGTAAACCGCGATGCTGTCGTGTCCCCGGTTCGAGCCGTAGAGGAACCTGCCGCCCGGATGGACGCGGACCTCGGCGCACGTACTGGAACCGTCGAAACTTTCCGGCAGCGTCGCGATGCTCTGGATCGGCGTCAGAGCGCCCGAGGCCGCATCGTACGCAAAGGCCGTCACCGTGCAATCGAGTTCATTGATTACGTAGGCGTATCTGCCGTCGGCCCCGAAGGCAAAGTGACGCGGTCCGGCGCCGGGTTTGAGCTGCACGAAGGCAGGACTATTGGCGAGGATTGTGCCCTTCTCGACGTCCAGCCTGTAAATCATTATCTTGTCGATTCCAAGGTCGGCAACGAAGGCAAACCGGTCGTCGGCGCTGATGTTAACAGAGTGCGCGTGGGGCCCCTGCTGCCGTGCCTTGTTCACGCTGGAGCCGGCGTGCTGCACAAAGCCGGTCGGCGCTGCAAGCCTGCCGTCCGGCTCGATGGGAATCACCGATGCGCTGCCGCTGCCGTAGTTGGCGATGAGCACGTTTCTTCCCGCGTGGTCGATATTGACGTAGCACGGCCCCGCGCCTCCCGAGGGCTGCTGGTTGAGCAGTTTGAGCCCTCCGGTATCGCCATCGATTGCATAGGCGCTTACACTGCCCGCCCCGCCGGACTCGCTTACGGCGTACAGGAATCTGCCGTTCGGATGAATCTCCAGAAATGACGGGTTCTTCGCCTCGGCGACGAGAACCGGTTCGGCGAGCTTGCCTGTTTCGAGGTCGAGCACGCTGCGGTAGATTCCCTTGCTGGGACCGGACGAATAAGTTCCGAAATAGACCGGCAGCGACTCGCCGCAAACCGTCGATACCGCCGCAAACGAAATGACCGCACTAATCAAAGCCTTGATGCTCATATTCAAAACCTCCTTAAAACATCGTTCCTCGGTGCCGCCGCAGAGGCATTACTACTTGGCGCCCAGCGCAGCCTGTATCGCCGAGGCCAGCGCCTCGGCCTCCGTCACGCCGACGAACTGCTTTACAGGCTTGCCGTCCTTGAACACAATCAGGGTCGGGATGCTGTCAATGTTGAATCTCTGCGCTATCCCGGGAGCTTTGTCAACATCGAGCTTGGCAATCCTGGCAGTGCCCTGAAACTTCTCAACCAGGCTTTCCACAATAGGCCCCTGAATCTTGCACGGCCCGCACCACACCGCCCAGAAATCGACAAGTACGACGCCGCTGCCAATCTCCGAATCGAAGTTCGCATCGCCAAGCACCGTGACAGCCGGCGATGAGGAAGACGAGGAGGACGGCGCCGGCGCCGACGACCCCTGATCCCCCTCGGACGGCGTCTTCTTCGAGCATCCTATCAGAAGCGCGGCACAGCACCACAATGTCAAACCAACCATTACTGCGTTTTTCATGACTTTTTCTCCTTCGTCTGGTTCATGTCCGCCGCCCTGCAAAAATCAACGTCTTTTTGCACACCCGGCCGGGACATTGATGATTCTTGTATTTGCCGTTTCTCTCGGCGGCCCGAATGTCATTGACTTCCTCTCATAAGATCCGCCTTTAGCGCCTTTACCGCGGTGATACAATGGTACTCGAAGTTGTCGCGAGCATGCGTTATCACAGAGCCGACAATTGCCCCGGTCGCGCCGTCAACAATCCGGACGCGCAGCTTCTTCTTGCCCGCAGAGCCGTCATAGTAGGAGCACATGATCAGAGCCTCGACGCCGAGAATCTGCTTGATCTTGGCCCTGGTTCTCTCATTCAGTCTTCCCTGCAGCAAGTCCTGCTCGCTGATGACCTCCTGCAGGCGGCTCCTCTCGACAAACGTAATGACCTGTCCGGGAAAAGCCTTGGTATAGCGCGCCATGAATATCTGTTCCTGCTCCGGCGTCAGACCTAATACCGCCAGCCGGCCCTGGTTTATAAGCTCGGGCCGGGTGAATAACGCACCTGTTTTCCTGGCGCACCCGGCCAAAACAATCAGCCCTGCCATCACAAAAAAGGCGGAAATACTCGCAGGATATCGGATTCGCATTCTCATTGTGTCGCTCCCTGACAGCACATTTACCGTGTTTGTTGCCTTACCGACCGAATATATACCAGAATCAACAGATGTTTTCAACAACCCGCCCGTGCAGGCACCACTATGATTTAGGATCCGGCATTTTAGCTCAGTTTCGCAGGCATGGTTCGAAACCCATGCGGCCTTTCACGCCGAATATGCTTGTTCAGGGCATCTGCCCGGCCGGACGGCCGTTCCGGCGCATGTCCTCCTGGAACGCGATGGC
>JBDREF010000281.1:0-41882 GCA_043820045.1 Planctomycetota bacterium | reverse complement strand
CCCGAGGCGTTCCAACAGATTGCCGATAACGTGATTTTTTTGATTAACAAGGCTCACGATAAAAAACAAGAAGCACAGAAGGCGGGGAAGGGATGATGACGCTTGGATTTTGTGATGTAGCCGGATGCGCAGGCGAGACCTATATGGGCTGGCGGCCGTTGACGGAGCCAAGGGGTAAGCAAGTCTGCGAGTATCACTGGCTCAGGCACAAAGACCCGAACGACGACTTCGACCTATTCGAGGCGTTCGGCTTCAGGAGGCCGGCAGGGATACGCAAGTCCGTAGCGAAGAAGGAGGTTGCCCGCTGTGCCTGTGGCCGGGAACGTCTGCCCGGGCGCAAGCTCTGTACCGACTGCGCCCAAGAACGGGAACGGCAGCGGAAGAAACGAGCCTATCACAAGCGTAAGGAACCGCAGCCGGAGCCTGTGGAAGGCAAGCGGCCCAAGTGCAAGGGTTGCGGCGGGCCGCGAGAGGCCGGACATACCTACTGCGAGAAGTGTGCCGAACGCCGCAGGATTACAGTCCATCGGCAGGCTCAGGGCCGGTATCGGAGAAAAGACGTAGAATGATCAGCCTTACAGTGATGTTTCTGGGTACTGAAAAACGCCATTTTCGGTATCAAAAACGCCATAAAAATTTAGCGAATTTAGCAAGGGGGTATCATAGGGCCATTTACCCAGATTCGCTAAAAAATAGCAGCCAAAAAACTACTTCCCTGGGTGTTCTTTGGGGGTTGTTTTAGTCCAAGGGGCGGGTACCCTTCCGTTCGGGTCCCGCCTCCCTATTTTCAGAAACAGAACCTTTGAAAGGAAACTTTATATGAGTGTGAATGAGAATGATGTGCAAACAGAAGTGTCCACCGTGGACCCAAAAGGAATGTCAACGAAAGAGCTGTTGGCCGAGTACGACGACGTTACTTCGAGACTCGCAAACAGCAGTCGGCTGGCCGGATGGCTGGTAGGTCGTCTCGAATCTCGCAAGATCCAGTTGGCTGTCGGTCTTGCCGAGAAGATGAAGAACGCACAAATTAAAGGAGATAAGTAACATGGAAATTAACTGTTTTATGGAAACGATAAAAGACCAGTTGGCAGCACGTGATAAGGCCGCCCAGGAACTGTCAAACCTTCAGAAGAACCTACAGGTTGCACAGATTGAACTCGAAGCTGTTCGAGAATCGCTCGGCAAAGTCCTGACGCGGTCCGAGGAAGCGTTGAAGTCCGGAAAGGCGCTTGACCGGATAGATAGCAAAATCAAGGAATTGACCGGCCGCAGGGATTTGCTGACTGAGAGAATCAGCATTTTACACCGGCAAGCCCCCGGCGGCCGAAGTTACGAAGGGCTGGTCGAAACCGCAAACTTGTATCTCTCGAACACTGACTCCCGGCTGCGAGCAGCCTTAGTCAGAGCACTGGATGGGCCCAAAGCTGCGGTTGCGGACCAGATGTCCCAGAAATTTAACGAAGGCATGGCTTTGTTTGATTCTTACAATTCCGACTGTGGGGCATTGTTTCGGGACTTAGGCGTTGGCTTGACGCCTGGCAGCATGGAACTCGCACCATTGCCAGTATGTTCGGGCCTGTACACACTTTTGGAGAATGGCTTTTTGAGGGGCGATGTCGTGCATCAGCCGCACCCTCCGATTCAGCCGATACCAGAACCGTTCGGCGAGCCCGAGCCGCCTGAGGCCGAGCCGGAGGCACCTGCTGAGCCCACGCCGGGAATCAGAAGCTTCGAGGAAATCCAGCAGGAGGCCGAGCTTCGGCAGGAAACTGAGATTCAGCAGGAGGCCGAGGCCGCCACAGCCGCTACACCGGACGATTCTGAGTCGAGGGATTATAGGTAGCCCCGTAACTCGCAGATATGGCAGCAAAAAAAGTTGAGAATGGCAGATATTTATCTTGAAGGATATCAGGAAGCGTGGTAGATTAAGAGCGTGAGTTATTTAGAATACAAGTCAATCAACAAGTCATGGTCGGGCATGGTCTCTCCGCAAGGCAGACCAGTTCTTAGTATTCTAAGTAACTCACAATGCCCGGCCGCTTTTTATTCTTGGAGGTGACATATGAGAATCTACAAGCCAAGTTATTCAAAGCCATTGCCCGAAGGCGCAAAGACCTTCGAGTGCAAGCAGGGTAAAGACAAAGGCAAGATGCTTGCCAAGTTCAGGGACTCACGAGGCCGCATAGTCCAGGCGAGACTGACCAAAGGCGGCGACAAGATTCTCTGCGAAGTAACTCATTGGCATTTGAAGTTCAAGGACCATTTCGGCATTACGCGATTGCTGAAGGCCCATACCTCGAAGGACGCGACCGAATGGGAAGCGGTCAATCTCAGGAAGCTTCTCAATTGCAGGGCCGGTAATCTGCCGCTGACCACCGAGTTGGCCGAATGGGTTGAGAAGCTGAGCCCTGGGATACGCGACGAGTTGATCTCCTTCGGTGTGATAGACGCACAACGGGCAACCATAGGCAAGCCTTTGTCAGCACACGTCGCGGAATACACAGACCACCTGGCCAAGAAGGAGCGAGGCGATGCCTATGTGAAGGAAGTCGCCGGGATGCTCACCAGGGTATTCACGGACTGCAATTTCACAACATGGACGGATATTGCAGCACCAAGGCTGAAGGACTACTTGGACGGCTTGAGAGACGCCGGCAAGGGCATATCGAAGCGCCGATACAATGGCCTCCTGGGGGCGGTGAAGTCCTTTGCCCGGTGGATGGTACGGCAGCAAAAAGCAACCAGCAGCCCTGTGGAATTCATCGACGGGATGGACAATCCGCAGACGGACCCCCGCCATCCTCGAAGAGTCCTTGAGCTGAATGACTTCAAGCGGTTCATCGAGGCAGCACTGATGGGTCCGGCAATATACGGCCTGAGTGGATATCAGAGAAATCTGCTCTACAGGGTTGCAGTCGAGACGGGCCTGAGGAGCGTGGACATACGCCGGTTAAGGGTGCGAGACTTCGACTTCCAGGGCCGCAAGTTTACCGTCAAGGCCGGCAGGACAAAGAATAAAAGCGATGCGACCGTATATCTGAAGCCGGCGACAGCGATAGAGTTGCAGCAGTATTGCGGAAGCAAGTTACCGGAGGCCCAGGTGTTTCACCTGACCGACAAAGCCTTCCTGATGGTGAAGTTCGATCTCAAGAACGCCGGCATACCTTATTGTGCCAATGGCGAGTTCTACGACTTCCACAGCCTTCGCCACCAGACCGCAAGCCTCTTAGCCATGAATTCAACCACCTCTGAAACGGTGAGGCAACAGGCCATGCGGCATAAGACGCCTGCAATGACAAGGCATTATTCCCATGCCTTCGAAGACCAGCAGCGCGAAGCAATCGAAGCCCTGCCCGACCTGACGCAGCCGAGCAAAGAATCGCAGAGGGCGGTTAATACGGGGACAGACAATGTCACCACCATTTTCTTGTCTAATTCTTGTTTCTCAAGCGCTTCAGGACGGACTGAGACGGACAAAGACGGGACAGGAAACATTGATTGTGTTGAAATAATGCAGTTGGGCGCAAATAACGAAGGTGCAGTAGGGACTGTCGATCCGAAGGTTGAGGGTTCGAGCCCCTTCGGCCTCGCTGGAAAACGCCGCTTGCGCTATCGTGAGCGGCGTTTGCCTTTTTACCTGAAGACATAGTCGTGCGTTGTCCGGCGCACAAATGCGCCAAGCAGGACGCCAGGACATCTCCGGCAACGTTCATGTCGTCCGTCCCGGTTTTCTTCTGGCTCTCACCACTTGGCTTGGAGAAATCGGGCAGCCTGTTGACCGCGTCGGCTTCCTGGCCTCTCAGGGTGTGTGTGTAGAGACTCATTGTCAGGTTGATATCGCCGTGTCGCATGTGCTCCTGCACAACCCGCGGATGGACAAGGGACGCTGCCATCAAGGTTCCGGGGGTGTGTCTGAGGCTGTGGAAATCGGCATAGCGTCCTGCATCGTCCTGGTACGGTATCCCAGCGGTTTTCAAGTCTGGCTTGAGCATATTCGCCGGTTTGTCCGGCACCTTGAATGCCTGGGCATCCGGCAACTTTCTTGTCAATAGTGTTCTGATTTCTGCTGCTGTGTCCGGTTGCAATGGGAGGGTCTTCTCTCAGCGGTTCTTGGCCGCGTGGTCTTGGACGGTGACCGTGCAGTAGTCGAAGTCGAAGCATGAGACCCGCAGGCTTCGCAGTTCGTTGGCCCTCAGACCGCTCTCAACGGCCAAGCGGTAAATCATGGCCCGGGTTTCGTATCCGGACAGCCCGAAACGCGGCTCAGCCGCTCGTGTGGCTTTCAGGAGACGCCTTACCCCACATTCATTCGCTAAGGGGCCATGCGACGATGCCCGCGTTTGTGCGTAGGAGCCTTCGCATCCGACATTTGCGAGAAATCGTCAAGAAATATTCCTTTTTCGGAAAAAAATGATGTTTGTTTGCGGTCGATCTGGGCAAAATCAGTATCTGTGGAGTCATTTTGGAGATACGAATTTTCGAAGAATTCTGGCGTTTTGCGACTTGCGTAAAGGGGACCGTCTTAGGGGTATCTGTGTGGGGTTCAGCGATCTGGTTAGCTTGTCCTGGAGATTTAAGGAATTGAACTTGCGATCAGGGAAAGATCAGTCGGAAAGTCACATCCTGCCACACGGGCATTCTTTGTAGTCACGGCAAACAAAACTGGTTTGGATTAACGTTTTTGCGTAGGCTGACAAGCAGCAGCAGAGAATTAATATCGTTTAGGTTTTTGTAGAGCACTGTATAATCATAGTCGTATGTACCATGACAGGAAGGGCATAAGATGAACAGAGACGTGAGAAATATCTTGAAACAAAGAAATTCATATGGCTTTAAGATTCGGCACGTGACGTCTCTTCTATTACGAATTTTGTTGTCAGCCGCCATATTCCTGACAGGCTTTTCCGGGAAGAGTCACTCCGAAGAAAAGCTGAAAGTGGCCACGTGCCAATTCCCTGTGTCTGGGAGTATTGAGAGCAATGCAGATTACATTAAGCGGTTTATCAAGGAGGCCGCTCTGAACAAGGCCGATATCGTTCATTTTTCAGAAGCAGCTCTCAGTGGATACCCGCCAAAGGACGTACCGTCATTTCGGGATTTCGATTGGGCCAAATTGAGAGATGAAACACGCCGTATCATGTCACTTGCGAAAGAACATCACATTTGGGTCATTCTGGGGTCCGCTCATTACATCAGCGAAGACGAAAAGCCCTTGAATTGCCTGTATGTCATCTCGGACGAAGGAAAGATTGTAGATCGTTATGACAAGTCCATGTTAACGGGCGGCGACCTGAAATTCTATACTCCCGGCGATCACACGTCAGTTCTTGATTTGAACGGATTTAAGTTGGGTTTCCTGATATGCTATGATTCTTGTTTCCCGGAGATGTACAATATATACAGGCATAAAGGCGTTGAGATCATGCTTCATTCCTTCTATAACGCACACCATGAAGGTAAGACAATACTCGACGAGATCATACCTGCGGAAATCAGAGTCAGGGCCTCGGATAACCTGATGTGGGTCGTTGCGAGTAATTCATCCGGCCGTTACTCATCGTGGCCTACGTGTATTGCCAGACCGGATGGCTCGTTGGAATCGCTGGAAAGAGGAGCCCCCGGGATTCTTTATCGACAATTCCCGGATGATAATCGCACAAGAGAGTTCCCAAGCTGGACTCACAACAACAAAATCATGAAGTTGCCTGAGAACGAAGTATATCACAATGGAACGCCGTCAAAGCATCCGCGGGCGCTCGATACCCGCTCTCTGCCGTAGCCGGCGAATAATCCGCTGAAATGCACTCTCGGATTTCCGAAGTAGCTCGTGACAAATGAACTGGAATCTGCTAATCAAGAGCCTATGGAGACCATTGAAGCCCTCTTGCGACCACCTGAGACCGGAGAACCAAATGAGTCAGGCACGCAAGGGGAAATAGACCGGATCATTCAAGTAGAATCGTATCGTACAGCTTTTAGGAGTACTCTTTATGAAGACATATGAGAAATCTCAGATGATGAAACGTCTCAGCCGCCGTTTGTTCCTGAAAGAGACCCTGTTGACCGCGGCCGCTGTGTCCGCCGGGTCATCCCGCGTGCTGGTTGCCGCGGACCGAGCCAAACAGAGCAAGAGCCCCAATGAGCGGCTGAGTGTGGCCGTGATCGGGGTGCGGAGCCGGGGCGGCGATCATGCAAAGGCTTTCGACTCGCACGACGATTGCTTCCTCAGCTACATCTGCGACGTGGACAGCGCGATTGGCGAGCGGGTCGCCGGGCGGTTCGAGAGCAAGCCCAAATTCGTCCAGGACATGCGGCGGATTTTCGACGACAAGTCGGTGGACATAGTCTCAATCGCCACGCCCAACCATTGGCACTCCCTGGCGGCTATCTGGGCAATGCAGGCGGGCAAAGACGTTTACGTGGAAAAGCCGCTGAGTCACAACATCAGCGAGGGCCGGCGGATGGTCCAGGTGGCCCGCAAGTACAACCGGATCTGCCAGGGCGGCACCCAATACCGCTCCAGCGGTTCCAACCACGCGGCCACCCAGTATATCCGCGAAGGCAAGCTCGGCCAGGTCAAGCTCGCCCACGTCTGCACGTATCGGCCGCGCAGCTCGATTGGTCCGGCGGGCCAGTACTCGCCGCCGCCGACGGTGGACTACAACCTTTGGTCCGGCCCGGCGCCGATGGAACTACCGGTCAGGCGCAAGAGCTTCCACTATGACTGGCACTGGTTCTGGGACTGGGGCGGTGGGGAACTCGCCAATAACAGCGTCCACCCGGTGGATGCGATGCGCATGGTGTTGGACCTCAAGGGCCTGGGCCGTGGCGTGCTCAGCTACGGCGGGCGAGTGGGTATGGACGACTGCGCCGAGACTCCCAGCGTGCAGGTGACTATTCACGATTTCGGGCCTGTTACCGTTGTCCAGGAAGTACGCAACCTTAAGACCGCCTCTCCGAAGCGCGGCTCGACGCTCATCGTCGGCACCGAGGGCTATCTGAGCGGCGGGGCCGGAGGCACATCGGTCTATGACCCCAGCGGCAAGCTGGTTCAGAAGCTTTCGGGACCAAGTGAGGATCATTTCGCCAACTTTATCAAGGCGGTGCGCAGCCGCAGGCGAGAAGACCTGAACGCCGAGGTCAACGAAGGGCATATTTCGACGGCGGTGGTCCACGTGGCCAACCTCTCGCAGCGCCTGGGCAAGCCGGCCTCGGCCAGGGAGATTCAGCAGGCGCTGGAGGCCCTCAAAGTGAACGAGAATGTCGTGGAGACATTCCAGGAGATTCGCCGGCACCTCACCGATAACGGCGTGGATATCGAGAAGGCCCCATTGACCCTTGGCCCCTGGCTCGCGATCGACTCGGACAACGAGAAATTCATCGACAGCCCCGCAGCCAACACCATGTTGACGCGCGACTACCGCAAGCCATTCGTCGTGCCGGCGGAGAATGAGATATGATGGGCAATAAGGGAGGAGTAGTATCTTGAAGACTTACGTGTGCATGTTGATCCTGCTCGCTGCTTCGGCGTCTCTGCCGCCGAGTCCCGTTATTGCCGGCGATGTATGGTTTCCCCGGTCAACCGATGTGCATCCGACCGATATCGCTAAGTCACACATCGAACAGATCAACGAGGGGACACACAAGTATGAGGTATTCCAGGGCGGCACGATGGACGGCCGTAATTGCCGCTCGCCTATGGGCTGCGGAGTAGCGAGGGAAGGAGCCTTGCTCCAGACATGGGAATCCAATCGCTCGGTCCGGATGGAGAACGTCGGCGATGTTGACGTTGTCAATCCGTGGCTGTCCAACGGCCATAACAATTTTCGCAGCATCGAAGAAATCGTCTCCTCTGCCGTTACGCCTGACATGACAGATGCGGATAAGGCCTTTGCGCTGTGGTTCCAGGAAATCCGGTACCGTCACCATTCCGGCGGCGACAATAATGAACTGGGCGACGCTGTTAAGGTCTTCAACGTTTACGGGTACAACACGTGCGGCAACGACTCTATCTGCCTGGCCACGCTGTGGCGCAAGGCCGGACTTAAAGTGGCGCCGGCCCGGGCCCTCGGCCATTGCATCTCGCAGGCCTTCTACGATGGCGGCTGGCACTTCTATGATGGCGACATGCACTCGGTCTATCTTCTGCGGGACAACCAGACCGTGGCCGGCGAGCAGGACATCGTGCGCGACCACGACCTGATCAAGCGGACCCACTCCAAGGGAATCCTGTTTCCGGATACATGGTGGTCCGAGCCGGAAATGTGCTCCATGTACTTCTTCGAGGGACCGGTCGCAGGCGAGCGATCCGGCAAGTCCGATACCACGATGAACATGGTCCTGCGTCCCGGCGAGGCGCTCACCTGGCGCTGGGGACAGGTTCGCCCGCTCAAGTATCACGGAGTGCAGGGAACGACTCCCACGTATGAAAGCGCGATCTACAATGGCCTGTGGGAGTATCGTCCTGATTTTTCAGGGGATGCGTGGCGTAAAGGAGCTGCGGCGGTGGAAAATGTCACGACGGGGCCGGATGGTCTGGCCGCCGACGAGGGCAAGACCGGTACGATCATCTGGTCGATGCACAGCCCGTATGTTTTTGTGGGAGGCCGGCTCGAAGTAGAGGGAACCGGGATCAAATTCTTCATTTGCCGGGATGGCAGGAACTGGGAGCCCGCGAAAGGCAACCTTGACAAGTTCTTTCCGATTGTCGGTAAAGCCTGCTACGAGTATCAACTCAAGTGCCTGCTGGAAGGGCCGGCTAAGCTTCGACGTCTGGCTGTGATTAACGATGTGCAGATGGCCCCCCTTGCGATGCCGGAAATGGTCACAGGCCGAAACGCCTTCACATACAGCGACCAATCCGAGGTTAATCGCAAGGTAAAAATCACTCACAACTGGGTCGAGCGGTCGGCATCAAGACCACCATCGGCACCGTCCGGAGCGGTCTGGCCGTCTGACGGAAGTGAGGTAAACGGCACGGACATAATCTTTCAGTGGACAGAATCAGACGACCCGGACGGCGATACAATTGCCGATTACCAGTTCGAGCTGTCCGCCCGAGCCGATATGAAGTGGCCGCTTTCGATGAGTTTTTACAAGCTAATATCGCGGACCGCCGACGCCAAAAAAGAAAAGGACAAGGCCACCGGCAAAGAGACAGTCACGGTCATCACGGTCAAGGCCCGGTACACCCTGCCCGAAGCGGGCCTGCTGAGCCCGGATTGCAGGTACTACTGGCACGTGCGGGCCCAGGACGACAAAGGTGTCTGGGGGCCATGGGGCGAGACATGGAGCTTCACACCTCGCGGCCCCTCGCACCCGCTGGATGTGACTGTGGACTACGACTCGGTGCAGGGTTCAGGCACGCTCCGCTGGAAAGCTAACCCCGTGGGCAACAGGCCCGTGAAATATCGCGTTTACGGCAGTGACGAGAAAGGCTTTACGATTGCCGACCAGAGGCACCAGAGCGTCGTGGGCGAAACTAAGGAGGAGATGGCTGACTGGAACCCGTGGTTCCCGGTGAACTTCATCGCCGAGATCACGGCAACAGAGCTGGCCGTGCTTGGTGGTGACGTCAACTCGACTGCCGCCAACAAAACTTACTACCGCGTGGTGGCGATCGACGAACTGGGCAAACGCAGCGGACCATCCGACTACGCCGTTGCTCCACGGCCCGTCATCTACAGCAAGCCGGTGGTGACCGCCCGGGTCGGCATCGAGTACCGTTATCAGATGCGTGCCAATAGCTCTCTGGGCGACCTCAGCTCTCGGATGGTGGATGGCCGCCAGACAAGCGGCTACTTCGACATTGAGAAGCCCCGATTCACGCTTGCTCAGGGGCCGGCGTGGCTGCGGATCGACGAAGCTGCCGGCGTGCTCTCGGGCACACCGGATGTTTCGGGCAGAACCGATACCGATGTGGCGGTCACCATCACCATTGATCGCCAGGTGCGCAAGCTCGACGAGGCGGTACTCCGCTGGGGCATGGAGAAGGTGCTTTCCACGGAGGCCCAGCGCGTCGGGGCTGCAACCCAGAAGTTCGTTATAGACGTTGTGAAAGCAACTGATTAAGATACGTGTCCTGAACCGACTGGAGGACTATTATGGATCGACGAGATTTCTTGAAAATGGCCGGTACTACCGTCGCCGCAGGTAGCGCGGCGTCCGCCCGAGCCGAGTCATCAACACCCCCTGCTTCAACCCCGGAGATCGCTGGGCCAAAAAACGCCTCGATCCGCGTGCAGGACAGCACTATTCATATTGATACTTGGACCCAGACAGCGGTCATGGAAAAAGGGGTTCTAACCTCTTTGAAAAGCAAAATCACAGCCGAGGTGTTCATCCGCGATGTGGATGTCACGTCCTGTCCGGCCCTGCAACTGCTCTACCGCGACGGCCAGAGCGTGTCCGTGGATGAGAGCAAGTTCGGCAAGGTCGAGACTTACGCCCTGTCCGAGCAGCGTGCGGAGGTCGTATTTCACAGTTGGGACGCCGACGGCGTCTTGAGCGTGTCCGTGGACCCGGCCACAGGGGACATTGTGGCCGAACCGGCGGCCTATTCCTCGCGCAGCGGCGTTATGGCCTGCCGCTGGAATCTGGCCGGCATAAGCACGGAACTTCAGCTTGTGGCCCCCTTCTTCCAGGGCGTCAAACTGCCCCTGAACGACCCTCTGATCAAGGACAGTCACTGGGAGTGGCCCTTCTTCTGGGAAGCCGGTCTGGCCATTCTCCAGGGAAAACGCGGCGGCTTCTGGGTGCACACCTGGGACAACCGCTTTCGGTACAAGGCCCTGCATGTGGGCACGGCCCGCGATCCACAACGCATGGGCTTCGAAACACAGGCCTACGGCCCGATCGACGACAATCTAAGTGCCGGCGGCCTGGCTTGGCGCATCAACTGTTTCGACGGCGGCTGGCAGACGCCGGCCGCGCACTACCGCCAATGGTTGCGGCAGGCTTATGACCTGCAAGGCGAACAGCAACGCCGGGCCCCATGGGTCGAAGACGTGCGTTTTGCCGTGAGCTGGTGTCCAACGGACAACGCAATCCTGGATGCCCTGGCGCAGAAGCTCGATCCCAAGACCGTGCTGCTGCACATCCCCAATTGGCGCACGGATCCCTACGACGAAAACTACCCGACGTATGAAGCCAGTGACAAGGCCAGGGCCTTTATCCAAAAAGGCCATACAATGGGCTTTCGCATGATGCCGCACTGCAACGCCATTGACATGGATCCGTCCCATCCGGCCTACGCGTACGTGCGGGACTTCCAGTACCGCGGCATCGAGCGTCGCGACCTGCGGGGCTGGAGCTGGTATCGGGGCCGAGGACTCGGCGTGCCGGAATCCAACGCTGCACGCGGGGCGAATCGCGACAAGAAGGTCATGATCAAGGTGCATCCGGGCCTGAGTATGTGGCGTTCCATACTGGGCCGAGCCATCCTGCAGGCCGCCCGGGACCTGAAGGTGGATACGATCTTCATTGATGTGACGCTGGTGTCGCATAATCTGCACAACTGCTTCGTTGAGGCTGTTACTCCCACAGAAGGTATGCACAAGCTGATCCGTCACGTAGCCACCCTGGGCCAGGGGTTGGTGGTAGGCGGCGAAGGACTTAATGAAATCACCATGCAGGGCCAGTCGTTCGCCCAGGCCCATCTGTTCAAGAGCTGGCATGATTCGGTTGACGGCCTGGAGCGCACGGGTGGCTGCGCCCTCAATGCCTTTCTCTTTGACGGCCTGTGTCGAACCATCGGCTACTCCAACCTGGGCGGGCACGATGCCAACCAACAACTGCGCATGAACATGCACCTTGAGCACGAAGCCATCCCCACGGTCACTATTGGCTCAGCTCAGGATATCCTCACACCGAACGCCGCGGTCAAGGCTATGCTGGAGCGGGCCAGAGGATAGGCCTTGAAAGGATCTGTACGCATCTTGATGTCATGGCTGCCACTGACAGCGAGCCATGGGAACACCAGAATCGCTATACGTGTAAGGACCTTGCCATGAATGGACCCCCAGCGGTGTCATTGCTTCGCTTCGCTCGCAATGACAAAGAGCGCAATCCTTTGCAACAGAGAAGTTTATGTGGTGCCAGAAATTTTTTTTGGGCCCTCTCATGGGGGCTTTGCCGGGAGAGCCAACCTCGCCCCGGGTAGATGCTCGATAAGTGTTTGCGAATGGAGTGTTGAAATCGGACCAGGCAGCCTGTATCATCGTGGGACGAGCAACTTGCAGGAGTGCCGTGTATGAGGCCAAACGAAAAATATCGGCTTTTTCTTCCAGCGTTTGCGAATGCTGGTGTCTTGTCTTTGCCGTGTTCAGGGAAAGACCGTCGTCAATTCCATCATTACTCCAGGAGGCAAAAATGATTCGATCAGTAAACAAGTCCCAAATCAGCCGTCGAGACTTCTTAGAACGTAGCAGCTCGCTCGCCGCCGGGGCTGCTGTACTCGGTAGTCTCGCACCCGCCGCTTTTGCCGGCGAAGACAACACGATACGCTTGGCGCTGATCGGCTGCGGCGGCCGCGGCAATGGCGCGGTTGGCGACGCCCTTTCGGTTCCTGACCTTGGGCCGGTAAAGTTGTATGCTATGGCTGACCTGAACAAACCGAAGCTGGATTCGTCGCACAAAGCCCTTCAGAACAGATTCCAGGGCAAAGTTGACGTGTCTGAGGACCGCAAGTTCGTCGGTTTCGACGCCTACCGCAGGGCAATAGACGTCCTCAGGCCCGGCGATGTTGCTATGTGCACGACCCGAGCATACATTCGGCCAGTGCACGTTGAGTATGCCATCCGCAAGGGCATCAACGTGTTCATGGAAAAACCATTCGCACCGGATCCTGGCGGCCTGCAACGGCTGCTCCGCGCGGATACCGAGGCAAGAAAAAAGAACCTCAAGGTCGCAGCGGGACTCCAATGCCGTCATTCCCCGGCCCGTCAGGCGCTGATCGAGAAAATTCGCGACGGCGTCATGGGTGAGATACCGCTGATTCGCGCAAACCGTCTGGGGGGCAGCCGATGGCTCGAGAGCCAGGGCGAGAACTCCAACGGCCTGATGGATCAACTGCAGTTCGGCAAGATTCATCTGCTGTGGGTAGGCTCGGGCCACATGGTTGACAATCTAATTCACCAGATTGACGAGTGCTGCTGGATCAAGGATGCCTGGCCGGTTTCCGCGGTCGGCATGGGTGGGCGGGAGCCGCACAGCACCGATTACGGACAGAACCTCGACGTGTACGCAATGGAGTTCACCTACCCCGACGGCACGAAGGCGTTCTGCGGTTTTCGTCGAGCCAACAAGACTCGCACGGAATTCGCCACCTTCATTCACGGCACTAAGTGCGCGGCACAGTTCTCCGGAAGAACTCACGCCGCCACCGTCCATCTGTTCCGAGACCAGCGAATCGAGAAGGATAACATCTCATGGACGCCCACAAAGGATGCATACAGCCCGTGGCAGTACGAGTGGAACATCTTCATCGACAGTATCCGCAAAGATCGGCCGCACAACGAAATAAAGCGCGCGGTCTATTCGGATTTAACGTCGCTCATGGGCCGGGCCGCATGTCATACCGGCCAGATGGTGACATGGGACGAAATAACGAAATCCGACTTCCAGTTCTGCAGCTATCTCGACGATATAAGCTACGACAGCCCGGCTCCAGTCAAAGCCGACGAGCAGGGTCAATTTCCTTTCCCTATCCCGGGACAGTGGAGAGAAGTTTGAGGGGGACTTTCGTGCATTCTTGATTTGACATTACATTCGACAGTTGTGACATAACAAACTGCTGCATCCGGGCCCAACTATGGACAACGAATCAGCTACTGGCGTCAACGGCGAGGGTTGCTCGGCAGCGTTGCCTCGCCGGTCTTTGGACTGGCTTAAGGTCTTCGGCCCCGGGGCAATCATCGCATCGCTGACGATCGGAACCGGTGAGTTGATTTTTTCCAGCCGCGGCGGCGCACTGTTCGGATACCGCATCCTTTTTTTGTTCGTTGTCATCTCGCTGCTGAAGTGGGGTTTGGCAGTGGCGTTATCGCGTCACATGGTATTGACCGGCGTGCATCCGTACCGGCGGATGCTCGATCTGCCGGGGCCGCGAGGCTGGCTGACGCTGGCGCTGCTGTTGATCGCGGCCGTGTGTCTGCCGATCTGGATTAGTTTCCACAGCGGCGTCTTGGGTAACTTGCTCGCCTGGATGACCGGGACGAGCGAAATGTTGGGGGGCGGCATCGACTACCTCTGGGGCACGGGGATCCTGGCCGTAGTGGTGATGATGACCGCCTTGCGCGGCTACTCGACGCTGGAACGCATTCAATTGGTCATTGTTGCTGCGATGCTCCTGAGCGCGGGTGCTACCCTGGTTCTCTATCGCCCGGACTGGCTGGAGCTTTTGAAAGGCGCCCTCGTTCCACAGCCCTATGCGTACCCGGATTGGCTCAGCACTGCTTATCCGAATATCGCAGCTCAGCCGGTGTGGGTCGAGACGACTCGTTATGTAGGCGTGATCGGCGGTGCCGGATTCGATTATCTGGCATACACATCTTTCATGCGCGACAAGGCGTGGGGACAGGCCGGCGCCGGGCCGGTATCCGATGCGCGACTGGCCGAGATTGCGGGCGATCCGGCACATCCGGTTCGTCGCTGGCTCCGCGCGCCGCTGGTCGATTGCTCGATCAGCTTTCTCGTGGTCATCTTGTTCAGCGCCGTCTTCGTTGCCGGGGGGACGTTGATTCTCGCCCCGCACCACAAGATCCCCGATGAGAAGAATCTGCTCAGTCTTCAGTCGGCGTTCGTCACGGGCATACATCCCTGGTTATTGCCGTTGTATGTGGCCGGAGCTTTCCTGACCATGATGGGAACGCTTTACGGCACACTGGAAGTTGCGTGCAGCATCGCCGGTGAAATGACACACGCGGTCAGTCGTAGGTTTGCCGTCCGGCACGCCCGGCGCATCAGGCATATGACAGTCGTCTGGTGTGCGGTCGGTGCATGTGCAATTTTGTTATGGCTGTTTGCCTATCAGTCCGGCGGCGCCACCGGTAAGCCTCGGTTGCTTTTGGCCATCCTCACCCCCGCCAATCTGTTTACCGGCGTGTTGGGTTGCGGGTTGTTTTGCCTGATGAACCTGTGGATGGACCGGAGATTTCTTCCCAGAGCATTGCGTCTGCCCGCATGGCTATGGTTGCTGAATCTGATTTCCGGTTTTGTCTTTGTCGGCCTGGGGCTGAAAGGTTACTGGGACGACAAGAGCCGATGGTACGCGATATGCAGCCTCTGCGTGATGCTCCTGGTTGCAGTGGTCGGCGCACATGTCATCGGCCGATGGATCGTGCGTAAAGACAAAAAGATGGTAAATGATCAGTAGCGTGCAGGCTTGGGCGGCGGAACCGTCTCGGTCAGAGTTCGAGAGTCAGCTTGAGCGAACCGGCGGCGCATTGGGCATACATTTCAAATGCCTCCGGCGCTTTGTCCCAGGGCATGCGAGGCGTGACCATCTCGGTGAGCGCACAGGCCCGTTCGTCAAGAATCATCTCCGCAGCCGTCCGGAAGAACAGGCCGCACTTGGGGCCGACAGAGGTGCTGATCCGGATCTCCTGACGAAAGACGTGGTACAAGGGGAACTCTTGGAGTTTGTAGTGCGGCACTCCGAAAACCAGCAATCTGCCGCCGTGCTTCGGCAGGTGCGCGGCCATCTTGAGCGAATCAACGTCGCCCACGGCCTCGACTGCGAAGTCCACCATCTGGCCGCCAGTCAGTTCTGTCACGGCCTTTACAGTATCGTCTTTCGATGCGTTGATGACATGGTCGGCGCCGTAACGCTTTGACCATTCAAGACGCCAGTCGAGCAAATCGGTCGCTATGATCGTGCTTGCTCCCATCAGCCTCAGCACGTGTGTGAATATCAATCCCATCGGACCCTGGCCGACCACGGCACAGGTTTGGTTTGTCGCGCCGCCCGTTTGTTCAAGCGCCCGAAGTACCGTTGCCAAAGGCTGGGCAACGATAAGCGCCGCCGGATCGGGCGTGTCCTTCGGCAGGCGTGCAATAGCCGGAGGTCGTGAAACGATGTACTCAGCGAAGCCGTAAGGGCCTTCGGGCAGGGCCAGCACCAATTCCCCTTCTTCCCAGTCGGCACAGCGGGATTCGACTATTGTGCCGATGTTCTCATGTCCGGACCAGCCCACCGGAGCAGGAAAATCAATATCGCCCCAGAAACCCTTGCCGGTGTACTGGCTTGTGTTGCTCCCGCAAATGGCCACATGGCTGCACCGCACGAGGACCTCGCCTTCGGCCGGCTCCGGTCTCGGGGCGTGGTCCAGCATCGCAATCTTTCCCGGCTCAACTATCTGGATAGCTCTCATTGTAACCTCACAGTCTCTCTGTCAGACCGAACAATAACATATTTTGAAAAGCGCATCCACATTACCTTCACATCAACTCTCCCTCCGGCGGCGGATGACAAAATAAGCTCAGGAGTGCAGCAGAGTGGTGATAGGGGCATATGGCAGAATAATACCTTTGCTGCCGGGCTTGTCAAATGATGCGATCACCCGCCTCAATTCACCAATGTCGTCCACGAGTCTTACCTGCTGCAGGCCTGGCCCCAGGGGGTAGTATGAATGTAATTCAGCCTCCGATAAATGTGTGCTGTATATAATCTCTGTTATAGCCGAATCATAATCGGCGTTTTGTTTACGTCTTATTTCCAACATTTTTTCGTCGAGCAGCCAGCGATGATTACCCAGGCCCTGCGGGCAACTCGTCAGCATCACGTATGATCCGCCTTCTTTTATAACCGTTCGTGTCACCTCTATACCTTTTAGCGTCTGGATGAAGTTCAAATCAAACGGAGAACTGCTCGCTATGCAGAAGTCCGCTTTGTACGGCAACTTAACTTCCGAAGCCTTCAACGACAGGCTTACTCCCGCCCTGTGCGCCTCCATCCAATGGCCACAGTACAGGCCGATTACTTCCCGTCTGTAATTCAGCACCGCGTTGACCAGAAAATCAATGCCGACCTTACCAGCCGATTCTTCGGTATCATTTCTCCATTCGTTGTCAACCTGGCCGAACTCACCTCTCTTCAGGCTATGGTTGTTGAATATCCAATCCAATCCTGCGCAGCCGGGAAACAATATTTTGGCTCCTCCTGAAACACCGTCGCCATAGTGGGGTTCAATTGTGCCGATGGCAATTTTCACCTCAGCTTCAAGTACGAGCGGATTTATCAGAATCGGGCTCCCTAAGCTTGTCTCGCCCAGATTTACGAGTTCGCCTTCACAATCGTGGTTAGCAACTTTGAAGTTTTTGAATCGCTCTCCCAGCTTGCGTTTGTAGTTGTACTCGTCCATCTCTTTGTGGGCCCCGTTGGCGAAGAGAAAAGTGATATTCTCGTCGGCGATACCTGCCCGCCGGAGTTCTTCGATCACAAGCGAGGCAATAAAGGATGTGTTCAGAGGACGCGTGGCATTCTCCATGATTATCAACACATTCTTCCTGCCCCTGACAATCTCGGAAAGGGCTCGGGTCCCAATAGGGTTTCTGAGGGATTCAATGAGTTGCTGATCGCTCAGCGGTTCTATATAGGGAGGTTTCAGTTCGGCAATTTCTGCATGCTTGGCTATCGGCAGCTCTATTGATGAACCTTCATAGGGTATTGCGACCACTCGCGTGTTTGTCGGTCCTTCTTCTGTCTTGGCACGGTCACTATTCAAGAGCGGTCCTGCACATATCGTTCTAACTAAAGGGCACCAGAGTTTCTTGAGATACTTAATTTGAGTTCATTATCCCGATGTTTGGGCCGAACCGCAAGCATCTATGTCGAAGGGGCTCTGAATGTCGGCAAGTACGACTGAGGCGGGGCCTGTACCGAATTGGTCGATACAGGCCCCGAAATAGTACACGTCTGACGCGTTGGCCCTACAATCTAGCGATACAACCGGATGTCGTCGAAGTACATCGTTCCTGCGCCGCCGGCGGCAGGACTATTCTTCGTGCCAAAGCCAATTGTAATCGTGTTGACATTGGTCAGTACCACGCCCTGGTCGGCAAACGCTTGTAGGTCAATAACCCACCTCGTCCATCTGCCAATCTGCGTCGCAGCGGGATCATCGTGGTACACAACTGCGCTGCCGTTGAGGGCGACAAACATCCGCTCAGGAGCGTTAGCCGAATCGCCGCGGAACCACAGTGACAGCTTTCCGACGCCTTCCTCGGTCCAGTCGCGCCGAGAGACCAGCGTCAGGGTTGCTTCTGAAGTCTTGAGGTTGTTGTCGTAGCGATAAACAAGCGATTGGGCGCCGCCGTGAACGACCGTCTGCTCGGCATAAGGAGGCAGATCGTTGCCGACGAGAGCACCGTTGTCAGTGGTTCCAAAGCCGTCGATCCACTTATCGAATATCCTGTTGCTCTCGGGGTCAGGGGGGTCGATGTCATTGTAAGACTCAAAGTCATCCACGAGAAAGAAATCGGCCGTAGTGAAACTCCAGACAAGGCCCTTAACCATGCCTGTATTATAGACCGCATCCACGCGCCAATAGTAGTCGCTGTGCCATGCGAGTTTTCCGGGATCATAGCTCTCAGAGCCTGACGTTTTGTTGCCCTTGTACTCGGTTGAAGCAGTCGTGGCATTCTTTACGGCGTCTTTGTCAGTACCGAAGTAAACATCGTGCGAGGCGGCATTGGTTGCCGGAGTCCAGTTGAGCGTTGAGTTTATTTGCACATTGGCCGCGCCGTTGGCCGGCTGCAAGCTGCCGGTAGCGCCCGGAGTCGTAAAGCTCCAGATGTCGCCTTTGTAAGTGGCCAAGGCGTCAAACTCGTCAACCCGCCAATAGTAAACCTTCTCCAATTCAAGGGGCCCGGGTGTATGGGTCGAAATTCCCTGCGGGGCACCTCCGGCGGCATTGTTCATGTCGTCGAAATCGGTGCCGATATAAACGGTGTGCAGTTTCGCACCGAAACCCGGGGTCCAGCTAAAGACCGCATTGGGGTCCACGAATTCGGCGCCGTCAGCGGGATTGGGATTGTAAGCCGTCTTGGGTGGAATCGAGAAGCTCCAAACGGGGCCTTTCCATGGACTGGCTGCATTGGTATCGTTGACCTCATCGATTCGCCAGTAGTAGGTCGTACCCGGAGCCAGCCCGTCCGGATAGGCAAACCCCGGAAAGCCTGCCATAAACATCGTTGAGGTCTGGTTGCCTCGGAAGGCCTCGCCGGTGCCGTCGTTCACATCGTCGAAGTTATCACCCAAATAGACATCGTGTGAGACCGCAAAATCTCCCGGCGACCAGGTCAGGTTTACCCATGTGTCGGGATTGAGCGCCCCGTCCTCCGGGTTCGGACTGAAGGCATACGGCCACGGCTCACCTTTCATGGCACCCAGAACCTCCACTCCCGACAGAGCGTGGCTGTAAATGCGCACTTCGTCGAGCGATCCTTCGAAAACCCTTCCGCCATTGTAGTCCACGCCGATGAAGACTGAGGCGTCAATATTAGGACCGATTGAGAGCGCTTTAGGGCCGTCCTGATCGATGCCGTTGACATAAAGTATGGCGTTGGTTCCGTCGAACGTCAATGCCAGGTGAACCCATTCGTTCTTGGGCATAATGGAAAAAGGTATCGACCCGGCGGGCTGATACGAAATGCCGACTCTGTCGGTGTAAGTGGCATCCGTGTGGGCTCCCCACAACTCGACCTGGAACATCATGGTAGCTGCGCCCCATCCGTTCGACTTGGTGAGGAAATGCTGGAAAGTCCCTGTTCCTTCCCAGAAGGCCCAGAGTGCAAAAGTGAATTGGCCTGTCCCATCCGTGGGATCGAAAGCTCCACAGTCGATTCCGAGGCATTTGTCGGGATTGAGTACAACGCCTCCGCCGGAGCCTTCTGCACCTGGTCCCCATTCCGGGGTTCCAAGCAGCTTGCCGTCGTGGCCGTTGCCGGAATTGTCGCTGGCGGTGTCGCCGGAACCCTCTTCTAACCGCCACCAGCCGACGAGTTCTGCCCTGGCTGCATTTGTCAAGGTCAGGCTGAGAACCAAAGCAAGAGAAAATGAGCAAGTCAGTTTTCTAAACATAATAGTCCTCCTTACAAAGAAATGTTGAGTTATTATCCCTCGACCATACGCCGAAGCGGTCGACAAAATTCCTCCTACTGTGCGGCTAATAATCCACGAATGCTGATATCCCTTTATACACGATTAGATGCCTTTGCGTCAACAAAAATGCCCTTTTTCTCAAAGGGACCGGGGACTGTGGCGCCAGGGAAAACATTCTTTACTTGGAACTTTCGAGAAATTCATATATATTATCCGAACGTTCTGATTTCAAATGGGTATTTCAAGTGCCCGCTGGAGATAGGCGATGGTCTGCGGCGGCGCGGACAGATGGCATAACGAAGGTGGACGGATGGCTAAGCGAAAGGACGGAATACAAACCCGGAATCGGATACTTTCCGCGGCCTGTGCGGTTTTCGCCGAAAAGGGCTATCACGATGCCACGGTCGAGGAGATTTGCAGGCGTGCAAAGAGCAATATCGCCGCGATCAATTATCATTTCGGCTCGAAGGACCAGCTTTACGCCCGAGTCTGGCGAAAGGCCTTTGACGAGGCGATGAACGCTTATCCTCCCGAGGGTGGGCTGGGCCCTGAGGCTGCCCCGGAAGAGCGTTTGAGAGGGACCATCCACTCGCTGGTGGGCAAGGCTGTCGATCCCGGGCGAATCGGACACGCCGGCAAGCTGCTCCTGCAGGAGCTGGTAAATCCGACGGATGTAATCAGGCACGTCAAGCGTGATGCACTGCAGCCTCTGCACGACAGGATGAGCAATTTGATGCGGGAACTGCTCGGGCCCAAAGCCTCGGGTGAGCAGTTGCTGTTGTGCCAGATGAGTATTGTGCATCAATGTATGGCCATCGGGATGCGTCTTTTCAGGGGCACAATGCCGCCTCATATGAACCTCGACATGCCAAACGACCAACTGATCGAGGCCCTGACCGATCATATCATGCGATTCTCTCTTGCCGGGATCAAGGCGGTGCGCAAGGACATCAAAACCGGCCGTACTGCGGGCCGCGGTGTGGAGGTATGTGCGAATTCAGCAATGTCTTAGAGAAGTTATGATACGTTTCACGAAGCTATCACTGAATTGGCTCCTGATCGGCGGCCTGCTGCTTGGATCGGATGGGTGTTCCCGTTCCGAACGGGAACTGAAGACGCCCGTGGAAGCGCCGGGTTCGTTTTCGATGACCGGCACAGAACCGGCACTGGAGCAGTGGTGGCGTGCCTTCGGTGACGAGAACCTCGATGCGCTGGTTGACAAGGCTCTGACGGACAACTTTGATTTGCAGACCGCATGGGACCGGCTCGCTCAGGCCCAGGCTATCGCCCAGAAAGCGGATGCTCCGCTGTGGCCCCAGGCGGACCTGAGCGCCGGAGCAAAGCGCAGCCGCCAGGAAACCGGCGGCAGCTCCTCCTACGGCAGCCTCTACTCCGTGGGTCTTGCCGCCCGCTATGAGGTGGATTTGTGGTCGCGGCTCAGTTCCGCCAGCAGGGGAGCATGGCTTGATGTGCAGGCCCGTCAAGAGGGAGTTAATACCGCGGCTATCACACTGAGTGCTTCTATTGCCAACACGTGGTACCAGCTTGCAGAAGCCAAAGGCCTGGTCCGTATCACCCTGACTCAAATCCAAACGAATGAGGATGTCCTGAAAATCGTGATCATCAGGTGGCGAAAGGGGGCTGCACAGGCCGCCGATTTCTACAGGCAACGCCAATTGGTGGCCTCGACCGAGGCTCAGTTAATTGCAGCCAAAGAGACAGTTGAATTGTTGCAGTACCAGCTTTCCGTCCTGATTGGCAACCGTCCGGAGCTTGCGTGGCAGCAGGTCTCCATTGAGCTGCCGCAGTTGCCGCTCATGCCGGAGGTCGGCGTATCGGCCGATGTTCTTCTTCGCCGGCCGGATGTGCGTCAGAGCCATCGGCAGGTGCAGGCGGCGGACCAGCGCCTGGCGGCTGCCATTGCCGATCAATATCCGCGTATCAGTATATCCGCATCCGCCGAGACGACATCGACTGCGTCGGTGCGGGATCTTTTCGACGATTGGCTGGCCAACCTGGCCGCCAATGCTCTTGAGCCCCTGTTTGATGCGAATCTGCGAAAGGCCGAGGTCCGGCGCCAGAAGGCGATCGTCTCCGAGCAGCTCCATGCCTGGGGCCAGACGATTGTGGATGCACTTGAGGACGTGGAAGGGGCCTTGACTCGCCAACGGCAGCAGACTGAATTGCTCGAGAATCTCAAACACCAGCTCGACCTGGCACGCCGAACCTACGAGCGTAACCGGGAGAGCTACATCAAAGGTCAGGTTGATTATATTCGGGTGCTTGAATCGTTGGAATCCATGCAGTCGCTGGAACGCAACGTCTTGAGGGCCCAGCGCACCGTCATCCAAAACCGTATCGATCTCCATCGAGCGATTGCCGGCTCATGGGACATGAAGCAGCCGGCGATGGTCCAGACCCATGACCTGACGGGCCCGGCCCCGAATCCGGGAAATATTACTGAGAACGAATAGGTACCGCTATGACAGCAGTTAGGAGTACTAACAGAGGCCAAAAAGAAAAAAGCACGGGGGCATTGCGGATGCTTGCCTCAGGAGGCATCAAATTTCTGTTATCTGCCGTGGTTATTGCCGGTTCGGTTGCAGCCTACCGTTACCAGGTCAATACCAGTCCGCGTGCCGGGCGCAAGAAGCCTCCGCTTCAAGCCAGGCTGGTTCAGGTTTTGCCGGTTTACAAGGAAAACTGCACGACGACAGTGAGGGCGGACGGGATCGTCATGCCGGCTCAGCAGGTGACGCTACGTCCCCAGGTGGCAGGTGAGATCATGGAAGTCTCAGACCTTGTACCGGGCGGCATAGTCCAGGCTGGCCAGAAGCTCATGGCGATTGATGAGCGAGATTACGAAATCCTTGTCCGGCAGCGCCAATACGAGGTCGCCAGGACAGTAAAGGACTTGAAGGTCGAACAGGGAAACCAGGAGATTGCCCGGCAGGAATACGCTCTGTTGGGTGAAGTGATAAGGGATGAGGACCGCGAACTGGTGCTGCGCGAGCCCCACTTGGTCTCGGCCAGGGCGGCTCAGGAGTCGGCGGAGGCGGCCCTGGAGAAGGCCCAGCTCGATCTGGCCCGGTGCGATATAGCCGCGCCCTTCAATGCCGTAATTCAGGACAAGCATATCGATCTCGGAGCTACGGTTTCTCTGGCCTCGAACCTGGTGACACTTATCGGGACCGATGAGGCGTGGGTCGAACTGAAAGTGCCGTTGGATCAGCTCAAATGGCTCACTATCCCGCGGCAAAACGGCGACTCCGGGTCCACCGTTAAAATATACAATACGCTTGCCTGGGGGCCGGAGCGAATTCGTACAGGCAGGGTGCTGTGTCTGATCGGCGAATTGGAGACGCAGGGCCGGCTGGCACGGCTGCTGACCGTGGTAGATGACCCGTTTTGCCTGAAGCGGGAGAACAGCGGCCTGCCGCAGTTGTTGATGGGCTCGTATGTGCGTGCGGAAATCCAGGGGCGGACGTTGGACTCGGTATTTCCAATCAAATCGTCTCACCTTCGAGAGAACGATACAGTTTGGATCATGGATAACGAGGACCAGCTCGAAATCCGACCTGTGAGCATTGCCTTCCGTGAACCCGGCCGTGTGTATGTTGCTGAAGGCCTGACTGAGAATGAACAACTTGTTGTCACCGACATAGCTGCGCCGGTGGCGAGTATGCCCCTGCGAGTCGCCGAAGGCGAGGACGAGATCGAAAGCCAGAGCTTCGGAATGCCCTCAGGGAAAGAAAGTCGCGGCCCCGCAGAAGGAGGAGTGCGTCGATGACACATCAGGAGCTACAAGGCGGCGCTTCGTATCTCCACGGGCCGATTGCGTGGATGACCCGCAATCGCATTACGCCGAACCTGTTGATGCTCATCTTTCTGGCAGGCGGCCTGCTGGTGGCGCTTCGTGTCAAACAGGAGGTATTTCCCGAATTCGACTCTGATATGGTGATGGTCCGGGTGGCCTACCCCGGTTCCAGTCCGGAGGAAGTCGAGCAGGGCATTATCCTGGTGATAGAGGAGGCCATCCGTGGCCTTGACGGAATAAAGGAGATTACCGCCACGGCAGCCGAAGGGGCCGGTACGGTTATCGCGGAACTGGAGGAAGGGGCGGACAACCAGCGGATATACCAGGACATCAAGCAGCAAATTGATCGGATAGTAACGTTCCCGCTGGACGCTGAAGAGCCCGAGGTGAACCTGATGATCAGACGTCGCGAGGTGCTGCAGGTCCAGCTCTACGGCGACGCGAGTGAATGGGTGCTGCGTGAACTGGCCGAACAGGTCCGGGATCGCCTGCTGCAGGATCCGCAGATTACGCAGGTCGATCTGTACGGTGCACGCAGGTTTGAAGTGGCCATCGAGATCGACCAGCATGTGCTTCGCACGTACGGCTTGACACTCGACCAGGTCGCCCAGCGGGTCCGGCAAACATCCATAGAAATCCCTGGCGGCACCCTCGAAACTCAGGGCGGAGATATCATGTTGCGTGTAAGCGAACGCCGTGACTGGGCGAGGGAATTCGCGACCATTCCGCTGATTACGACGGTCGACGGGTCGGTCCTTCTCATGGGCGACGTGGCAAAAATCAAGGATACCTTCGAGGAACAGGACCGCTATGCGACGTTCAATGGGAAGCAGGCCATCGGCCTGGCTGTCTATCGCGTCGGTGAGCAGACACCCATAGGGGTCTCCAAAGCCGTGCATCTGGCGATGGGAGAGATTGAAAGAGACCTTCCCCCCGGCATCAATTGGGTCATCAACCGTGACTCATCTGAAATATATCGGCAACGTCTGGAGCTGCTTTTGAAAAACGCCGCCCTCGGGCTGACTTTGGTCATAGTGCTATTAGGCTTGTTCCTTGATTTTCGTCTGGCGTTTTGGGTCACGATGGGTATTCCGATTTCGTTTCTGGGAGCCTTCTTGTTCTTGCCGATGTTGGACGTCACGATCAATATAATCTCGATGTTTGCCTTTATCGTGGCGTTGGGCATAGTGGTCGATGACGCCATCGTGGTCGGCGAGAACATTCACGAGTACGGCCAGCGCGGAATGGATTCGATGCAAGCTGCGATTACCGGCGCACGGGATGTTCTCTTGCCGGTGACATTCAGCATCCTGACCAATATCGTGGCCTTTATCCCGCTCTGTTTTATTCCTGGATTCATGGGCAAGATATGGAGGGCAATTCCCTTTGTCGTAATTACGGTCTTTTCCATCTCCTGGGTTGAGTCGCTGCTGATTCTTCCCTGTCATCTGGCGCACGGCAAAAAGCGGTCGGGCCGGACGGGACTGTTGCGGACGCTCCAAAATGTTTTCAGTGCGGGTCTTGACCGTTTCATCAACAAGGCGTACATGCCGTTTCTGGATATATGTATCCGCTTTCGAGTGGTCACGACTGCGGCCAGCCTGGCGATACTAATTCTCGTTTTGGGTTATGTGTCAAGTGGCCGTATCGGCATGATCCTGATGCCGAGAGTCGAGTCGGATTCATCCGTTGTGACTGCCACGCTGCCCTATGGTTCGCCGGCGGCCAAAGCCGAGGAGGTCAGCCGGCTGTTGGTTGCCGCAGCCGAGGAGATATCAAAGGCCAACGGAGGGGAAAAACTGAGCGAAGGAATCTTCGCGTTGATTGATGAAAACGTTGTGGAAGTGAGTATCTATCTTACCGAGCCCGATATCCGCCCGATTAGTACGACTGAGTTGACGCAGTTGTGGCGGCAGCGAGTCGGCTCGATACCCGGCCTGGAAAGTCTCAGGTTTGAATCTGACAGAGGTGGTCCAGGTGGCGGAGCGGCTCTGACGATTGAGCTGAGTCATCGGAATATCGCAGTGCTTGATCGTGCCAGTGAAGCCCTGGCTGCCACGCTGGCGGATTTCTCGAACGTTCAGGACATTGACGACGGCTATACTCCCGGCAAGCGTCAGTTGGACTATAGCCTGACAGACGAAGGTCACAGCCTGGGGCTGACCCAGCAGACATTGGCCCGACAATTGCGAAACGCCTTTTACGGGGCGGAGGCGGTTCGCCAGCAGCGAGGGCGCAATGAAGTCAAGGTCAAGGTGCGCCTGCCCCGGGAGCAGCGCGTTCGGCGGTACGATCTTGAGAACCTGCTGATTCGGACTCCGCAGGGAACGGACGTGCCCCTGGCTCAGATTGCCAATGTCTCAGCGGGGCGTGCCTACACGACGATCAGCCGGCGCAACGGCCGGCGAACAGTGACCGTCACTGCAAACGTCGAGCCCATGTCGCAGACAAGCCAGGTGCAGGCGACGCTTGAGGCCGAAGTGCTGCCGGAACTGGCTCGGACTTTTCCGGGATTGTCCTATGCATGGGAAGGACGCCAGCAGGATATGATGGAGAGCACGGCGAGTCTGTTCAGCGGCTTGCTTCTCGCCCTGTTCGCTATCTACGCGCTGCTGGCTATTCCGTTCGGCAGTTACTACCAGCCGATTATCGTGATGATTGCGATTCCCTTCGGAATTGTCGGAGCGGTGCTGGGCCATATACTTATGGGCTATGCGCTGAGTCTCATGAGTATGATGGGAATCGTCGCCCTCTGCGGGGTCGTGGTAAATGACTCGCTGGTCCTCATTGACTATGCTAATCGGCAGCGGCGGGGCGGTTCTTCAGCTTGGGAGGCGATCCATCAGGCCGGGGGGAGGCGTTTTCGCCCGATCCTGCTGACCACGCTGACGACCTTTGGCGGGCTGGCTCCGATGATCTTCGAGACATCGAGGCAGGCGCGATTCATGATTCCAATGGCCATTTCGCTCGGGTTCGGCATTCTTTTCGCCACGACCATTACGCTCGTGATTGTTCCCTGTCTGTATATGATGACCGAGGATATGGGCAAGTTGTTTGGACGGTTGCACTCCACTGGTCGCGAAGTGACTGCAGTACCAAGTCCGGAGCCAGGCTGAGAAGTGCCACCCGACTCTGGCGGAGGTACGATGAAGCCTGAGTTCAGAAGCGAAATCAGGTAAATTAACCGCAGAGAACGCGGAGAACGGCGGGAAAGAGAATGATTCAGAAATCTCTGCGGCCTCGGCGGGCTCGGCGGTAAATCCGCGCCGATTCGAGTATCAATGCAAGAAACGGATGCAATATTAGCCTCTTGAATCGCTTTTTCCCCGTTTACGCAGCCTTCACGGACACTTCGTCCGAAAAAATCCTTGACGAACACGTGGCGGACTGGTATAAATGAAATTGTAAATGTCTATCGGACTTGTAGTCTTGCAGCAGGCGCGATTTGTGTAGCTTGCTTCGGATTCTCACTTTCTAATTGACCGCCCAATCGGGCATCGGTGGAAAGGAGGTGGAGCCAAATCATCAACCGCTGCCCGGGGCAGATATCGAAAGCTAACGTGGTGAATGTACGAGTCATGATCAACCATATTTTCTTTGTGAAGGAGGACGATAATGTACAAGCGATTTATTTGTTCAGTTACTTTTATCTTGGTGCTTTGTCTGGCCGGATCAAGCTTTGCCCAGGATGACCCCAGTCTTGTGGGCTGGTGGACGTTTGATGAGGGTAGCGGTAGTACTGCTGCCGATTCATCGGGTAATGGGAACACCGGGACGCTTAACGGCCCGGTGGAGTGGACGGCCGATGGCAAAATCGGCGGAGCGATGAAATTCACGGGCCCATATAACTATGTGCTTGTTCAGAACAACGCCAAGTTGAACCCGACCCGGCAGATTACCATCGCCGCCTGGGTCAATCCGAGTTGGACGGGCAACAACAGGATACTGCAAAAGAGCACAGAGGGTTCTGACAACCAGTATCGCCTCCTGAAAGAAGGGGGCAACAATATCAGATTTCACATACCGCCCGCTGCGAATTTTGAAGTCACGGGCAACATACCGCCAAACGGTGAGTGGACCCACCTCGCAGCTACCTACGATGGCTCAATGATTAGGGTTTACTTTAACGCAGCCGTGGTCGGCGAAACGGCCTGGAGCGGGACCATGCAAACCTCTGACGGTCCGCTTTTTATTGGGACCAAATGGTCAAAAGCGCCGGCCGGTGATGAATTCAACGGTATGATGGACGATGTCCGCATCTACGACCGTGCTCTGTCCGTCAGCGAACTGAAAGTACTCGGTGGCGAGCCAATGGCTAACACTCCCGTCCCGGCAGATCGAGCCATACACGAGGATACCTGGGTTACGCTTAACTGGACGGCGGGGGCTTTTGCTGTCTCGCACGATGTGTACTTCAGCGACAATCTGAGCGATGTTCAAAACAGTGCTCCTGAAGCCTTTCGGGGCAACCAGGCCACTGCGTATCTCGTTGTCGGTTTTCCGGGATTCCCTTATCCCGACGGGCTTGTCCCGGGCACAACGTACTACTGGCGAGTTGACGAGGTCAATGACGCGAACCCGGACAGCCCCTGGGTCGGCGGTATCTGGCGATTCACTGTTCCGCCGAAGATTGCCTGGAGGCCCATGCCGCCGGACAAGGCCAGACTCGTGGATCCGGATACAGACCTTAGCTGGTCCCCTGGTTGGGGCGCGAAAATGCACACCGTCTATTTCGGCGACAATTTTGACGATGTGAGCAATGCGACGGGTGGTTCACCTCAGATAGGCACCACGTACGCACTCAATACCCTTGAGATGGGCAAGGCCTACTACTGGCGTGTGGATGAGTTTGACGCCCGCGAGACGCACAAGGGCGATGTCTGGAGCTTCACGACCGGAGATGCTAGCCTCGGAGGTATAAAGGGAGAGTACTTTAACAACGTGACTTTGGCCGGTACGCCGGTTCTGAGCCGAGTGGATCCTGACATCGACTTCAACTGGGGCGGCGTCTCGCCGGGACCGGGGGTCGTGGCTCCTGTATTCTCCGTAAGATGGACCGGCATGTTAAACGTGCCGTTTACCGAGACCTATACCATCTACGCGAATGTATTTTCTGCAGTACGCGTGTGGGTCGATGGCCAGTTGATCATCAATAACTGGATGGCGCACCACATGGCTATCGAGTACCAGGCGAAGATCGACCTCGAGGTAGGAACGGTTCCGATAGTGATGGAGATAGCCAATGTGTCAGGCGGTGGGTACGGAGGTGGCGCTAACATGCAGGCACAGCTATCCTGGTCGAACCCGTCGTTGCCGAAAGAGATAGTTCCGCAGACCGCGTTGTTGCTGCCGGTTTGGGCAATTCAGCCGAATCCGGCAGACGGGGCTGTGGATGTCAAGCAGACGTCTATTCTGAGGTGGACGGCCGGTGACGAAGCCGCTTCGCACCAGGTCTATTTCGGAACGGATGAGAACGCAGTGCTCAACGCCGATACCAGCTCGCCCGAGTATATGGGTGCCAAGGATATTGGCGATGAGAGTAGCGATCCCGGAAAACTTGAGTACAACAGTACCTACTACTGGCGTGTAGATGAGATCAACGATCTCAATCCCAGCAGCCCGTGGAAAGGCGATGTCTGGAGCTTTACGACGGCTGGCTTCCTTGTCATTGACGACTTCGAGGCCTATGACATCGGCAACAACGAGATATGGTGGGCCTGGAAAGACGGCCTCGGGTATGCCCCACACCACGGCGAACCGGTTTATCCCGGCAACGGAACCGGCTCGGCCGTAGGCGATGAGACCACCTCCTCCTACACCGAGGAGACTATCGTGCATGGCGGCAGGCAGGCGATGCCGTTGTACTATGACAACACCGGCGTGGCAGGCAAACTCGCCTATTCCGAGGTGGAGCTGACGTTGGGCGGTCGGGACTTGACCGAGAACGGCGGCACGACGCTGACGATTTGGTTCCGCGGCATAGCTGACAATGGTGCCGATCCGGTTTACGTGGCTCTCAACGGCAATGCCATAGTCACCGCCGACGACCCTGCGGCTTCGCAGATAGGCGCCTATGTGAAATGGCAGATCCCACTGCAGCAGTTCGCAGATCTCGGAGTGGATCTGACCAATGTCGGCACGATCGCCGTCGGTACCGGTAATAAGAGTAATCCGCAGCCCGGCGGTTCGGGTACGATGTACTTCGACGACATCGGCGTGCATTAGTTGCCGGCACGGTAAGTCGATATTAGGCCGCCAATTAGAATCGCCCGGCTGAAAGGGCGGATTTGCATAGATTCGGGGCTTATGCTGATTGATTCAGCGTAAGCCCCTTTCTGAGCTTCAGTCAACGGTCATTTTAGCGGGTTGCCGATACGTGGTCGCCTTGAGCTTTTCTTAAGGAGGATTGTTATGTACAGAAATCTTTTTTGTTTGCTTTCGCTTGTTTCAGTGCTTGGACTTGTCGGCGTGGCTGCGGGTGCCGAGGGTTTGTTCGGGCAGTACTATCACTCGAGCGGCGAGGGTCCGCCGCTGAGCCCCTGGCAGACCCTGGTACTCGAGCGGCTGGATGCTACTGTTGATTTCAACTGGGCCACCAACTCCCCGGGTGCGCCCGTTCGTGCAGACGATTTTACGGTACGATGGACAGGCCAGGTCAAAGCGCCAACCTCAGAGACCTACACCTTTCACACACAGACAGACGATGGCGTCCGGTTGTGGGTGAACGGCCAGGTTCTTATTGACAACTGGACAGATCACGGAAATGCCCATGACAGCGGCGATATTGCCCTGGTTGCCGGGCAGAAATACAGCATCAGACTTGAGTACTATGAGAACGGAGGCGATGCCAGGTGTGAACTGTCCTGGTCAACTCCGACACGGACGCGCCAGCCCATTCCGAGCCAGCACCTGTGGGTGCATAGGCCGAATCCCCGCAATCCCGACCCGGCCGACGGCGCCATAATCCGCACCACTTGGGTGGCCCTTGGCTGGACGCCGGGAGATTACGCCGCGACACATTCGATCTATGTCGGTGAGAATCGCGACGAAGTGCAGGCCGGGACGGGTGATACGTTCCGCACCAATCAGACCGATACGTCGTATGCTCTTGGCTTTCCGGGATTTCCCTATCCGGACGGCCTTACCGCAGGAACCACGTACTACTGGCGAATAGACGATGTCGAAGCCGACGGTACCACGACGCACGAAGGCCCTGTCTGGAGTTTTTCGGTCGCGCCCAGGAGTGCCTTCGATCCAGATCCAGCGGATGGTGCCGAGTTTGTGGATCCGAACGTCGTTCTTAGCTGGCAGCCGGGGTTCGGTGCGATATTGCACTACTTGTACTTCGGGGATGATTATGACGAGGTGAAAAACGCAACAGCGGGTCTCCCACAGGGGGCAACTAACTACACTCCCGGCACACTTGAACGGGAAAAGACCTACTACTGGCGGGTGGACGCCTTCCACGGCTTCGAGACAGTTAAGGGCGAGGTCTGGAGCTTTACGACCCCGGGCGCGGTGGGCAGCCCAAAGCCGCCTAACGGTGCTGTGAATGTCAAACACACGCAGATTCTAAAGTGGGTCGCCGGCGACAGTGCCGCTTCGCATGAGATCTATTTCGGTACTGACAAGAATGCCGTTCGTGGTGCGACTAAAACTTCGCCTCAGTACAAGGGCAGCAAAGCTCTTGGCCAGGAGGCCTATGATCCCGGGAAACTCCCGTGGGATGCCGCTTACTGGTGGCGGGTCGATGAGGTCGATGCCTCTGGCAATACTTGGAAAGGTCCTGTCTGGAGCTTTGCAACGGCCAACTTCCTTGTTATCGACGACTTCGAGGACTATAGCGACTATCCGCCCGACGAGATATGGAACACGTGGATAGACGGATTCGGGACTACGACGAACGGCGCCACGGTTGGGTATCCGGCCCCGGATTTTGCAGCGGGAGAGCATTACGTCGAAACCGCCAAAGTTCACGGCGGCCTTCAGTCGATGCCGTATTTGTACGACAACAACCTCAAGTACTCCGAGGCCACTTTGACGTTGGTCTATCCGCGCGACTGGACCGAGAAAAGTGTTGACCGGCTGGTGCTCTGGTTCCTGGGCAGTTGGGCCAATTCCGCCGAGCGAATGTTCGTTGCTCTTAACGGCAGTGCGTTAGTTTATCACGATGACCCCGGCGCAGCCCGAAAAGAGACTTGGACGCAGTGGACTATTTCCCTGCAGGCTTTTGCAGATCAGGGCGTGAACCTTACGAACGTCAATACGATTTCCATTGGCTTTGGCACAAGGAACAGTCCGGCAGCCGGCGGTTCGGGTACGGTGTACTTCGATGACATTGGCGTGCATTAGTCTGCGCTACAGAAAGCCGGTACTTGGCCGGAAATTAGAATCGTTTTCAGTTGCTTTGGTGTGTGACCAAAACGTAGTTAACAATAATTTACTTTTTACTGGAGGAATGTTATGTGGAAGAATGCATCAATTCTCATTGTGATTGCGTCCATGTTGGTGTTTAGCGGCGCGGCGCAGGCGGCTCGCGACGTCACGAGCCCGCAGGACATCGTGGTGGCAGTCCCTGACGATGGCGACTGGCCGCCAAACGAACTACCGCCCTTTGCCGTCGATGACCAGATACTGACGAAGTATCTGCACTTCAAGGGTTTTCAACAGCCCACAGGGTTTAGAGTAACGCCGGTTATGGGTCCGACCGTGGTTACCGGGCTGACGTTCACCACGGCCAACGACGCGGTCGAACGCGACCCCGTCAGCTACGAGCTGTCCGGCTCCAACGATAGCATTAACGGGCCGTACACGTTGATCGCCGAAGGCCCCATTGTGGACTTCGCCGCCGCTGTGGCCTGGCCGCGGCGTACCAAGAACACGACGCCAATCCAGTTTGCCAACACGGTATCCTACAAGCACTATCAGGTATTGTTTACGGCCGTTCGCACTCCGACCAGCGCCAACAGTATGCAGATTGCCGAGGTCGAGCTGCTGACGCCCACTTACAAGGCAGAAGCCCCTACTCCGGCCGACGGCGCCGTCCATGCGGATACATGGGTGAACCTTAGCTGGACGCCGGGAGAGGCTGCGGTCTCTCACGATGTGTACTTCAGCGACAACCGGGCGGACGTCGAAAGCGGTGCTGCCGATGCGTTCCAAGGCAACCAGACCTCAACGTTCCTCGTCGCTGGATTTCCCGGATTTCCTTATCCGGAAGGCCTTGTTCCGGGCACAACGTACTACTGGCGAATCGACGAGATAAACAACTCGCACCCGGACAGCCCCTGGGTAGGTGACGTCTGGAGCTTCACGGTTCCGTCCTACGAGGCATGGAGACCCGTGCCGGCCGATGGCGCAAAATATGTGGATCCCGACACGGACCTTAGCTGGAATTCGGGTTGGGGCGGCAGGCTGCACACTGTGTATTTCGGCGACAACTTCGACGATGTAAACAATGCAACCGGGGGAGTCCCACAGATACCCACAACCTATGCTCTCGACACGCTTGAAATGAATAAGACCTACTACTGGCGCGTTGATGAATTCACCGGCGCTGTCACTTATAAAGGCCATGTGTGGAGCTTCACGACCACCAGTGGCGAGGGAGGCATCAAGGGCGAGTACTTCAACAACACAATCTTGAGCGGAGACCCGGTACTGGTGCGCATCGACCCGGCCGTAGACTTCGATTGGGGTGCTAGTGGCCCGGGTGCGCCGCTGCCGGACAACGGCTGGTCGGCACGCTGGACAGCGGACCTCATAGTCTCCATCGCCGACACGTTCACGTTCAGTGTCAATAGCGAGGGCGGAACCCGGCTGTGGATAGACGACAAGCTGGTCATTGACGTGTGGGCGTCATGGGTCCCCACCAAGTATGCCTCGCAGCCGATGCGCCTGGATAGCGGCATCCATTCGCTGCGTCTGGAGTTTGCAGACTGGGACCGTAACGCGTCGCAGCGGTTGACCTGGTCAACGCCGACCATGGCCGAGGAAATCATTGCCGCCGGTCCGCTGCAGCCGCCGTATCTGGCCAGAAGGCCGATACCTCTCGATGGAACGGTCGGTGTGAATCTGATGAGCGATCTAAGGTGGAAAGCCGGATATGCTGCGACTTCGCATGAGGTTTATTTTGGTACCGATGCGGACGCAGTAGCCAACGCCACTACGGCATCGCCGGAGTACAAAGGCAGTAAGGCACTCGGCGAGGAAAGCCTGGATCCGGGAACGCTCGGCTTAAATGAGACTTACTACTGGCGAGTGGACGAGGTCAACAACCTGGATCCCAGCAGTCCGTGGACAGGCAACGTCTGGACCTTCAATACGGGCGATTTCCTTGTTGTGGAAGACTTTGAGTCCTACAATGACATTGACCCGCCCGCCGAGGGCAGCAACAGGATATTCGACGCCTGGATAGACGGCTTTGGCACCACGACAAACGGCGCAATTGTGGGTAATGACCTGCCGCCGTACGCCGAGCAGCATATTCTTCATGGCGGTGGTCAGTCGATGATTTATCGCTATGACAATGCCAACATGACCTCAGAGGCCACTCTGACGCTGGTCTATCCGCGCGACTGGACCGCAGATGGCGTCACGAAACTAGCGTTGTGGTTCCGCGGCGCTTCGACTAATTCCGCCGAGAAGATGTTCGTTGCTCTAAACGGTACTGCCGTTGCCTCTCATGATGCTCCCGATGCAACCCAGCAACTTGGATGGAACGAGTGGGTCATCGACCTGGCGGCATTTGCGGGCGTGGACCTCACCAACGTCAATACGATTACTATCGGCATTGGCACCAAGAACAGTCCAGCTGCTGGCGGCGCAGGAACGATGTACTTCGACGACATCCGGTTGATCCGGTAGGTTTTGTAGAGACTATGAATGCGGCAGGCAATTGAGCTGCTAAGATATAATGAGTTTGCACCAATCTGGGACCTATACCGAGTCATTCGGTATAGGTCCCTTCTGCTATAGTGTTGAACTATTGACTTTTCTCTGTCGAACGTGCCATTATCGCTGCAGTGATGGGTACGCCGGCACAATACTCCTACAGGTTTAGGGTCTCATCTTCTTCGGGATTTCCTTTACAGGGCTTTCACTACAAAGCAGGAAGCTGTAAAGAATGGGGCTGAAGTCTGCGAGATGCACTCTAACTTCAGGTGTGACGGTTGTTACAGGCTATACAATCGACAAGTTCTGACAAAGATACTGACTTCTTCCGAAGGTTTTGTCTTGCCGCCCTATCTGTTGCCGAACAGTAATTTGTTGCCGTTCGTATAACTCTTGGGGGACCGTTAGATGCGGGCCGAGTTGAACGTTCTCCTGCTTTGTGTCTCGGCCCGCTTTTTCTATTGCCATGTTTTATCTCGCCGGGCTTGCGGTGCGTTAGCAACTCGCATTTGATTCGCCCGGCGTCATGAACCGGTAACCTTCAGCAAGACGGTTTGCTCTGCAGCTTCCGCATCCGCCTGGTACGGAAGATCGTCCAGCCAGCAGGCTCCTTCGCAATATGGTCTTGAGAAGATTTGGCCCGGTCTTTGCGCATTTGTGGTTTGATGATAGCGCATGTAGAGCCAATTGTCTTCGTCAATGTCAAGAATCTCGATTTTACCCGTATAGTGCGACATGACGTATCTGAAGGTCTTCTGCATGCCGCTCAATCTCGCGTTCACCTCACATACGATTTCGATTCCTCGCCGCAAAGAGACCTGAAAATGCGAAGTGCCCTCGACCGGCCGTGCCTGAAACAGGTAGTATGGCTGCACACCAAGTGAATTGAGCTTCTTGAATGTAGCCGCGAGAGTTTCCGGGTCGTCGTTCACTTTTTTCAGCAAGACGGCCTGATTGAAAAACTGAACGCCAAGCTGCTGAAGTTCCCTGATACGGTTTTCGGTTTCTTCCGATATTTCACCTATATGGTCTATGTGTGTCACAATGACCGGTGTTTTGCCTGACAGAGATATCCGTTTGAACAGGTCGGCCAGCTCTCTATCCCGGAACCTCATGGGATAGTACGCCATCGCCTTGGTTCCAAAGCGGATTGAAGTCACATGCGGTATTTCCAGTAGACGGTCGAGAATGCTGCCCAACTGGTCAGAAGCCAGTACAAACGGGTCGCCGCCGGAGAGCAGAACGTTGTTTATCTCCGGATGCTCTGTAATGTAGTCGGCGGCCATGGCGTAATCATGGACGATTTCGTGCGACGATTTGCCGAGGAGCCTCTTGCGGAAGCAAAAACGGCAGTAGGAGAAGCACTTATCCGTCACGAGCAGAAGGGCGGTCTGCGGGTACTTATGCTGCAGGCCATTTACCACAGTATTGTCGTACTCGCCGCTCGTATCCAGCCATCCGGGGCTTTCAAACTCCTCAGCAGATGGCTCGACGATGTGCCTGAGCTGTTCGTAGCCACCGCTACGGCGGATTTGGTCGTCCGTAGGACTGTGTTATCCGATGCGGGATGACGTTGTTCTCGGCAAGCCGCCCCCGACGTGAACCGATTCGGCAGTCGGTAAAACTCGTTATGTTTCCCAGTTCCGGCTCTGCGGTGTTTGGCCATGCGGCTTTCACGGAGGCCGCAGTGAACTCTATCTGGGCCCAATTCTCAGTCTTGCTCTCAACGGCGCAGGTATCAGGCCGGGCGGGGACGCCAAAATAGCGATGGTGAGTGATATCGACGATTCGTGAGATCAGTGATTCGAGACTATAAGCGGCCTTCGTGGCTGCCAGAACAAAGGCACCGCCGGCACCGAGTGAGGCCATGGAGTTGATCTCAAGAACAAAAGGATTTCCATGCGGATCGATACGGATATCGACGCGCGCGTAGTCCTTGCAGTGGCATGCGCGGAAAGTGGCCAGCGACAGTTCGCAGAGCCTGGTCGCCAGCTCTTCGCTCAACCGGGCCGGACATATCTTCGTAGGCTCATCGTGGCTCTTGTGATACTTGTCCTCCCACGTCAATGTGTGCAACTCTCTGCCGTCAAAGTCCAGCTCGACCGGCGGAAGAAACTCGATACTGTCGTTGCCGAGCAGGCCTATGCAGACTTCTCGCCCGTCAATGTACTCTTCCACGAGTGCTTCCTGCTGATACTGTGTCAGGACAGCCAGAACGGCGTCTTCGAGCTGCTTCTGGTTATGCACGCAGCGCAGGCCGTAGCTGGTCGATTCACGCCGAGGCTTGACAATCAGAGGGAAACGCAGCCCGTCCACACGCTCGTCCGGGCGTTTCATTACGCAGAATCTGGGCGTCGGCACACCGACATCACGCATCAGGCCTTTTGCTATTAGCTTGTCGAGCGATAAAGCATGGCCCAACGGGCTGGAACCGGTGTAGGGAATTCCTGCCATCTCAAGCATCGCAGGCACGTGAGTGTACCGGCTCTCGCCCTGAATTCCATACGACATATTAAAAACCATGCCGCTTGCCGGTACCAGCCCTGGAGCTGGCGGCATAAATTCCTCCAAGTTGGCAATGAGTCGTTTATCACCCTCGAAACAGGCAACCGTATGGCCGCCGGCCCGCAGGGCATCTACAACCCTTTGCACCGACCTTTTACCGTAGATCTCCGGACTGGGCTGCCCGAGACTGTTGACTATACCGTCCTTGTTACGATTTCGGACCACCGCAATTCTCATGTAAGAACTCTCCTGCGCAGAAGATTCTGAACCAATCCAACAGGCTCTGGCACATGGCCTAACACAAATTCGACAACTCTGGCTTTGCTCTTTAGCTCTGGAAGGTCAAATATCTCTTTTTGAAGGGAATATTTTGCAGAAGCTGGTCCCGGATCGCCTGGTTTGCGGCAGGGCGGACCTCTTCGGCATGGCGGGCGGAACTTTTCCTGGCCGCCGGTGGATTAAGCCATCGCAGCAAACGCAGGTCAAAGAACTCGGCAATTGCCACAATACAGCCAATCTGCGTTATTAGCAACTCAGGGCAATACAGAAACAGGTTCCGAAAGCCGTCGATCTGAGATATGAGTGTGATTAGCACGGCCACAAGAGCGGTCATGGCCCCGCGCCACGTGGCTGATTTGAGGCCCTCTTTTGAAAGCGTCCTGGCAAAACCTTCGGCCGTCAGGCACAGCGCGAAGATGGGAAAGTAAGCCATTCGGCGCAGCGCCTCTATGTCCAGCCATGCGCTCGAGAGAAGGGAGATAATCATAATAGAAGCTACCGCGCTGAGTATTATTGAGACCCGTGCAAAATATGGCAAATGAATGGCCTTGATGCGCGGGCGGATCGCCACGATGACGCCCGTTACCATCGCCAGAAAGGCCAGACCGAGTGGAATCCCGGTAATCTGAAAAGCAACTGCGATGAGAATCGAGCGAAACGGACCCAGGAGCCGGATGCCGAGCACGAGCCGGAAGAACACTACCAAAGTAGCCCCAAAAGGCACGAAGAGAATATACGCAACGCGATTATGCATGTTCCCCGGGATGTTACTCAGCGAAAAGACCCGCAGGAACAGATCGGAAGTCGGCAGCGCAGACCACTTGCCGACCGCTATGAGCAGAGGCACTATGAATAGAAGTGCTACGGCTATCTTCTCTTTGTTAGAGAGATTTCCCTTTGAAAACTTCACGATACATCCCCCCGTCCTAATCAGTGGCCATGATACCGGCGCTACTTTCGTTCAGACCTATTGCCGAACCGTCTCGCCGGGGATCCGCCACGCCGATTAAAGTACCCTCTTCCCGAAATTGCAGAGCCTGCACCGCACCCATGGAATAGCTGTGCCGTGTTCTGATTCTGATATTGTGAAAACGTTTTTCCAGGCGTTTAAGAATCGCCTCGGTGGCCGCCGGTTTTTCGATGCTCACCTTGCGACTGAGCAGCCCGTGCACTCGCGGCGAGCTTACCGCTTCTTCGAGCGACATCCGGCGGTCGATGATATTGCTTATGACTTGCAGAACAGACGACGTGATGCGACGGCTGCCTGCGGCACCAAGTGCCAGAAACGGCTTCTGTTCACGTCCGCTGTTATCGTTCGGTTGTCCGGCGTCGGGGCAAGTGTTTCTCAAAACGACAGTAGGAGCCGCGTTCGACCGTGGAATGCACCCGCCGCCGAGCTGGTAGGGGTGCCGGCGCCGCGTGCACGTACAAAGGTAGTTGTTGTAGATGAAACCGAGCCGGCCGTTCGCCACTTTAGCTCCGAAGAGCGACTGTATGGATTGGGTGAGTGTTACCACGTTACCCTGCTCGTCGGCGGTGCACAGATGCGTGGTCTCACCCGGTTCTTCTTTATCCGGTCCGATTGCCGTCTGGTTGTAGCCGGTCTTTATGTTCTCTGCGATTTGAGCCGCATACTCCTCACTCAGCAGTTCCAGTGCCGAAGCATCGCTCAGGTCTCGCGGACTCACAGCCAGAGCCTCGCGCTGATGGAAAACGGCATGGCTGACTTCCGCGAGATTCTCTATCCATTCGTCCTGTTCGGGACACGACCCGCCGGATATGAGCTGCTCGAGAATCTTCAGCCCCATCAGCACCTGCAGACCGCCCGCGGGGGCAGGGGCGCTGATAACCTCATAGTCCCGATAGCTGACTGAAATTGCTTCCCGCTCAACCGGGAGCGTGAAACCGGCAAGGTCTTCTTTCGTGATAAGCCCGCCGTGCTCTTTCATATCCTGAGCTATTGTGCGTGCGATCTGCCCTTGATAGAAGTCCTGGATGCCTGTACACGCCAGGCGGCGAAGTGTGCCGGCTAACTGTTTCTGTCGGAAGATATCGCCCACACGAAAAGCCATGCCATCTTTCAGGAATCCCGGCGCGCCGGGATTTGTCGCTTCAGATCCGGCAAGGTATTTTCGGCACCAGTTCAACTGGCGGCGCTGCAGCCTGGTGATGGCGTAGCCGTCTTCGGCGATTCGAATTGCCGGCCCCATCACTTTCTCACGCGACAACACTCCGTAACGACTCTGGGCATAGTCCAAAGTGGCGGGTGTGGACGGAATGACACAGGCACGATACCCTTTCCTCTGCTGGCTCCTGGAAACCAGCTTCTTGGAGACAGCCGCAGGCGCATAGGAATGACCGTCGATTACCGAGGCCCTGCCGTCTGCAAACCGAATTAAGAGAGTCGTCTGCCCGCCCAGTCCTGAACCGCTCGGCTCACAGACTGCCAGCGCCCAGGCAGCGGCTGCCGCCGCATCGATAGCGTTCCCGCCGGCTTGAAGAATCTCAATAGCAGCCTCGCTGGCACGTGGAAACGCCGTCGCGACCATAGCAGCGGTACCGATAGCGGCACCAGCCGTCCCCAAGCGGACCTGTCCGGATATGGCTTCTGTCAAAATAGAACCGCCTACAAAAGAATCAAGGCTTGTTAATGCCACCCCCAATTTTACCGTCCTCCCCCAAGGCTGTCGATGTAGATGGGCGAATTTTCACCCATACTGTCAACTATTATATCCTGTTGGTGGTGGATTGTCAAGAGAGATTTTGCCACGAACAGGCTTCTCGGACGGCTTCGCATTACGCCTATGGAAAAGGGTCTGCGAACAAGGATAGTTATCGGAACCTCCTGCCGGGGTATCATGGTTGCATGGTACAGCCAAAAAAGGTATGATTGAAGCCCACGAGGTCGCAACTTTGGGTAAATGACAAGGTTCAGCGGCGTGGTTATTAAAGTGTGTTTCAGGAAGCTTCGAATGAGAAAAGCAGCGAGACTTTGTTTATCCTTAAACCGCAGATGTGTACTCCGTCCCGAGTCGAATCTGGGCATCGTTCTAATCGGCATCGCATTGGTTTTCACGGCGGGACCGGTTTTCGGCAACACCTCGGGCGGGCAGGCAGCGGTTACTCACACGAGAGTTGAGGTGGAGACCCTCGTAAGGGACCTCGGCGGCACGTCGCCGCCGTGGTGGGATTCGGTCGAGTTGACATACCCGGAAACACTGGATGTGAGCTGGCCGCTGAAAGCGGACGGCCCATGGAACGCCCGGAAGAACATTGGCCAGTACATCTGGGATGTCATCAACCCGAACCCCGGCAGATGGAGGGAAGGCGTCAAGCTCGTGCATCACCTGATGATTCTGAACAAGGATGATTCGGCCAAGGTATGCCGCTCGATGAATACGTTGGGCCGGATGTTCCATGACCTCTTGGAGGACTGGCCGCGAGCAGCGTTCTGGTGGCGGATGAGCGCCCAGAGGGGCGGTGCATACGATCCACTTGGCCTGGCGCACTGCTATTGGAAAATGGGCAACAAAAGTATGGCCATGGAAGTACTCTCGCAATACAGGCAGGACTACACGCGCCACGGCGCGATAATCAGACTCTGGGCCGAGATGGGCGAGTTTGATAAGGCGATCAAGCTTGCTGATGAGAAGGCTCGTTTCGGCGCCGCTGATGTGGGTTATCTGGCGGCGGGCGATGTATGCCGCCTCCGCGGTGAGTTGCAGCGGGGTTTGGCCTACTATGAAAAAGTGCTGGCAACGCCGACCGCGAACGCACGTGAAAAGGATTCCGAGCATAACAGGGAGCGGGCCAAGGCCAACATTGAGGCAATCAAGTGCTTCGATGCGCTCGACCTTTCGCGAATTCCGGACGGTCTCTATCATGCCGGCAGCACCGCCTACGCCGGGCCATTGTACGTAGAGGTCGCCGTCAAGAGCAATCGGATAGAATCCGTGCGGATTACCGAACATAAGGAAAGACAGTTCTACTCGGCCTTCACCGATACGCCGAAGCGGATTATTGAACGACAGTCAGTGAAGGGTATAGATGTTGTTAGCGGTGCGACGATGACGTCCGAGGCGATAATCAATGCCACCGCCAAGGCCCTGGCAAGCGGCATGAAATGACCCGCCACAACGGCGGTTATCATTTTGGCGGTGTTATGGTTGTCAAACGCACATATTCTCTCAATATGCTCGATACTCGTCGAGAATCCAGAATCGAGAATAGGAGCTGTCGATGCGGCTGAATATGTTTGTGTCCACGAATGACGCGCAGACGGGTCTT
>JBDREF010000280.1:0-4767 GCA_043820045.1 Planctomycetota bacterium | reverse complement strand
CCGCGATATTGGACAAGATGATTAAGTATGCAACCGAAGCGCATCAGCCTCATGTCCCCGGGGAAATCCTGGATATGGACATGTGCATGAAGGACCACCAGAAGACGAAAAATCCAAAGCCCTCGGAACGGCGGCAGTAAGCAGCCGGCCCAGGCAGGACTAAAGCACGAATTGTGGAGTTCTCCAATGGCGACACTCGAAACGGCTAAAGGAACCGACGGAAAAGCCACTCGACTAAACGTACACGGCATATTTCTTTGCGCGGCCGTGCTTGTGATAATGTTCTGCTCGTGCGCAGTCCAACACAGCGATGTTACACTTTTGCAGGCGAAAGAGCTGATTGACTCCGATGTTCCGCTCACAGTCATCGACGTCCGGGAGGCTTCTGAATACTGCGATTCCGCCGGGCACATCCCCGGCGCCCTGAACTACCCGTGGAATTCAGGCATCCTGCAGAAGAAATACCGGCAGTTGCCGGCAGATAGTCCGATCCTTGTTGTCTGCCGCAGCGGCAATCGGAGCAATCAGGCCGCAGCTTTCCTGCGCTCGAAGGGTTTTTCGCGAATTTACGACATGCTGGGTGGCATGCGGTCGTGGGACTGGCAGACCGCAGCGTGCACGGATTCCGACGGCATAGACGACGACATGGGCAATGTCGGAAGCGTCAACGATGAAGACCGCCCCAGACCTTGACGCCGGCAACCGCAATACCCCTCAAAACAAACGAAGTCCACACCGGATTACCCGGTGTGGACTTCGAACTCATGCGAACACTCATTTTACTTCAACGCAGTTGCCAATCGGCAGCCTTTTACGGCCGATACAGCCTAATGTCGTCGAAGAACATCGTTCCTGTTCCGCCCGCGACCGGACTGTTTTTGGTGCCTAAGCCAATTGTAATAGTATTGACGTTGGCGAGGTTCACGCCCTGGTCGGCAAACGCCTGCAGGTCGATAACCCACTGCGTCCATACGCCTTTGTTCGTCACCGCAGGGTCGTCATGGTAAACAACCGCCGTGCCGTTAAGGGCAACATACATACGCTCGGCGGAATTGGCTGCAGCGCCGCGGAACCACAGCGACAGTTTCCCAACACCTTCTTCGGTCCAGTCACGCCCGGAAACCAGCGTCAGTGTCGCCTCGGAGGTCTTCAGGTTGTTGTCGTATGCATACGGCATCGACTGAGCGCCGCCGTGGACGGTAGTCTGCTCGGCGTAGGGAGGCAGATCGTTGCCGACGAGAGCGCCATTGTTCGTGGTTCCAAAGCCGTCGATCCACTTATCGAATATCCGGTTGCTCGCCGGGTCCGGCGGATCGATGTCGTTGTAGGACTCGAAATCGTCCACCGTAATGAAATCGGCCGTCGTGAAACTCCAGACAAGGCCCTTGACCGGACCTGCATTGTAAACGGCATCCACGCGCCAATAGTAATCGCTGTGCCACGCGAGTCTTCCGGGGTCGTAGCTCTCGGCGCCAAGGGCCTTGTTACCTTTGTACTCCGGCGAAGCAGTCGTGGCGTTCCTCACCGCATCTTTGTCGATACCGAAGTAAACATCATGCGAGACGGCTGTAGTCGCCGGCGTCCAGCCAAGCTTTGCAGTCATCTGCACGCCCGTCGCACCATTGGACGGCTGCGGATTGCCCGCGGCACCCGGAGTCGTAAAGCCCCAAATGTCACCCTTATGCGTAGTGGGGGGGTCGAACTCATCGACGCGCCAGTAGTAAACCTTCTCCAATTCGAGCGTACCAGGCTTGTATGTTGCAGCTCCCTGGGGCGCACCTCCAGTGGCATTGTTCACGTTGTCGAACTCGGTACCAATGTAAACGGTGTGCAATTTGGCGCCGAAACCCGGCGTCCACTTAAGCGTCGCATCGGCGGCCACAAACTCGGCTCCGTCAGCGGGGTCAGGGTCATAAGCCGTTTTGGGCGGAATCGAGAAGCTCCAAACATCACCTTTCCACGGGCTGTTCGGCTCGGCGTCGTTGACCTCGTCGATTCGCCAATAGTACGTCGTCCCCGGAACCAGACCTTCCGGATAGGCAAACCCGGGGAAACCTGCAACATAGAACGTCGAGGTCTGGTTGCCTCGGGACGTACTCTCGGCACCGGCGCTCACATCGTCGTAACTGTCACTGAGGTAAACATCGTGAGAGACGGCAAGCTGCCCGGCTTTCCACGAGAGGTTCACCCAGGTATCGAAGTGCATCGAGCCGTCCTTCGGATCGGGTTGAGTCGCCTTGACAACCGGTCTGGAAGATTCGATCTCGATAAAGCAGGGCTTGACATAAGAGCCCGCCGGTTCCGACCAGGTCAGACGCCCGTCGGTCACGGTCACTATGAACTCGAACTCATCGAAGCTATCCATCCCGTCCGGGTCATCGGCCAGCACTTCGCCTTCCAACTCTATCTGGTTGTTCGAATCGGCGTTCGAGGGATCACCGCACACGATATATATTCGATAAGTACCTGGGGCAAGTTCGATCTCCCATACAGCGCCTCTGCCACGAAAATGAATGAGCGTGTCATATCGCTGGTCGGGCGCAGCCGCATTGTTGCGGTCGCGCGTCTGGTCCGTCATATCCTGGGACCAGCCATAGCTGTAGCCGTTACCCCGATCAGCGAAGACGAGGCCCGTATCCGGCAGATAGCCCTCCGGAACGGGCGCGCCTGCCAACTGGAAGTTGATCTTGATTAGTTCGCCGGCGCTGAGCGTACCGGTCAGCCCCACAGCAAACAACAGCATAAGAGAAATTGATTTCTTGAACATAATAGTCCTCCTTCAAAAAGAGTTCACATAACCCGACCATGAACGGTCTGTACATTGCGCTGTATTTCGCTTGATGTGCCGAAGTAGCCTGTTCACTGTTTGAAACCGCCTCCTTCCTTCTGCGGCCCGGAAAGCACGAAGACTCCGCCCACCGAAAGAGCGACAATTCATAACCCTATACAATTCTATTTATAGCAGATTGACCGTTAATTTGTCAAGAATAATTCGCGGACAACCACGTTCGCAGTCTCCGGGGGAAACTGCTTGCCAAGCCCCCCATAAACCGCGTTTTCGGGCGTAAAGCAGCCCTTCATGCAAGGGGACAGGCAATGGAGATGGTCCGGTGCTCAGACGAGAAAGGGGCCCATACCGAGTCAATCGGTATGGGCCCCGAAGTAATACAAATCCACTAAACTTCGTGGTCTAAATTAGCGCTCAGACAACAGCTTACGGCTGTGGTTCAGGTGCCACAGCGGGTCTGTACAGCCGGATATCGTCGAAGAACATCGTTCCTGTTCCGCCCGCGGCCGGACTATTCTTCGTGCCGATGCCAAGAGCAATCGTATTGACGTTGGCAAGGTTCACACCCTGATCGGCAAATGCCTGCAGGTCGATTACCCACTCGTTCCACCCGGTTTGCTGTGTCGCGGCAGGATCATCATGGTAAACAACCGCAGTGCCGTTGAGAGCGACATACATCCGCTCGGCGGAATTGGCCGCAGCGCCGCGGAACCACAGCGACAGTTTCCCGACACCTTCCTCGGTCCAGTCACGAGGAGAAACCAATGTCAGCGTCGCTTCGGAGGTCTTCAGGTTGTTGTCGTATGCATACGGCATCGCCTGCGAACCACTGTGAACTGTAGCCTGCTCTGCATACGGCGGCAGATCGTTGCCGACCAGAGCGCCATTGTTCGTGGTTCCAAAGCCATCTATCCAGTTGTCGAATATCCTGTTGCTCGCCGGGTCAGGTGGATCGATGTCATTGTAGGACTCGAAATCATCCACTGCAACGAAGTCGGCCGTCGTGAGACTCCAGACAAGCCCCTTGACCGGACCGGCATTGTAAACTGCATCCACGCGCCAGTAGTAATCGCTGTCCCACGCTAATTTGCCGGGGTCGTAGCTCTCGGCACCTTTTGGCCTTGTTGCCTTTGAACTCCGGCGAGGCCTTGGCGGCGCTTCCCACCGCGTCTTTGTCAGTGCCAAAGTACAGATCGTGCGAAGTGGCCGTAGTTGCCGGCGTCCAGGTAATCCTGGCGTCCAACTGCACACCAGTCGCGCCGTTGGCCGGCTGCAAACTGCCGGCAGCGCCCGGAGTCGTGAAGCCCCAGATATCGCCCTTGTGCGTCACGAACCCATCGAACTCGTCAACGCGCCAATAGTATATCTTCTCCGCTTCGAGAGAGGCGGGCTTGTAGGTTGCGGTGCCCTGTGGAGCGCCTCCGACGGCATTGTTTACATCGTCGAAATTAGTGCCGATATAAACGGTGTTCAATTTGGCGCCGAAACCCGGTGTCCAGCTTAAAGTCGCACCGGTGTCCACGAACTCGGCTCCGTCAGCCGGGTCGGGATTGTAAGCTGTTCTCGGCGGAATGGAGAAGCTCCAGACGTCGCCTTTCCATGGGCTGTTCGGCTCGGCCGGGTTGATTTCATCGATTCGCCAGTAGTAAGTAATGCCGGGAGTAAGGCCGTCCGGATACGGAAATCCGGGGAAGCCGACGACTATGAAGGTGCCGGTCTGATTGCCCCGGAATTCGGGCGAGTCGACGGTGCCGTCGTTGACATCGTCAAAGCTCTCACCGATATACACATCGTGCGAAACCGCCTTGTCGCCCGGCGTCCAGGACAGATTGGCCCACGTATCCGCATGTAAGGCGCCGTCTGCAGGGATTGGCTTTGTGGCGATATCAGGTATAACCGTTAGCGCGGAAATACTAAGCGTATCGTGTCCCGGCGCCGAGATTCGCACGCCTTTCACCGGTACATCCGTCGTGAAGACC